>JANWWR010000167.1 GCA_025055835.1 Gemmatales bacterium | reverse complement strand
TCGCAGTTTGTAGCAACGCCCAGAGTCACAATCCGCCGGAGGTAAACCCGCTAGACCAGCAAAACAATACACTGCCTCAGCGCGCTGGTCTTCTGTGCGGCTACAGCCTGCAGGAGGACGAAATCTTTGAGGTGCTGTCAGAGAGTAACCAGCCATCTTAGCTGTAGCCTTCTCAAGGTATCTGCTGACGTAAGGAGACGCCTGTGTCACGAAATCCTTACCACGTCTGCCCGGTGACTTCACTGGCGTGGGATCTACCGAAGTCTCCCAAAGAGTTCACGCACGACAACCTCGGATACTGTACATTAAACAAAGAAGCGCTAACACCACGCCCTCGCTTTTCGGCTTCAACGCGCCCTAGCTCACGTCGCCGTAAAAACGCCCTGTGAAAGCATTGCTATAGCCGATTTTGTCACGAGAGTCCTTTCGTACTCTCCCTCTTTGACACTTCAAGTGTGAGTGTTAATACGCTAAAGTTTGGGCTGTTTGCTTCAGATTAACGGAATTCTAATAATAACACCCATGCGCACAAAACTGGGAGAATGAAGCGTCGCAAATGTATTAGACCTGCAGTTGCCAGACCCCACACACGCGCGCCTTGTGCCTATCAGGACAAAACGTTATTTCTCACCCAGAAACCATTTGGTCAGTGCCAACCTTAATCTAAGCAACAAAGGAGGTTGATAACCAGCAGCAATCGCCATTCGGTACCACCGGCGAGCCTGAGCTTTATCACGGTTTACCCCCAGACCTTCATCGTACATAGTTGCTAGCCCGACCATAGCACGGGCATCGCCTCTGTCAGCCGCAGTATGAAACCACCGTAAGGCTGTTAGATAATCCCGTTTAACCACCGTGCCCCCGCAATGCATCACTGCCAAAATGCACATCGCTTGAGTATTACCAAGCTCAGCCGCTCGTTGATACCAAGTTATAGATTGGCTGTAATCTTGCTTTACTCCATGACCTTGGTGGTACATTGACCCAATCGCAAACATGGCTGTGCTGTTGCCAAGGTCAGCTGCCTTTTGGTACCAACTTAGAGCTTGGCCGTAATCCAGTGCTAATCCTCGGCCTTCATGATACATTGAACCGATGGCGTACATGGCGTCGGTGTTGCCCAACTCAGCCGCCCTTTGGTACCACTGCATGGCTTCCCCGTGATCCTGCTTTACTCCCAGCCCTTGGTCGAACATCATTCCAATTAATCTCATTGCTGCGGGGTCGCCAAGGTCCGCAGCCTTTTGATACCAAATAAGCGCTCGGCTGGGATTCTGCACTAGCGAAGCAAATGTGCCCAAGATGACCAACGCCCGTGTGTTGCCCAGGGAGGCAGCCTTCTGGCACCACTTTACGCTTTCGACAGGATCCTGGTTGACCCCTCTACCTTCAAAGTGCATAGCACCGATATGTATCATTGCATCAGTATTTCCTAAATCGGCGCCTCTTCGAAACCACATCAAGGCGTTAATGGAGTCCGGAGCCTCTCCCAAGCCTTCAAGGTACATTTCTCCGATTTTAACCATTGCATCAGAGTTACCGAGATCAGCGGCCCTCTTATACCAGTTCATTGCTTGAACATAATCTTGCTTAAATCCTTGGCCATATAAATAGCACGTTCCTAATAAAATCATCGCTTCAGGTAGACCTTGATTGGCTGCCGCATTCCAGTCCTGAAGCGATCCCACGTTCTTCTTGACCCAGTCCAAGGGGTTACCGTGCAGTTTGTAATATGCCATCATTGCCTGGTACGAATTTCGGACACCTTCAAACAGAGGATCGGCGTTGGAGGTCATCGGCTTTTTCTCCGTCGCATGATGGCATACAAGACTTGGTGGTCTCTCCAAGGCCTTCGAAATCGGGTAATAATTCTCGAGCCGGTCGTCGGGAGGCTCGCGGATCCTTTCTAATCCTTATAAACGGCCGGCGGATGGCCGTCAAGAAGTTTGCCAGATCTCTACTTTTTCTTCTGAGGCGGCAAACGACCGCTCAAGGACCGTGAATTAATAGCCACTGGACAAAACATCACACGTGGTCATCTGCTGAGTTCTTCTAAGCCAGAACCATTTGGCATGTAACAACTTGCGAGTGGCTGCGGACTGGAAGCGGCTGTGATGGAGAGTCGTGTCCAGTGGCTCTAAGGTCGTAGCGACTGTTCTAATAGGCCTTAACATGCATGACAATTTCCTGGCCCTGGGCAGGGCACCTGTCTTCAAACGGCAATTAGGGCCTACAACAGTTCAGCGTTGCGGGGCGGGGGTCTAGGTCGCTTGGGGAGCAGGCTTTGGTGGTGTCAACCGAAGGATTGCAGATGGCCGGCTCGGCATAGGCTGGCGGGGAGGGGCGTGGGACAGCCATGTGGCACGGGGTAATGCTCTCGGGGCAGGCCGAATCATCAGACAAAGCAGACTAAACCTTTCCATGACTGAATCTGCAACCCCGGTCTTGGTCTCTTATCGCCTGGGATCGCTTATCAGGCCCGATCTTCCACTCGGCTGACAAAAGTTTATCGTCCTGCGGAGGAGGCTTGATATGGCCAGAGTCATATGACGGGAACGGGTACCACCGCATCGCCACCAGGCACGGGAGCAAGTGCCGAACACTGCGGCTGGGCCAGGTCAGCCGACGGACGGTGGAGACAATCCGCGGACACGTCAAGGCGATCATCGCGGCGAAGCGACTCGGCACGTCGGTACCTGCTTCGACAGCGGGCTGGCTGGAGTCGCTTGACGCCGTGCTGCGCCGACGCCTGGCATGCTGCGGCCTGGCTGACGGCCCGACTGACGTACCGACACTGGCTGAATGGTGCCAGCGGTACATTGCGTCGCGGACGGATGCTGCGCCTAGAACACGGTACCGGCTGGAATTGGTCGCCAAGCTGCTCTGCGAATTCTTCGGAGCCGACCGACGCTTGGGCAGCATCAACAACTTCGACGCCGAATGCTTCACCGCCTGGCCGCGAACGCAAGCACTGGCTCCCTCGACCGTCGCCAAACGACTGGCCTTCGCCAGGACATTTCTGCACGTCGCGCGCAAGCATCGCTTCATCAGCGAGAATCCGTTCTGCGAAGTCCGTATTCCCCGCGCCGACGTGACGGCACGACAGCACTAGGTTGACCGCGCCACATTCGACCGGCTGCTCGCCGTGGCTGATCCGACACTGCGGACGATCCTGGCACTTTCCCGGCTGGGCGGCCTCCGCTGCCCAAGTGAAGTGCTGAGTCTCGAATGGCGGCACTTAAATTTCGAGCAGCGACGCATTCACGTTCCGTGCATCAAAACCGCCCGCTACGCTGGCAAGGAAACGCGGGAGATTCCGCTGTTCGCCGACCTGAAGCCGTTCCTGCTGGACGCCTGGGAGCGGGCGACGCCGGGCGCGACGCACGTCATTGAAGGGCCGTGGCGGGACAAGGCGGATACGCCGCGCGGCTGGCGAAATATCAATCTTCATCACGCCGTCGAACGGCTGCTCCGCAAGGCGAACCTGGCCCGCTGGCCGCGGCTTCTGCACAACTTGCGGTCGAGTTTCGAAACCGACCTGCTGCGTCGCTATTCCGTCCACACTGTCGCCCGCTGGCTTGGCCATGACGCAAAGGTCGCCTTGAAGCACTACGCCCAGGTGACGCCGAGCGACTTCGCCGGGCGGCGCGCAATCCGGCGCGCCCGCATGCCGTTCCGCCGTGTTCATACGAACACCACGCCTTCGCCGCCGCGGCGGATCGTGCCGATCACATGGGCTTTCGTCCCGGCAGCTTCCAGCCGCCGCTGGATGCTCGACGCGAAGTGCGGCCTGACAATCAAGACGAACCCAATGCCGAGATTGAACACGCGGTCCATTTCCTCTTGGGCGATGTTGCCCAGACGTTGCACCCAGGAGAAGACCGGGGGCACTGGCCAGGAATCCCGGCGCAGCAGCGCTTGCAGGTTGGCGGGCAAAATCCGCGGAAGGTTGTCCACCAGGCCGCCGCCGGTGATGTGGGCCATGCCCCGCACCACCCGCTTTACCGGATAATGCCGCAGCACCTCCTTGACGGCCCGGGCGTAGATCCGCGTCGGTTCCAGGAGTTCCTCGCCAACCGTCCGACCCAGTTCGGGAACGTAGTCGCTCACTTTCAGCCTGGCATGATCGAAGACCACCTTGCGTACCAGGCTGTAGCCATTGGAATGCAGCCCACTGCTTTCGAGTCCCAGAATGACGTCCCCCGGCACGATGCTGCGGCCGTCAACGATTCGGCTGCGTTCCACGACGCCGACGCAGAAGCCCGCCAGGTCGTATTCGCCCGGCTGGTAGAAGTCCGGCAGGATCGCTGTCTCGCCGCCGACCAGAGCGCATTCCGCTTCCAGGCAACCGTCGCTGATGCCGCGGACGATTTGCCGGGTCAATTCGGGATCGTCGCGGGACATGGCCAGATAGTCGAGGAAAAACAATGGTTCGCCGCCGCTGCACAAGCAGTCGTTGACGCTCATGGCGACCAGGTCGATGCCGACCGTGTCGTGCTTGTTCATGAGCATGGCAACTTTGAGCTTGCTGCCGACACCGTCCGTGCAGGCGACCAGCACCGGCCTGCGGTAGTTGCGGGCAAACAGCTTGCCGTTCCAATCCAGGGAAAACAGACTGGCAAAAAACCCACTCTTTTTGCCGCCAACCTTCTGCCGGGAGGGACGGTCGAGTACCCGGCCGGATTGCGTCCGCTTCAACAGCGGAGCGATGGCTTCCAGGCTTTCTTGATACAGTTCGAGGTTCAGGCCCGCGTCGCGGTAGGTGAACCCCGCCATGCCGTCCGATCCGTGACCCATGTTTGCTCGCAATCGCTGCCCTAGGTGGAACGCTTGGCTCGGCGGTCAGTGTACAGGAGATTTCCGCCCTTAGCACGTGCAGAAGCGAGAGAGTGCGGCGAACTCGGCTGCCTGGTCGCTAGTGGGCATTGAAGCCGGTGGCCCGGATCATCCCGACGATGCCGACGCCGACCCAGAACACGTTGAGCAGCGTGTAAGCCAAGTCCCTCTTGAGCACGGCACACCACGACAGCAGGATCGCATCGGCGGTGTTGAACACCCAGACAAAAAAGAAGGGGCTATTCGGACCAAGCCAACTGACCAGAGAAAAACTGAAGATGCGCATGAGTACACCAATCAATTCCAGCACCCGGACATGGCGAAGAATCTGGGCATTCAACCAGCGGATCAGCCACATGATCGGTTTTCTCCAGTCAAGTGGAATCAGTGTTCCCAGCAAGTTTACGTTGCCGTTGCATCGTCGGCCCGACGCTCACCAGGCGTGTATCTGACGCAGGGCTTCATAGAGGGCGATGCCGGCCGCCGTCGCCAGGTTGAGACTGCGGACTTTGCCCGTTGGCATGGGAATATGCAGGTTGCAGGGCTCGTAGCGGTTGAGGAGTCCCTCGGGCAGTCCCTGACTTTCGCTGCCGAAGACCAGGCAATCATTGTCCTGAAACCGGACCCGGCAGTAGAGCGTCCCTCGCCGGGCGGTGAAAAGCCAAAGGCGATGGCCGATCATCGCCCCGGCAAAGTCGTCCCAATCAGCATGACGCACCCAATCGACATATTCCCAGTAATCCACGCCGGCCCGACGCAACGAGCGTTCATCGAGCCGAAAACCGA
Organism: Gemmatales bacterium; assembly: GCA_025055835.1. Taxonomy (GTDB): domain Bacteria; phylum Planctomycetota; class Planctomycetia; order Gemmatales; family HRBIN36; genus JANWWR01. The sequence continues at coordinate 2,440 of JANWWR010000167.1, read as the reverse complement.
GCCGACCGATGAGGTGCAGCCGAGTCCCGGTGGCAGCACAAAGCCGGGCGATGTTTCCCGTGTTGGGAGCGATTTCCGGTTCCAATAAGGCGATGTGCAACATTTCCCAACCGACGAGCACGTTGCCAATTCTCCAATCCATTTCAAGTTCTGAGGCATCTCCGCCGATGTCGAGGATAAGCCGTCGTACGCTTTGCGTACAGGCGGCGGTTTACTTCCTCAGCGGATGGACACCATGGATTGGCAGCGATTGACATGGCGGCTGCGTCTGGCCTTGGACATCCTGGCCGTGCTTTGCCTGGCCGCCGGTCTGGCTTTGATACCCGTCGTACTGTCCTTCGACCCGGCCGATCAACCTGGGGCCACGGTCCTCCCCGCCAACCCGACGCCAAACAACTTCGCCGGGTGGTACGGGGCCTGGATCGCTCGACAGTTGGCCGACGCTCTCGGTCTGGGAACCTATCCTGCGCTTGTCTCCTGGTTCATGCTCTCGTTGACGTTGTTGCTCGAAGGACGGCGTGGTTTGTGGTGCTGGCGGCTGCTGGGATGGATGATTCTGGTTCCGGGCGTCAGTCTCCTCGCTGAGGTGTGCCACCTCGCCGGACCGATGCACTCCGCCTACGGTCCTGGCGGCTTGCTCGGCGTCATGCTGAATGACTGGCTGTCCGATCAGTTCACCGCCCCGGGGACGTACCTGGTCCTGGGAGCATTGCTGACCTTCGGATTGGCATTTGCCGGCGATGCCGTCTGGCCTCCGCTGTTCCGCTTGGCGATCCGCCGCTGGAACCTGTACCGCCAGCGGGTCGCTTTGCGGCGTGCCGAGGAGGCGGAGCGTCGCCGTCGTCTAGCACAGTCCGCCCCTCCCGCGGACAAGACGACTCCCGAGACACCGCCCGCGCCGAGCCTTCCTTCCGTGGCGGTGACTCGCAAGCCTCCTCCGGTGCATCACCCCGCCCCGCTGCCGGCCCGCATTCCAAAGAACGACTACCAGCTTCCGCCGTTCGATCTGCTGGACGACCCCGAACCGTTCCCTTACGAGCAGATTGATCAGTTTCTCCGGGAACGGGCCGTCAAGCTGGAGCAGACCTTTGCTGACTTCGGCCTCAATGTCCGGGTCGTCGGCATCAACACCGGCCCGGTCATTACGCAGTTCGAGGTCGCCCTGGAAACCGGCCTGCGGCTCCAGAAGGTGACGCGGCTAGCCGACGACATCGCTCTCAATCTCAAGGTGCCCAGCGTCCGCATGGTCGCCCCGATTCCGGGCAAGGACACGGTCGGTGTCGAGATTCCTAACGAACATCGGGCCGTCGTCCGCCTCAAGGAGGTCATTCTCAACGCCGGTGACAGGCTGACCAAGTACAAAATCCCGCTCTTTCTCGGCAAGGACACCGAAGGAAAGCCGCTGGTGTACGACCTGGCCGACATGCCCCACCTGCTCATCGCCGGCCGCACCGGCACCGGAAAGTCGGTCTGCATGAACGCCATCATTCTGAGCATCCTTATGACCCGTCGGCCCAGCGAAGTGAAGATGATCATGATCGACCCGAAGATGCTGGAACTGAGCGAATACGGCAAGATACCCCACCTGATGCATCCCGTGGTCAAGGACATGCGAAAGGCCGAGGCGATCCTCGGCTGGGCCGTGGACAAGATGGAGGAACGCTACGACATCCTGAGCCGGGCCAGGGTCCGCAACATCGCCGGGTACAACGAGCTTGGGGCCGAGGAAATCTACCGCCGTCTCAATCCCGCCGACGAGGAGGAGCAGGCCCGCATTCCCGAAAAAATGCCCTACATCGTCATCTTCGTGGACGAGATGAACGACCTGATGATGACCATGCGGAAGGAGGTGGAAGGGCACATCATCCGCCTGGCTCAGAAGTCCCGGGCAGCGGGCATCCATCTGGTCGTCGCTACCCAGAAGCCGACGGTGGACGTGATCACGGGGTTGATCAAGTCGAATCTGCCAGCCCGCATCTGCTTCCAGGTGTCGAGCCGCACCGACAGCCGGGTCGTCCTCGACGAGATGGGTGCCGAGAAACTCCTGGGCAAAGGCGACATGCTCTTTCTGCAACCCGGCACCAGCACCATCGTCCGCGCCCAGGGCACCTACGCCAGCGACGCCGAGATCACCCGCGTCTGCAACTATCTGGAATGCGAGCCGGTCTTCTCGCAGGAACTGATCCAACTCAGCACGGCAGCCCGCTCCGGCAAGGACGCTTTGGAGGCGATGCGACAGCGTGATGAGCTTTACGAGGCAGCCGTCGAGATCGTGGTGCGGGAGCGTCGCGGCAGCACTTCGTTGCTCCAACGTGCGTTGGGCATCGGCTACGGTCGGGCGGCCCGGCTCATCGACTACATGGCCGAGGATGGCATCGTCGGACCCTACAACGGAAGCAATGCCCGGGAAGTGCTGATGACGCCGGAACAATGGGAATCC
>JANWWR010000142.1 GCA_025055835.1 Gemmatales bacterium | reverse complement strand
GGCCAAGCCTTCATCCCGCGGTCCTCCGTGACCTTTCTTTGTCGCTCTGAGTAACCGGGGCACTAACGTGCCCCGCTCGCCTTTCTCTTGCTCCTTTGCCTCAGCCTCTCGCTCTGGCGAGCGGAGGGCGTCAAACCTTGGAATTGGCGAGCGGAGGGCGTCAGCCCTCCGGTCTCCTCCAGCGATCATCGAGGCCTTCTCGTGTCCCGCTTGCCTTCCCCCTGTTTGCTCACGTCTCCACGTCCGCCGTCGAGAACGTTTTCATATTCTGCTCAAACAGCGCCGCCAGATGCCGAGCGGCAGCATCATAGGCGGCGGCATCGGGCCAAGCCTGTCGTGGTTGCAGAATCTCGCTCGGCACCCCGGGCACCTGGGCGGGAATCATCAGCCCGAAATACGGCTCAGGCCGATATTCCACCGCGTCGAGCTTGCCGGAAAGGGCCGCATCGAGCATGGCCCGAGTGTAGTCCAGCCGTATGCGCGACGCCTTCCCCGCCGGGCCTCCGCTCCAGCCGGTGTTGACCAGCCAGACCTGCGACCCATGCTTGCGGAGCTTGTGCTTGAGCATCTCGCCGTACCTTCGCGGATGAAGCGGCAGGAAGGGTCCGCCGAAGCACGGACTGAAGGTGGCCTCCGGATCGCGGACGCCAGTTTCCGTGCCCGCCACCTTGGCGGTGTACCCGGCCAGGAAGTGGTATTGGGCCTGCTCGTGGGTCAAGCGGCTGATCGGCGGCAGCACGCCGAAGGCGTCGCAGGTCAAAAACACGATGTTAGCCGGGTGCCCGCCAAGACCTGAAAGTTCACAGTTTTCAATGTGCTCGACTGGATAGGTTCCCCGGGTGTTCTCCGTGATGCTGGCGTTGGCGAAATCCACTTCGCGAGATTCCGGATCGACGACCACGTTTTCCAGGACGGAGCCGAAGCGGATGGCGTTGTAAATCTGCGGTTCGCTCTGAGCAGAGAGGCGGATCGTTTTGGCGTAGCAGCCGCCTTCCAGGTTGAACACGCCGTCCTCGGACCAGGCATGCTCGTCGTCGCCGATCAGCCGTCGCCGGGGGTCGGCGGACAAGGTCGTCTTTCCGGTCCCCGACAGCCCGAAGAACAACGCCGTGTCTCCCGCCGCCCCGATGTTGGCCGAGCAGTGCATGGACAGCAGGCCCCGCCGGGGCAGCAGGTAGTTCATCACGCTGAAGATCGCCTTCTTGATTTCGCCGGCGTAGCTGGTGCCGACAATGAGGACGACCCGTTCGGCAAAGGAGATGGCGATACAGGCCTCGCTGGTGGTACCGTCCCGCGCGGGATCGGCATGGAAATCGGGAAGGGCCAGCACCGTGAAGCCTGGCGTGAAGTTTTCCAGCTCCTGCCGGGTTGGTCGGCGGAACAGGGTGTGGGCGAACAGGGCGTGCCAGGCGCGCTGGCAGACGACGCGGACGGCCAGGCGATACCGAGGATCGGCTCCGGCCCAGCCGTCGAAAAGGAACAACTCCCGGAGGCGAGCATAGTCCATCGCCTTCTTCAGGAGCCGATGGAAGTTCTCCGGCGGCAGGGGGCGATTGACCGGTCCCCACCAGATTTCGTCCTTGATGCCGCTGTCGGCGACGATGTAACGGTCCCGCGGGGAACGCCCGGTGCGTCGGCCAGTGCGAACCGCCAAGGCCCCGCGCGAGGTGAGTTCTCCTTCGCCACGGCTGAGGGCCAGTTCCACCAGCACCGCCGGAGCGCGATTGTGATACCGCCCCATCACCGTAGGCAGGGCTAGCGTCTGGCTGACGTAATCCAGCGCCCGGGCCGATTCGTTCATCCCTTTCCTCGCTTTCGCCGCGCTTGCTGGCATTGTAGAGATGCACTTCCGAGCGGACGACGCGGCCAACGCAGCGGCGATTATCGGTGGTTGACGCGGTTATGCCAAGAGCAACCCGACTAGTTGAGGTTCTGGGCCACGGCGTCCGCACAGGCTTCCAGCACCAGCGGCACCTGAAGCCAGCGGTCGATCTGCTGCTCGGCGACCAGCACCTGATCCAGCGCGTCAGCCAGGCACTCGATCTCGGCAGCCGGAGTGCGAGCGACCTGCGGTGGGGAATCCGCCTCGTGGCTGACCGCAAAGGCCAGCCTTTTGTGCAGGAGGTCGGCCAGGAGAGCCAGGGCGACACGAGCACGTTCCCGCTTCGCAGCCGACTCTTTGACTCCCTCTTCGCAGAAGCGGCCCAGCAACTGCCCGAGGGCTACTGGATTCACGGGTCGGGTCCGAAGCAGATCATCCATCTGCCGCTGAAGACTCTGTACTTCCGGACGTGCCAGCCAACGGGCCGTTTCCAGACTGCCCCGGCTCGCCTCGGCCAGGCGTCGTGCGGCATCGGGATGTTCGGCCAGTCCTTCGGCCAGAATGAGATCGGCCAGGACCGTCGGGGCCAAGGCGTTGAAGCGGATGATCTGGCAGCGGGAACGGATGGTTGGCAAAAGCCGTTCGGCGCTGACGGCGATGAGGATCAGCAGCGAGTCCGGCGGAGGTTCTTCAAGAGTTTTCAGAAAGCAATTGGCCGCTTCCGTGCTGAGGCTTTCGGCATCATCCACCACGGCCACGCGATGCCGACCCCGAGCCGGTTTCAAGGCCAAATGCGATACCAGCTTCTGCATCTCTTCGATGGGGAACTCGTGCCTGTCCCCGGGCAGGCCGAGCAACTGAAAATCCGGGTGCGTTCGGGCATCCACCTGGATGCAGGCGGGACACTCACCGCACGCCCCTTCGCCTTGGCCTTTTCCGCCGGAAAAACTGATGGAAAAAGATTCCCGTTCACACAGAAGCGACCGGGCCAGTTCGACGGCGAAAGTTCGTTTGCCGATCCCTGACGGTCCCACGAACAGGTAAGCGTGACCCAGACGTCCCCGCCCTACAACTTCTCGAAAAGCGACGACCAATTCGTCATGGCCGCGAATGCTTCGCCAGGACACGGGCCACCTCGTCACGAATGCGTCCAGCCACTTCTGCAATGCTTCCCTGGGCCGGAATGACGCGGATTCGTTCCGGATCGCGCTGCGCCTCGGCCAGAAATCCCTGCCGCACCTTCCAGGCGAAGTCCGGTCCTCGGCATTCCATGCGGTCCTTCGGACCAGGTTTGCGGGCCGAGGAAACTTCCGGCTCGACGTCGAGAACGAGCGTCAGATCGGGCAGGCAGGAACCGACGGCGAGCCGACCCAGTTCCCACAGCTTTTCCGGAGACAAGCCGCCGGCATGCCCCTGATAGACGACGTTGGCGAGCAGGAAGCGGTCCGAAACGACGAATTTTCCTTCCACCAGGGCCGGTCGAATCACCTCATCGACGAGCTGGGCGCGACTGGCCATGTAGAGAAACGCTTCGCAAGTGACACTCATGTGACAATCCCGATCCAGGAGCAGTTCGCGGATACGTTCGCCAACCGCGGTGCCTCCGGGATCGCGGCACAGCACGACGGGGCAACCCCGTTCTCGAAGCCACTCGGCGAGCAGACGGCATTGCGTGCTTTTGCCCGCCCCGTCGGGTCCATCCAGGCTGATGAACAACCCGCGGCTCATGGTGTCGATCCTGAGTCGGGGGAAGAGACGGAAGCGGCCTCGGCGACGCTGACAATGCCGAGAAGCTGACCGGGGACGACCCGACTCGTCGGCCTGACCAGCACCTCGTCCAGGGTTCCGTCGGCGGGACAGGGCACTTCGTAAACCGCCCCGGGGACCAGCAGTTCCACGAGCCGATCCCCGGCCAGGACCGGCTCCCGCACGGTAGCGTACCAGTGCGTGACGCGGATCGGCGTATCAGGCTCCAGACCGAGATCGGGGACACGAACTTCAATCCGCATGGTCATTTCACCATGTCCGCGGCGTGATAGCTGGAACGGACGAATGGTCCGCTGGCCACATGGCGAAAACCGAGCCGCCGGGCCAGCTCGGCCAGTCGATCGAATTCCTCCGGGGGCACATAACGGACCACGGGAATATGCTTGAGCGTCGGGGCCAGGTATTGCCCCAGCGTCAGCGTATCGCAGCCGATCGACCGTAAATCGGAAAACACCTCGAAGAGTTCCTCCAGCGTTTCCCCCAGACCGAGCATCAGCCCGCTTTTGGTCACAATCTCCGGCATCGTCTGCTTGACGTGCCGCAAGACGTCGAGGCTGCGCTGATAGGAAGCTCGGCCACGCACTTTGCGATACAACCGGGGCACGGTTTCGAGATTGTGATTGAACACTTCGGGGCGAGCCGAAAGCACCGTGTCCACGGCCCGCAGATCGCCGAGGAAATCGGGCGTCAGCACCTCGACGACGGCTCCGGTCCTGGCGCGGACGGCCAGGATGCAGCGGCGGAAATGCTCGGCCCCGCCGTCGGGCAGGTCGTCCCGCGTCACCGAGGTGATGACAACGTGCCGCAGACCAAGGCGAGCCGCAGCCTCGGCGAGGCGTTCCGGTTCGTCGTCCTCCGGAGCATCCGGCACGCCCTTGGGCACGGAACAGAATCCGCAGGGCCGCGTGCAGACGTTGCCCAGGATCATGAACGTGGCCGTCTTCTTGCTGTAGCACTCGGGCCGATTCGGACAGCGGGCGTTCTCGCAGACGGTTTCCAGACGCAGTTCCCGCAGCAGGGTTTCGGTGAAGGAGTTGCCGTTGCTCCGCGGCAGGGGACGCTTGAGCCAGGAAGGCAAGCGGCGGGGACCGGGATGCTTACGCATCCCGCTCGCCACGGTTGAATCTTCACACGACCCGCTCGCGTCACCGGGATGCTTACGCATCCCGCTCGCCTCAGCTGAATCTTCACGTAAACCGCTCGCGTCACCGGGATGCTCACGCATCCCGCTCGCCTGGCTGGAATTTTCACACGACCTGCGCGCGTCGAGGGAATGTTCGCACATTCCATCGGCGGAATGGATGTCAACGAGGGGAAGGGATCGCATGGGAGCGGTTCTCATGCCCCACCGAAGGATGTTCCAGAAACAGCGTGGAGCGGGCGAAGCCGTAGGCGACGGTGAAATGATCCATGAGCCGCTCGCGGACCCGCGCCGGCCGTAGAGGTCGGCGGCATTCGCGGGCCATCGAGGTCATCGGTCGTTGGCGGTCGCCGGGCAGCACGCGGCGGTACGGCTCCAGGAGCGGGTTGACGTTGAGGATCGCTCCGTAGCTGGTGACGTCGTTGGCGACGGCGGCTCCCAGGCAGGCCACCGGACGCCGACCCGCCAGCACATAGCGGTACGGTTCGACAGTCAGGTTCATGACCTCGTGTTCCGCCAGCACCCGCCGCAAGGCTGTTTGCAATCGGTGGAGATGCCCGCCCAGCGTCAGACCCAATCGCCGCAGCGGCAGGATCGCCGCCACCATCAATTGCCCGGGCAGATGCAGCCAGCAACCCCCGCCGCGAGCCACCCAGCGGACCTCGCAGGCCCGATCCGAATCCTCTTCCGGATCAAGCAGGATGTGCGTCCAGCTTCCTTCCCGGCCCACGCTGATGAACCGGGAAATCTCGCACAGCAGCAGGGTCGGCGCTTCGCCATTCTCCACTTCCCGCCGGATCTGGTCCTGAAGCCGAACGAAGGTCGAATAGTCCAGCGTTCCGAACATCCAGACGCGCAGCGCCGTGCCGTCGGCACCGCAGGTCGTTTCAGGCATGTTCGGCAGAGCGTTCACGCTAGCACCCTACTTCGGATCATCAGCTTGCATGGTCCCGAGGAATCGATCATCTCGGCAATTGTCTTCATCAGTCATCATAGCACCCGCGTCCAACGTGCAATAGGAGGCAGGTTGCGGTTTCTGCTCCTGGCCCAAGACCTACATCCGCTGCGTTCGGTGGTTTCGTTCACTTTGTCGGCGGTTAACCCTTGACAGGCCTCTCGAAGCGGCCATAATCACCAACACCTGCGGATCGGTTTGGGTCCACAGGGAACCTTTCTCGATCAAGCCGGCTCTGCGAGGCGTTTCGGCAACCGGCAGGACTCGTGGCAAAGGACTCCATAGCATCGGAATCATGCGTCGCCGGGGCTGTCCCCGCGCGCCGGACTTCCGCAGCGGCTTGCCATCCGGGAGCGGAACGGTTTTCTGGCCCCCCTGGGAACCACCGCTTCCGGATGCTTTTTCTGCCGGCCAAATCTGATCCGCATTCCGCTTCTGGACCGTGGAGAGCTCCCCGTGCCTTGTGTGGATTTGAATGCCGATCTTGGTGAAGGTTTTCCGCACGACGCCGAACTGATGCCCCTGCTGACTTCCGTGAACGTGGCCTGCGGGGGGCACGCCGGGAACGACGACATCATGCGGAACACCCTCGCGCTTGCTCGGCGGTTCGGGGTGCAGGTGGGAGCGCATCCGGGCTATTCCGATCCGGAGCATTTTGGACGAAGGGAGCTCGATCTGTCCGACGAAGCACTTCGGCAGACGCTGCGAGATCAGGTCTTCCGCCTGAAGAAGGTTGGGGACCTGGAAGGAGTCGCCATCCGCTATCTCAAACCTCACGGCGCGTTATACAACCGAGCCTGCCGCGAAGGTCCGACCGCCGAGGTGGTCATAGAAGTTGCTCGGGAAATGCGTCTGGCACTGCTTGGCCTGCCAGGGTCGGAACTGGAGCGCGCCGCAAAACATAACGAGGTCCGTTTTGTGCCCGAAGGCTTCGCGGACCGCCGCTACCGGACCGATGGTTCGCTGGTGCCGCGCTCCGAGCCTCACGCCCTGATCGAGGACCCGCGGGAAGGTGCGGAACAAGTGCTGTGGCTGATCCGCGAACGCGGCGTGGAGACGATTTGCGTTCACGGCGACAACCCGCGGGCCGTGGCATTCGTGACAGCTTTGCGTCAATCGCTGGCGGAAGCGGGAGTCACAATCCTGCCGTTCTCAACGGATGGGCGAGCGGACCTCTCCAGTCCGCGGCTCCGTTCCTACTGATTCTTGGCCGGCTCGGCAGGGGCTTCGCTCTTGGGGGCCGCGTTCGGCATCGGGGCCGGCAGCTTCTCGGGCACAGCCGCCGGGGCCGTCCCCACGACGTGCGGCTGAATCACCTGGCCGTAGCCGCAGGTCGGGCACAGATCGCCGCAACAATCGCAGGTGTAATGCAGACAGCAGCCAGTGCTGGCGAGCATCACCGCTGCCAAACCGAGCACCGCAAACAGACCGCGCATGGGTCGATCCTTTCCGTGGATAGTTCGCAAGACACCGCCTATTCCCTGGCGAGACTGTTTTCGGCCAACGGCCGCAGACGCCTTGACGCTCACCTCGTAGGGTAGCAGCGATTGGTTGCTCCGAGGGAAGCAACCTTGCCGAACAACGGGACCATGCCGGCCGGGGCGAACCTGATTGGTTCAAGCCGTCGCCCTTTTGGATGGCTCGATTCATGGATGCCGTGATTCTCGCTGCGGGACTGGGAACCCGTTTACGGCCGCACACCCTGCGGACTCCCAAGCCCCTTCTGCCCGTGCAAGGTCGGCCGATTCTCGACTGGACCCTGGGGGCCTTGCCGCCGGTCATCCGCCGCGTCGTTGTCGTCGTCAACTATCTGGCCGATCAGATCGAAGCCTATCTGAATGAGCAAACCCACTTTGCCGACTGGACCACGGTTCGCCAGGAGAACCCCCGCGGCACCGGCGATGCTTTTCGGTGCTGCAAGAACCATCTGCGTTCCGACCGCTGCCTGGTCCTCAACGGCGATGACCTCTACGGGGCAGCCGACCTCGAAGAGTTGGTGCGCCACCCTGCGGCAATTCTGGTGCAGAAGGTCGAGCAGGCGCGGCAGTGGGGCGTGGCGTTTCTCAAGCCCGACGGCACCGTGGAACGACTCGTCGAAAAACCGGACCTGGACGGCCCAGCCCTGGGGAATCTGGGGGCCTATGTCTTTCCGCGAACCGTGCTGGATTGGGATCTGCCCCTGTCGCCTCGGGGTGAATACGAGATCACTGACTACGTCACGCTCCTGGCTCGAACACAAGCGGTCGTGCCGGTCGAGGCCCGGTTCTGGCTGCCCATCGGTTCCATCGAGGCATGGCACCGGGCGGAGCTTGTCGATCTCAGCCCCCTGCAACGCAACCGCCTGCTGGAGAGATGACAGAAACTCGTAACCACATCGACCTGTTGAGAGGCCAAGGCAGGTCACAGTACTTTCAAGAACGATGAAATCGCCGAACCTTCTGGAGCCAGAAGCAATTCCGTCGAAGGCAGAGTATCTTGATGACAATTATCGTTTCGTTAAGATCTGGCAACAAATCCATGCCCCTGAAGTTAACTCATGTTGCCATTGCAAGGTGATATGGAGAGAGGAGAAAGGTCGCTCCTTGTGTCGTAACTCCATGCCCAGATTGAAGTAAAGAAGAATGTGGCAAAACCGGAAAAGAATCTGGAAGTTTGGCCTGGGAGTTGTTACCGTAACAAGCATTCCCTTTCCCAACCCCATTGGTGCGGAGGGGTTCCCGAACACCGGCCGGTTCCCTGCATTGAGCCGGTCCAGCGAACCGCGTTGCCATCGGCCCTCGGCTGTCCGGTTGCGGCGCGGTTCGAATTGGCATCGTACATCTTTCCTCGTGAAGAAACCACTTCCGCGATTGCCTCTAGCGTGCCGTGCCGTCTGCCCAGTAAGATAGGGGGGCGTGACGGCCGGCATGCGCGATCAATGGACCTGTCTGACCGACCAGCAGCTCCTCGACCAATGTGCCGTGGACACCTATCGGGCCAGCGGGCCGGGAGGGCAGAAGCGGAACAAGACCAGTTCTGCCGTTCGACTGCGGCATGCTCCCAGCGGCTTGATCGTCATTGCCGAGGAGAGCCGATCCCAGCACGAAAACAAGGCCCGGGCCCTGCGTCGGCTTCGCAAGCAGATGTTCCTGAAGATCCGCCAGCCGTTCCCGCCGGAGTCAGCCCCGGCCCAGGCGCTGTTGCAGTCGCTGCAATCGCGGGGCTGGAAGCTGCGACCGAAGGAAGCCGACTTCTGGCCTGCGGTCGGCCTCTGCCTGGACGCCCTGGCTGTTCACGAGGCCCGGCTTCGGGAAGCCGCCGCCAGTCTGGGCACCACCACCGCCCGGCTCGTCGAATTCCTGGCTCTGGAGCCGAAAGTCTGGGAACAGGCCAATCAGCTTCGCCGTCACTTCGGCCACAAGTCCCTCAAGGCCGAGGATTGAGTCCGAGGTTTCGCTGCATGTCCAAGCCGGAAGGTTTCACTTGGATCGAAAAACCCCGCTTGGCCGCCATGGCCCAGCCGGAATCGCTCGACGAACTACGCTGGCTCAAGCAGCAGGGCATTGACGTGCTTTTGTGTTTGACGGAAGATCCACCGTGTCGCCGTGACATCAACGAAGCCGGGCTGATGAGCGTTCATGTGCCCATTGACGACATGACCGCTCCGAGTCAGGAGGCCCTGAATCGCTGCGTGGCGACGCTGGAACGGGCCTTGGCCAGCGGCCTGGGAGTGGCCGTCCACTGTCGGGCCGGACTTGGACGCACCGGCACGGTTCTGGCCGCTTATTTCGTTCAGCGCGGAGACACCGCCTCCGAGGCGATCCGACGGATTCGCCATCTTCGGCCCGGTTCGATAGAAACCGAGGAACAGGAAGAAAGCATCCGGGAATTTGCCCGACGGAAGCGCGTCGGTTGAATGAGACTGTCGCCCCAAAGGAGGAACCGCCAATGGCTCGCGTGGCAGTGATCTTGAGCGGCTGCGGCGTCTTCGACGGTACCGAAATCCACGAGGCCGTCCTGACGTTGTTGGCCCTCGACCGGGAGGGTGCCCAGGTCGAGTGCCTGGCACCCAACAAACCGCAAATGCACGTCGTCAACCATCTCACCAAACAGCCGACCAACGAGACGCGGAACGTGCTCGTGGAATCGGCTCGCATCGCTCGCGGCAAGATCCGCGACCTGGCGGAGGCCAAGGCCGACGAGTTCGACGCCGTCATCCTGCCCGGCGGCTTCGGCGCGGCCAAGAACCTGTCCAATTACGCCGTCAAAGGGGAAAAGATGGAACTTGACCCCCACGTCAAACGCTTCCTCCACGACATGCACAAGCAGGGCAAGCCGATCGGCGGTATCTGCATCAGTCCCGTGCTGTTGGCCAAGGCGTTCGGCTCGGGCGGCTCACCGAAGATCACCATCGGTAAGGATCCCGAAACCGCCAACCACATCGAAGCCCTTGGGGCCGAGCACATCAGCTGCCCCGTGGATGATTTCGTTGTCGATCCCGAACACAAGATTGTCACCACGCCGGCCTACATGCTGGCCCGGAGCATCGGCGAAACGGCAGCGGGCATCGAGAAACTCGTCCACGAAGTGCTGCGCTTGGTGAAGGCCCGGAAGCCGGCCCACGCCTGACTCTACAACGCTTCTTCGCTCCCTCACCCCGACCCTCTCCCTATGGAAGAGGGCAGGGTGAGGGGCTGCTTCCACATCCAGCGATAATCCGCTTAATACTCGCGCTTCCGCTTGATGCCGGGCTGCGGCACGGGGTATTTGCCCTCGGCGTCGGCCTGCACCGGGGCCGGGCTTTCCATGGTGAAGGAGTCCACGTTGGCCGCGAATTCGTGGTCGTGGTTGAGCATCTCGTCGTAGGTGACGGCCTGGCCGGTGTGGCAGGCGAATCGGCCCATCGCCGTGACCACGCTGGCAATGACGCCCCGCTCCACCTCGTTGTACGGCTTGTCGTTCTTGATCGCCTCGATGAGATGGTCCCATTCGAGTTGATACGGATTGGGTTCCCGTCGGCCGTACTGCCAGATGATGTTCTCCGTGGTCATCTTGTGGCCTTTGTAGATGCGGCAGCGGGCCGGGGTGTGACCCGCCGCGGAGATGACTGCCGAGCCTTTGCTGCCGTGGGCGTAGCTGGCGAATTCCTGTCGGCAGCCGGGAATGGTGCGGCCTTCCATCCAGAGTTTCGTGCCGTCGTCGAAGGTGAACTCCGTCGAGTAGCTGTCGAAATTCTGGTCCACGTAGTTGCCGCGGTAGTGCCGTCCGCCGGAACCGTAGGCCAACGTTGGCCAAGCCCCTTTCATCCAGCAGCACTCGTCAATGTTGTGGATGAGGAAATCGCTGTAGGCTCCGCCGCTGGCCCAAAGGAAGCCGTGGAAATGGGCAATCTGATAGAGCAATTCGCTCGGATAGCGATTGGGGTCGCGGGGTGGGGCGAAGGCACTGCCGGTCGGTCCCGCCTGGCGGTAGGCCCGCAGCATGATGATGTCGCCGATCATGCCGTCCTGGATCCGCTTGAGCAGTTCATGCCGGGCGTCGCAGTGGCGGCACATGAGACCGACGCCGACCTTGATGTTCTTCTTCTTGGCTTCCTCGTTGAGTTGCAGCATGCGCCGGCTGCTGGGGCCGTCCACCGTGACCGGCTTCTCCATGAAGACGTGGATGCCGCGCTGGATGGCGAGCTTGAAATGCGGCCAGCGGAAGGCCGGCGGCGTGGTCAGGATCACGATGTCGCCCGGCTTGAGGCAGTCCATCGCCTTGGCCGCTCCGTCGAAACCGATGAACTTGTTGTCCTCGGGCACCTCGACCTGCGCCGAGAATTCGTCCTTGAGGTTGTCGTGGCTGCTTTTGAGGCGGTGGGGAAAGACGTCGGCCATGGCGACCAGCTTGGTGTAGCCGGCCTTGCTGCGCATGGCGTCGCCGGCGGCTCCGGTGCCTCGGCCTCCGCAGCCGACCAGGGCCAGGCGGATGACGTCGCTTCCGGCGGCGTGAACCGAAGGCAAGACGACGTTGGACAACGCGGAGGCAGCCACGAGGCCGCCGCCGACCTTGAGCACGTCGCGTCGGGATGGTGGGGTGTGGGGATCGCGTTTCACGATGCGTTCTCCTTCCAAGCGCACTGGGGGCGGGAAACTCCGGGCAGGACCAGGCGGCGAACCTCTCGCCAAGCCTCACCTAGGCCATCAGTTTAGCGTCTCGAACCCGAAGCGTCAGCGAAGAAAGGACGGCGTCGAACGGGGGCGGAAGCCACCCTCGCTGACGCTTCGGGTTTCTGTCTCAGGCGAGCGGAGGGCGTCAGCCCTCCGTGCGTCGCCGCGAACGATTCGATCAGGCGACCGGGAAGCTAACGCTTCCCGCTCGCCATTACAAAGAGGCTATGCTTCCCGCTCACCTTGAATTTCATTCGTCATGTCTCAACAGGGCGAGCGGGGCACGTCAGTGCCCCGGTGATAGCTGCGTTGCACCCTCGCTGACGCTTCGGGTTTCGATACGGCGACCCCATCATAACCCGAAGCGTCAGTGAGGGTAGGTTACCCGTCCCATGTTTCCGTACTGCGATGCCGGACACCTCAGCCCTTGGCTTCGTTGACCCGAGGGGGGCGGGGGTGGTAGAATGCGGGCGGTTTGGCACCGGGATCAAGCGTCATGGCCCTCACCTACTTCAAGCGCTTCCGCATGGAAGCGGACCTGAGCCAGTTGCCTGCCGTTCCGCCCTTGCCCGAGGGCTACTTCTGGGTGCCGTGGGCCGAGGATCTCGTCGCCCTTCACGCCGACGTCCACTACCAGGCCTTCTGTCAGGAACTCGATTCCGCCCTGTTTCCCTGCTTCAGCGACCGCTACGGCTGTCATCTGCTGCTTCAGGAAATCACCTCCCGACCGGGCTTCGTGCCGGAGGCGACCTGGCTGATCGCCTGCGGAGAAGGCTGCTGCGGCACGGTGCAGAGCATCGTGGACGGGCAGGGCTGCGGCAGCATCCAAAACCTGGGCATCACGCCGGAGCATCGCCGCCGCGGCCTGGGCAAGGCCCTGCTTTTGCAAGCCTTGCACGGCTTCAAGGCCGTCGGCCTCCAGCGGGCCTGTCTCGAAGTGACGGCGGACAACGAACCAGCCCTGCGGCTGTACCAGCGCCTCGGCTTCCGTAAAATGAAGACGCTTTACAAGGCCGTCGAGTAATCCGAACCGACGACCGCTTCTTCCGCAGGAACGAGGCCATTCGTGCAGCAGGAAATCCATCACCATACCTTCGACAATGGTCTGACCCTGGTGGCCGAGCACATGCCCCATGTCCGCTCGGCGGCGTTCAATTTCCTCGTCCCGGCGGGCTGTGCCTTCGATCCGCCGGACCATCTTGGCCTGGCCGAGGTGCTGACCACGATGCTGACCCGGGGTGCCGGCAGCCGGGACAGTCGGCAACTGAGCACCGCCCTGGACAATTTGGGATTGGACCGGGATGAAAGCGTCGGCGTGACGCACATCCGGCTGTGGGGTGCGACCCTGGCCCGCAATCTGCCCTCCGCTCTGGAAATCTATGCCGACATCCTGCGACAGCCCCACCTGCCGCCGGAGGAACTGGAGGCCGCTCAGGCCCTCGCCTTGCAGGAACTGCACGGCCTGGAGGACGAGCCAAAGCAGAAGGCCCTGGTCGCCCTGCGACGCCAGCATTTCCCGGACCCGCTTGGCCGCGACCGCCGCGGCACCGTCGAGGGCATCGAATCGCTGACCCCGGACATCATCCGCCAGCACTATCAGCGCTGCTTCCAGCCCCACGGCACGATTCTGAGCGTGGCCGGGAGCATCACCTGGAAGCCGCTTCTGGACCTGGTCGGCCGGCTGTTCGGCGACTGGCAAGGCGAACCGCCGCCGCCGTGGCGGATCGGGCCGCAGCCGCCCAACCGCCTCCACATCGAAAAAGACACGCACCAGACGCAGATCGCGCTGGCCTACCCGGCGGTGCCCGTGACCCATCCGCAGTACTACGACGCCCTGGGGATGGTCAATGTGCTCAGCGGCGGCATGAGTGCCCGGCTGTTCACGGAGGTGCGGGAGAAGCACGGCCTGTGCTACGCCATCTGGGCCACCTATCAGACCTTCAAGGATCGGGCCGCGGTCATCGCCTACGCCGGCACCACCAACGACCGCGCTCAGCAGACCTTGGACCGCACCCTGGCGGAGTTGCGTCGGCTGGCTGACGGCATCGAGGAGGACGAAGTGGCCCGCGTCCAGGCCGGTTTGAAGTCCACGCTCATCATGTCGGAGGAATCCACCTCGGCGCGGGCCGGCAGCATCGCCTCCGACTGGTACTACCTGGGCCGGGTGCGTTCCCTGGACGAAATCCAGAAAGCCATCGAGGCCCTGACGCCCGGCTCGATCCTGGACTACGTTCGCACTCATCCGCTGCGGGATTTCACGCTGGTCACGCTCGGTCCCAAACCGCTGAAAGCGTGAACCGCCCATCGTCGGATCATCCGGGAAACCACCACAAGCCCAGGCCGGATCGGGATGCCTGGCCCTGAGGCGAAGGAAAGAAGCAGAGCTTGAAGGAGAGACGCGGTGCAGTTTCATCACACGAGCCTGTCCAACGGCCTGCAAATCATCGGCGAGACGAACCCGCTGGCCCGGTCGGTCGCCGTCGGATTCTTCGTCAAGACCGGCTCCCGGGACGAGTCGCCGGAACTGGCCGGGGTCACGCATTTCCTCGAGCACATGATCTTCAAGGGAACGGCCAAGCGGGATGCCTTCGCCGTCAATCGGGACTTTGACGCCATCGGTTCGCATCCCAACGCCTACACCAGCGAAGAGAACACGGTCTTCCACGCCACCTGCCTGCCGGAGTACCTTCCCCGGGCCATCGAGATCCTCACGGACATCCTGCGGCCGAGCCTGCGGCCCGAGGACTTCGAGACGGAAAAACAGGTCATTCTCGAAGAAATCGGCATGTACTACGACCAGCCGTCGTACACCGCTTACGAGACGGCAAAGGCGGCCTTCTTCCGGGGCCATCCGTTGGCCGGCAGCGTCCTTGGCACTCCCGAGAGCATCAAGGCCCTGACCCGGGACCAGATGGCCGACTATTTCCGCCGCCGTTACGTCGCCAACAACATCACCGCCGTCGTGGCCGGGAATTTCGATTGGGATGGCCTGGTTCATGAGGTGTCTCGCTACTGCCAATCGTGGCCGCGCGGCGAAGCCCCGCGGGAAGTGCGGCCCTGCCCCGGCAATCCCGGCGTGCAGGTGCTGCCGCGCGACTCCGTGGTCCAGGAACACAGCTTCCTCATCTCAGCCGGGCCGGCGGCCGAGGATGACCTGCGTTACGCCGCCGAGGTGCTGGCCACGGTTGTCGGCGACGACACCGGCAGCCGTTTCTACTGGGCCTTGGTCGATCCCGGCAAGGTGGACGTGGCCGACATGGACTACCACGGCTACGAGGGGACCGGAGCGTTCTACACCTACCTGAGCGGAGACGCCGACGAATTCGCCGACAGTCTCCGCACCGCCCGCCGGGTTCTCGATCAGGTCCAGGCGGAAGGGATTACCGAGGAGGAATTGACTACCGCCAAAAGCAAAATCAGCTCCCGCATCGTTCGCGGAAGCGAGAAGCCGATGGGCCGCATGCAGGCCCTCGGTTATGACTGGACATACCTGAAAACGTACCGTACCGTGGATGAGGAGTTGGCGGCCATCGACCGGGTTACCTTGTCCGAGGTGCGGAGACTGCTCGACCAGTATCCGCTGGGACGGGTGACTACCGTAGCCCTGGGACCGCTGACCCGATTGGACTCGTGAAGACGGCTTCCCCCGAAGGCGTCGCTGCGGCGACGCCGGACGCTCCAACAAGCGACTGAGCGACTGCCTGCCTATGAGTTACAACGACGATCACGATCTGGCGCGCTTCGACGACTACCAACAAAACCCCACGCCGCGTCCCCCGGCCTGGATGCTCAATTTCGTGCTGGCTGTCGGAGCCATGACGCTGGTGGTCATCGGCGTCATGATGTTGCCCAGCTGGCGCAAGCAGTGGCTGGAGTCGGATCCGGAGTTCATCCTCAAGATGCGGGAGGTCGAGGCCCGCGCCGAAGCCGACCTTGCCTTTCGCCGCCGGGAAGCCGAACTGAAAGCCGAGGCCGAGGCCGCCAAGGCCCGGCTCGACAAGGTGCAGATTCCCCCGTCGCCGCTGCGGGACGTGGTGGCCCGAGCCGCCCCCGCCGTGGTCAACATCTCGACCCCCATTCGCTTCCGGCCCGATCTGGATGAGTTCGGAGGGTTCCGCCTCCCGCCCTTCCATCGCGACATGGAAATGCCTCGGTCCGAAGGCTCCGGCGTGCTCGTCAAAGTGGATGAGCAGCGTCAGGCCTATGTCCTGACCAACGCCCACGTCGTCCAGAGCGGGGAACGGCTCACCGTTACGCTCTCCTCCGGCCGCTCCGTCCAGGTGGACCCGTCCAACGTCTGGACCGACAAGACCACCGACCTGGCTGTGCTTCGCTTCGACGCCTCGACGCTCGATCATCTCACCGTGGCCGAGTTCGCCAACAGTGACGAAGTTCAACCGGGAGATTGGGTGCTGGCCATCGGCAGCCCGTTCGGCCTGAAGCAAAGCGTCACCTTCGGCATCGTCAGTGCCAAGGGCCGCGTCAATCCCCGCATTGTAGATGACGGCGAATTGATCCAGACCGACGTGGCCATCAATCCCGGCAATTCCGGCGGTCCCCTCCTGGACCTGACAGGCAAAGTGGTCGGAATCAACACGGCCATCTACACAGGCAACGGCGGCAATCAAGGTGTCGGCTTCGCCATTCCTTCCAATCTCGCCCAGCTGATCTTCGAGCGGCTCAGCAATCCGCCGCACAAGGTCACGCGCGGCTTCATGGGCGTTCACATGGCAGAACTGAGCGACACCCTGGCGGCGCGGCTCGGCATCGCCGGCGGCGTCGTGGTCCGCATGGTCAAACCGGCTTTGCCCGCCGCCGAGGCCGGCATGCAACCGGGCGACATCATCATCCGCTTCGACCGCATCCCCGTCACCACCATGCAACAGTTGCGACGGCTGGTCATGAACACGCCGCCGCAGACCACCGTGACCGTGGACATCATTCGCCTTGAAGACGGCAAGCCGGTTGAGATGAGTCTGCGGCTGACCCTCACCGAGCTGTCACCGTAGCGGATCGAGCCTCCAGGGGACCGGTCGCATGGACGGGCCGAAGCCGGTCGGCTTCGCGCACGCAGGCCGTCTGCAAATCGCGTCGTTCCTTGGGCGTCAAGCGGCTCAACAGAGCGTGGCGGTCAGCGGCTTCCAGGCTGCGCAGCGCCGGCGAATGCTGGCCCAGGGCCTTCCAGGCAAGGTAGAGGTAGTAATGGGGCCGAGCCTGTTCCGGTTGCTCGGCCCGAGCCGCTTGCAGTTCCGCGGCGGCGCGATGCAGCAGTGACTCCGGCGAAAGTCCCCCCACCTCCCTGCCGGGTCCTCCGCGGGCACGGGCCAGAAGCAGCAGCCCGATCCCCCGATTCAAGTGCTCCTCGTAGCAATCGTGCTGCTCCTCCGCGATCTCCACCAAGCGGCTGTGACAGTGAATCAGATGCTTGACGGCTTCATCGCCGTGGTCCTGAGCCAGGGCCACGAATAACTCGAAATGCAACCGGGCGTCGTCGTACCGTCCCAGACGGAAGAACATCTCTGCCAGTTGGACGCGGGCCATGAGATGCTCCGGACGCTGGGCCACGTACTGCCGCAACTCTTCCGCCGCCGCCTCCTGATCGCCCTGAGCGGCCAGCGAAGCGGCCCGGCCCAGATGCAGTTCCGGTTCGACGGCGGCCTGGGGCCGGGTGCCAGGGTCGGCGACACGATCCGTGTCCGAAGAAACTGCGCGGGGAAGCTGCGGTGCCTGGACAAGCAGACTGTGACATCCCATGCAGGACAACAGCGCCAGCCAGGCGACACGGGTCATGGACGAAATCCTCGTGGAGCCGCGGGACCGGGTTGGCAGAGACCTGCGGGAAAACGGCGGCGTTTTCACGCCCCGTCAGGTCTCTGCAACCGCTCTCAGGACCGAGGGCATCGTGCCTGTTTTTACCTATCGTTCACAAGGTAGGTGGATTTTGAGCGAAATGCCGGATTGAAGAAAACGGCCGATTCTGCCGAGCGACGGCGCTTTGTAAAATGAGGCGAATGCATAAGCCTTGCGGCAGTCGGCACTCAAAGCGGGGAATTGCAAGCCATGCCGAAATTCAGCGTCATTCTGCCAGCCGCCGGAAAATCCTCCCGATTCAAGGACCGGGAGAAAAAGCCGTTCGTCAATCTCGACGGCCGGGCCGTCTGGCTGCGGACGGCGGAACTGTTCATCACGCGAAGCGACGTCTGCCAGTGCCTCATCGTGGTCGCCCCGGAAGACGAGGAACTGTTTCGGCGTCGCTACACCGCCAACATCGCCTTCATGAACGTGAAGATCGTCCTGGGCGGCAAGGAGCGTTTCGATTCCGTGGCCAACGCCCTGGAACGAGTAGCGGACGAGGCGGATTTCGTCGCCGTGCATGACGCCGTTCGGCCCTGTCTCCAAGCTGAACACATTGACTCGGTCTTCGCCGCCGCGGTCTCGACCGGAGCCGCCCTCCTTGCCGTGCCCGTTTCCGACACCCTGAAACGGGCCGACGCCAAGGGCCGGGTCGAGGCCACGCTGCCCCGCGACCGGCTCTGGCTCGCTCAGACGCCCCAGGTCTTCCGCAAGGACTGGCTTCGGGATGCCTACGCCAATCGGCACCAGCTCAAGACGCCGATCACCGACGACGCTCAGCTCGTCGAGGCTGCCGGGCATCCCGTGCAGATCGTCGAGGGCGATCCCTCCAACATCAAGATCACTACAAAGGCCGACCTGCAACTCGCCGAGGCGATTCTCAAATCCCGGCCCAAACCCAAAGGTCAGGGCCCGGTTCATCCCTTTGCCGAAGAAGCCCAGTGGTGAGCCACGCTCCTTGCTACCCTCTGGAATTCGAGCCGTTCTTCCGACCGATGCCCTGGGGTGGTCATCGCCTCGCCGGCTGGGTCGACAGTGCCACGTTGCCGTCCGATCCCGTCGGCGAAGCCTGGTTGCTCAGCGATCATCCGCTGCACGTCAGCCGCGTGGCCAAAGGCCCGCTCCAGGGAACGACGCTCCACGCGATGCTGTCCGATTTCGGCTCGCATCTGCCCGGCTCCTCACCGAGGCGTTTTCCGCTGCTGATCAAACTGCTCGATGCCCGGGAAAATCTCTCCGTCCAGGTGCATCCCGACGATGATGCCGCGCGCACCTGGGCCCCTGATGAGGGTGGCAAGACCGAAGCCTGGCTGGTTCTCGAAGCCGATCCGGACAGCGCCATCTACCTGGGTCTGAAGGAAGGCGTGAGTCGGGAGGACGTGGCCCGAGCCATGCACGACGGCACGCTGACGGCATGTCTGGATGCCTGTCGGCCTCGGCCCGGCGAGTGTTACTTCGTTCCCGCTGGGGCAGTTCATGCCCTGGGCGGTGGTCTGGTCGTGCTGGAAGTGCAACAGACCAGCGACGCCACCTTCCGCATGTACGACTGGGGACGACGGGACGCTCAGGGACGGCCTCGACCTCTGCATGAAGAAGCCGCTCTGGCCGTGCTTCGGGAACGCTTCGACAACATCGGCAAGCAGGAACCGATCCGGCTCGCTTGGCCGTCCGCCTTCGATGTGCGGTTGCGGGTCCGCTGTCCGTTCTTTCAGATGATCGAGTTCCTCGCCGACCAGTCCGGTGCCTCCGCGGGCCTCGCTTCCCCGGCGATTCTGATTCTCCTGGACGGCCGAATCGAAATCGGCTGGCCCGACGGTTCCCTGACTCCGCGAAGGGGCCGGGCCGTGCTGCTGCCTCACGGCCTGGAACCTGTCACCGTCCATGCCCGGGAAGCCTGCCGCTTCGTGCTTGTGCTTCTGGGTCCGTGATGCCTTCCAGGCGTTGACTCACACCGTGGCAGGTGGGTCGTCCTCGGGCGGGAGCGGCGTGGCACCGGGCGGCGGTCGGCCCTTGCCGGAGCGGATGTAGGCGGCCCGTAAACGGGCATATTCCTCCGAGGAGAGTTTCTCCAACTCCGTCGCTCCGCCCTGCATGACTTGCCGATGGATTTGCTTGAGAAACGGAATGCACCAGCCGCAGCCCGTTCCCGCTCCTCCGCATTCGGAAAGCTGACTCGGCACCAGCGGTTTTTCCCGACGGCAGAAGTTGATCAGCTTGCGACGGCTGACGTGGAAGCAGTAGCAGACCTCGGCATCCAGGTCCATGCCCACATTATACCGCCTAATCCTCCTTGGCCGGGATCGAGGAGCTGAGGGCGACGTCGAATTCGCTCAGCATCGGCACCAGCATGGCGGTGATGGTGAAGCCGAAGGCCGTGACAACAACCAGGAACGGCCATAGCGGATCACCCGCCTTGCCGGTGCGGGGATCACCGATGAGCGTGCTGAGCACCATGTAGAAGATGGCTGGCGGACACACTCCCGAAGCAACGTAGAGAGCGGACGAGGGCTTGTGGCCATTGAGCACGAGGGCCAATCCCCCGATGCCGATGACCAGGAAAAAGATGAAGCTCGTCCACTGCGCTCCGAACGCCCCGGACACGGCGATGATGTACACGCAAATGAGCGTGCCGACGAACAGGAAGAAAATCGTCCCCAGACTGTAGCCGATGGCCAGCCGGGTTTTCTCCGTCCGCAGCCCGATATGCAGTCCCAGCACGGCCGAGAAGGCCATCAGCGTCAGCAGGCCGATCAAGATGTAGATCAGCGACTCGATGCCATAATAGCCCCAGTAGGAGTAGGCGCAGGCGAGCAGAAGCGGGGGGATGCTCAGTTCCTTGGTGTTCCAGGCGATGCCGGCCAGCTTGCCCAGGACGAATTCCGGGGGCGTGATGTCCGTGACCAGCAACAGTTCCAGGGACTTGAGGTCGCGTTCGGAAGTCACGGAAGTGACCCCCTGAGCATTGATGAGTAAAAGGCT
Source organism: Gemmatales bacterium (assembly GCA_025055835.1). Taxonomy (GTDB): domain Bacteria; phylum Planctomycetota; class Planctomycetia; order Gemmatales; family HRBIN36; genus JANWWR01. The sequence continues at coordinate 1,852 of JANWWR010000142.1, read as the reverse complement.
CAAAACCGTGACCGGCACCAGACCCCAGATCGGAAACAGCCGATCCAGCCGCGCTCCCGGTCCCCGGGGCAATTCGCTGTACACCCACAGGAAGATGAGGGCGAAGATGAGCAGGAAGGCAGCCTTGATCAGCAGCGGTCGTCGGCCATAGGCCCGCGTGGCGATTTCCCGCCACAGGATCGGATTCGGGCCCACTTCCCGCACCGGCCCCGGAGCGGCATGGATGTCTCGCCGTTTTTCCGAGGAAGCGGTGATGTCCTTCTCCGGGTCCACCTCGTTCGCCGGGGCTTCCCGTTGCACGATCGGCTCGCCGCTGGGATTCCAGACGCGCAGCTTCCAGATGCCGAGGACATTCAGCACCACCGACAGAAGCAGCATGATGCCGACGAACTGGTATGCCAGGCCCGAATTGAGACTCTGCTCCGACACCGGCTCGACGACGCTCTGCCAGGCCCGATACGGGCTGAGACGCACCTGCCACTGTGCAACCAGGGTTCCCCAATCGGTGCCCGGCGACGATCCGCCCAGGGCGGTGGCCCCTGCCCCGTATCCGACCAGCCCCAGGGCCTCCACGAGGATCAGATAAAGCACCATGAACAAGACCGTGAGGGCCAACGTCTGAAACGTCTTTTCCCGCCACAGGGCGACGAGCAGGCCCAGCGATCCGGCCGCCAGGCCGGTCCCGCTCAGGACCAGGAACATGAGGAACACCTGCCGGGCATCCACGCCGCCCAGCAGAATCGTCATTGCCAGGACCGGCATCGCCAAGCCGATGAGCGTGAAGATTTCCAGCAGACTTCCCAACAGCTTGCCGACGACGATTTCCCGATTGGTCAAATCGGTCATCAGGAGCAGAACGAACGTCCGACGATCTTTCTCGGTCGTGATCGAACTGGCGGCGAACAGGGCCGAGAAGAACGGCACGACCAACAGCAACAGGGCGGTCATGACGCGGAACACAAGCGTCCCGAAGTAGGCCACGTCGCCCAGGGTGGCCGGTCGGCCCCAACCGAATGCCGCCTGCCAGACCGTCATCGTCAGCGCCCACAGCACGAACAGGAAGACGACGCGCGTGAAGTAATGCCGGATACGCCGTGGACCGATGAGGACTTCGCGATTGAAGATCGGCCCGAGCTTCCACGGGGCAGGTTTGTCAAGCGACCGAGGATCAAGAGTGGGTTCTAAAGCGACACGCAATGGACAGCCCTCGCCGGTCACGGCTCGGCGGAGCCGCCGGGATGCACGAACAATTTCAGATTTATCGTCCCATGCCCAAGCGTCAACGACCTCTGCAACTCCCCGCAAAGGTCGGACACTTGTTGCAGATTGTTTCTACGCTGACGGAGTTTTTGAGGATCGAAGATCGCTTCAGGGTTGGACGGCAGGCACCTCGGCATCGGCCTTGGCCGGACGGGCCGTGAGGGGATCGATGACCGTCGGCGGCTCAGGGGCCGGCTTCGTCTTATCCATTTCCGCCTTGTAACGCCGGACAAATTCCTCCAAGCGAGCCAGTTCCGCCTCGCGATTGCGTTGTTGCTTCAGCGCCTCGGTCCGATCTGGCGGTCCGTTTCGCATCCGTGCCGAGGTTGCCGCCTCTCCGGGGAACCGACTGCGTTGTGCCGTGGCAGGCGGCGTCGGACAAAGCGTGGGCCGTTCTTTGCGTGTGTCCTCCTCGCCGTTGGCCGTGGCCTGCTGATCGCCAGCCGGTTTAGGTGGGGCTTCGAGTTTGGCGAGGGCGCGGCGGGCCAGGTCCAGTTCCGGCTGCAACGCCAACGCCTTGCGGTACGCCTCCTTCGCCTCCTCCCGCTTCCCCTGCGTCTGGTAGATGAACGCCAGATTGACCTGCGCCTCC
>JANWWR010000059.1 GCA_025055835.1 Gemmatales bacterium | reverse complement strand
ACCGCGAAGGTACACCGTGCCGGCTTTCACCTCAGCCGTTACGTCTCGGAAACGCGGATTGTTGCGCAAAAACCGCTCCACCGCGAAGCGAACGTCGGCATCGCTAACCGACTGCGGGATTTCCAAGGCAGCCCGGGGTTTTGTCTTAAACCTATGTCCAACAATGTCATTCGTCTCTGGATCGGTTTCCAACCGCGAAGTGAGGGCGGCCCTGGGAACATGGAGCCGAGGGTTCATCGGCCCCTGCGAAAATGTTGCGCGATCTGGCGGAGGAATGGTGGAGGATGGGAGCGTTCTTGCGTGAGCGCAGGGCGGTCCGATCAGCGGGGGAAGGGAATCGAAGCGCGAGGGCTTCGGGTCTTTTGGTCGCAAGTCCATATCTGGAAAGGGAGTACGAATGGATAGCTCATTGCGGACGTCCCGCACGCCGTTGATTCCGCGGACCGATGCCTCCGCTCGACGGCGAAACCCGTCGGAAGGCACAGGGCCGCAAAGCGTTACGACGCCGCGGCGAACCATGACGGTGAGATTGAGGCGTCCCAGATCGGAATCTTGCGCGAGATGCTGGCGAACGCGCCACGCCAGTCTCCAGTCGGCCTCATCTTCATCGCTGGGACTAGGCCTAAGGGCTAGGGGAATAGGCTTTTGGATCCCGTACGGAGGACTAAGGCGGAGTTCCGAGAACGGTCCCGGCGCAAGGAGAAGGATCAGGGTCAGGAGGTGGCGCAGGGGACGGGGCATGGGATGAGGGAAATGTTGCGCGGCGAGTCTGCTCCTGGGACGCTGGGTTCTTGTTTCCGTGATGGTCTCGCGGTTCTAAACCTCGCTGACGCTTCGGGTTATGGGGTTGCGGTGGCCTCGCTGACGCTTCGGGTTTTCACACCCTCCCTCGCTGACGCTTCGGGTTATTGGCGAGCGGAGGGCGTCAGCCCTCCGGTAAATCGAGCGGAGGGCGTCAGCCCTCCGGTAAATCGAGCGGAGGGCGTCGGCCCCCCGGTCGCGGGGTGAACCCTCAATCCATTGTGCAGTTTGTTGCGCGGCGGGCTTGGGTGACGTGACGGGTTACTGGGTCTGAACTTGAGTCGGAAAGCCGCATTCTCGGAAAACTGCGACGAACCTATAATGGCAAATCCGTTTTCCCCGGAAAAGGAGTCGCCATGCGAAGGATCGCCATCATCAATCAGAAAGGCGGAGTCGGTAAGACGACGACGGCGGTGAATCTGGCCGCGGCCCTGGCTCAGCTGCATCAGCGCGTGTGCGTGATCGACCTCGACCCCCAGGCTCATGCCACGACGCATCTGGGCGTTGAACCGGACGGCAAGTCGCCGTCGGTGTACGATGTGCTCATTCACTCCCGCCCGCTGGCCGACGTCCGCCGGAAGGTCGCCGAAAACCTTTGGCTCGTCGGTTCCGATATCAACCTGGCCGCTGCTGAGGTTGAATTGGCTGGGGTCGTCGGCCGGGAGGTCATCCTTCGCGATCTGCTGCTTCAGGAGGAAGGGGCCTTCGATTTCGTGCTCATGGATTGCCCGCCCTCGCTGGGAGTGCTGACGCTGAACGCCTTGGCCGCGGCCAACGAGGTCTTCATCCCGCTTCAACCGCACTTTCTGGCCCTGCACGGTCTGGGAAAGCTGCTGGAAACGACGGCGTTGGTGGCTCGCCGCATCAATCCGGCCCTGAAAGTGACCGGCATCATCCTGTGCCTGTATGAAGCAACCACGAAACTGGCCGCCGAGGTCATTCACGATCTCGAAGAATACCTGGCCAAGAGCCGGGCCACGAACTGCCCGTGGTCGAAGGCTCGCATCTTCCAGACGCGGGTTCGGCGCAACATCAAGCTGGCGGAATGTCCCAGTTTCGGGAAATCCATTTTCGAATACTCGCCGACCTGTCACGGTGCGGGGGACTACATGGGCCTGGCCCACGAGGTGCTAGGTCAGCAGCCAAGCATTCTCACCGCCCGGGTCGTCGTTGAAGATTCGGAAGCCGGTCTGCCTCGTCAGACCACGCTGACCCCAGAAAGCGAACGGAAACCGGCGGACTATTCTTCAGCGAAATTGTGAATTGCTAGTCGCTTGGGCTGCCGCTATTCTGATGGGACGCGGTGACAGCAATGAGACAGCGTAAGAGGTTGGGCGGCCGGAGGACTGGTACCCTCCGCTTGCCAATAACCCGAAGCGTCAGCGAGGAACTCATCACCGCAAGGAGGAAGTGTGATCTGTACGTCATGGCGAGCGGGAAGCGTTAGCTTCCCGGTCGCCTGAACGAACTCCCTTGCCGCGGCCGGAGGGCTGGTGCCCTCCGCTCGCCGGGCTGAAGGCCGTTACCATGAATGCGGAACAGAGTTAACACCAAGAAGAGCGATCCTCCCCATGAAAACCTTTACCTGGAATGGCAACCTGGTCCACGCCCGCACCATCACTCGGCCTCGCCTCGAAGACCTGCCCCGTCGCAAGTCCAAGGTCATCGCGGTCATGCCGGCCTACAACGCCGAAACGACGCTGCCAGCCACCATCGCCGACATCCCGCCCGGCTCCGTGGACGAGATCATCCTCTGCGACGACGGCAGCAAGGACCGAACCGTGGAAATCGCCCGGGAACTTGGTCTGACCGTGCTCGTCCATGAGCGTAATCGTGGTTACGGCGGCAATCAGAAGACCTGCTACCGCGAGGCCCTGCGCCTCGGAGCCGACATCGTCGTCATGATCCACCCCGATTATCAGTACGACAGTCGGCTCATTCCTTACGCTGTCGGTTTCATCGAAGCAGGCATCTGCGACGTCGTGCTGGGTTGCCGGATTCGCTCCCGTGCCGAGGCCCTGGCTGGCGGCATGCCCGTGTACAAATACATCGCCAATCGTTTTCTGACCTTTGTCGAAAACGTCGCCCTGGGGCAGAACCTCGGCGATTTTCACAGCGGTTTCCGCGTCTATCGCCGGGCCGTGCTGGAAACTATCCCCTTCGAGCGCAACTCGGATGATTTCGTTTTCGACACGCAGTTCCTGGCCCAGGCCGTGCATTTCGGTTTCCGCCTCGGCGACATCCCGATGCCGGTCCGTTATTTCCCGGAAGCCAGCAGCATCAACTTCCGCCGCAGCGTCCGCTACGGCTTCGGTACCCTGGGCACGATGGGCCTGTACTGGCTCAACCGCCTCGGCGTCTGGCGGAGTCCGCTGTTTCAAGCGGCACAGCGGGAAACCCCCGGCGAGTGACCGTCCCTCGTCTGTTCTGAATCCATGAGCCGTTTCGAGAAAATCTTCGGAACCATACCCTCGGTGGAAGCTGCCGCTCCGGGCCGGGTGAATCTCATCGGCGAACACACCGACTACAACGGCGGCTTCGTATTGCCGATGCCGATTCCCCGAACGTGCCGTGTCCAGCTGCGGATTCGCGGTGATGATCGCGTTCGCGTCAGTAGTGCGAATCAAGGCGGCGACATGCGGGAATATCGCCTGGGAAGCGAAAAGCCCCTCGGCGACTGGCTCGACTATATTCAAGGTTGCACGGCCCTGTTGAGCAGGCAGGGACAGAGTCTGACCGGGTTTGATGCTTTCATCGCGTCCGACGTGCCGCTCGGCGGGGGCTTGTCGTCCAGCGCCGCGCTCGACGTCGCGCTGTTGAGAGCCTTGCGGGCAGCGTTTCGACTTCCGCTTTCCGATCTTGATCTGGCCCGGCTCGGGCAGCGGATTGAGAACGAATTCGTCGGAGCACGAGTCGGCATCATGGACCCGCTGGTGGCGAGCCTGGGTCGGCCCGGTTTCGCCCTGTTTGTGGACACCCGCGAATTGACCTGGCGACAGATTCCGATCCCGGAACAAGCAGAGTTCGTGATCCTCGATTCCGGAGTACGCCATCGTCACAGTGCCGGCGATTACAACACTCGCCGAAGTGAATGTGAACAAGCCTGCCGTGATTTGGGAGTGTCGCAGTTGCGGGAGTTGGGCCGAGAGGACCTGAGCCGCATCGAATCACTGCCCGATCCGCTCCGGCGGCGTGCTCGGCACGTCGTCACGGAGAACGATCGGGTGCTTCAGGCGGTCTCGGCCCTGGAAGCGGGAGACCTGCACAGGCTCGGACGGCTTTTCGACGAATCTCACGCCTCGCAGCGGGATGACTACGAAGTCTCCGTGCCGGAGATCGAGACGTTGATCGCCCTGGCTCATGACGAACCGGGAGTGATCGGACGTCGGTTGACCGGCGGCGGATTCGGCGGCTCGATTGTGTTGTTGACAATTGCTGGACGTGGTCAAGAGCTTGGACAACGCATCGCGGAGGCTTACTCCCGGCGCGCAAAGGGCGTAAGCCTTCCGGCGCGGACTCAGATTACGCCTTTGGTCGTGGGTCGGTCGGCGTAGCCGAGGCGATGCGTCGAGTGCCATCGCCATGCAGTTTCGACGATGGAGTGCAAGTCCCGATACCGAGGCGACCAGCCCAGCACTTCGCGGGCTTTGGCCGAGGAGGCGACCAGGATCGGCGGATCGCCGGGCCGTCGCGGTCCCTCTCGGACCGGGATGCTGCGGCCCGTGACCTGTTCGCAGACGCGGATCACCTCTCGGACGCTGTGGCCGGTTTCGCTGCCGAGGTTGAGTTTCAGGCCAACTCCGGGTTGCAGGCGTTCCACGGCGAGCCGATGGGCCTCAGCCAGGTCATCGACGTGGATGTAATCCCGGATGCAGGTGCCGTCCGGCGTGGGGTAGTCAGTGCCGAAGATTTCGACGAAGGGCTTCAGTCCCAGGGCGGCTTGCAAAACCAGGGGAATCAGATGCGTTTCCGGGTCGTGGTCTTCGCCGATGTCGCCCTTGGGTGAAGCACCCGCAGCGTTGAAGTAGCGGAGTGCGGCGTAACTGAATCCGTAGGCCTGGGCGAAGTCGTCGAGCATCCATTCGACGGCTAATTTGGCTCGGCCATACGGATTGATCGGGCGTTGCGGCTGGTCTTCGGTAATGGGCAATTGTGCGGGGATGCCGTAGGTGGCACACGTGCTGGACAGGACGATACGGCTGACACCGGCCCGCCGCATGGCCCGCAACAGCCGCAGCGAATTGACCAGATTGTTGTCGTAATACTTCTCCGGTTCTCGGACCGATTCGCCGACGTAGCAATAGGCGGCGAAATGGACGACGGCCTCGATGCGATGCTGACGCAACAGGGAGAAAACCAGGTCTTCCTCAGCGAGATCACCGCGGACCAGAACCGAAGCGGGAACCGCAGCGGCGTGGCCATGCGAGAGGTTGTCCAGCACAACGACCTCATGCCCGTGTTCGAGAAAACAGCGGACCGCGTGGCTGCCGATGTAACCCGCTCCGCCGGTGATCAGGATGCGCATGATTGGCTCCCTTCGATGTCGCCTGTCCAGCGGCATTGTAGAAACCCTCGGCCGTTGCTACCGCCGCCGTCCGGCCCTATAAAAACCGACTCGGCAGAAATCCACGCTCTTACCCCGAAGAACGGATCGGGTGAGGATGGTTCCATGGGAAAGCGACACAAGCGGATCGAACTTCGGAAGGTTGAACAGGCTGAATCCCGCAGCCGGAACGGTCCTCGTAAGGCGGCGGAGCGAATCCGGCGAGATGCCCGCATGATGGCTCTGTTGCGAGTTCACAAGCCGCCGTACATCCCGGCCATCAACAGTTGGCTGTCGGCCAAGCTGGGCAAGCCGGTGGCCAAGATCACGCCGCAAGACGTGGAGAAGCTGCTGGCTACGGTGAAGTCCTGATCGCCAGAGCCGACCCGGGCTTCGGCTTCAATAGTGCTGATAGGGCAGGGCCTTGAGGGCGTCGCGGAATTCAAGGGCCGTCTGGAAGCGGTCGCGCGGGTCCCGCTCGATGGCTTTCTTAAGGAGCCTGACGAGATCGTCGTCAAGATCGGGATTGAATTCCCGAGGATCGCGTCCGGGCGAGTTCATGTGGTTGAGCATCGTCTGAAGCGATTGGGCCCCTTCCCACGGCAGGTTGCCAGTGAAGGTTTCGTAGGCCGTCACTCCCATTGCGAACAGGTCCACGCGGCGGTCCGTGGCCAATCGCTTGATCAATTCGGGGGCCATGTAGTTGGCCGTGCCGGTGCGGTTGCCTGGTCGGCGGAACTCTGGCGTGTCTGGAATGCTCAGACCGAAGTCGATCAGTTTGACCACGTTCTTGTTCGTCACCATGATGTTCCGCGGGCAGATATCGCGGTGCATGAAGCCCTGCTCATGAACGTAGGCTAGCCCCTCGCAAGCCTGGGCGAGGAAGTTGATGCGATTGCCCTCGAGTTGCTTGGCCTTGGTTTCGATGAGGAAATTCAGGCCGAGGCCCTCGATCAACTCCATTACCAGGAAGATTTCACCCTGGGTGGTGATGCCCCAGTCGTAGGTCTGGACGATATTGCGGTGCTTGAGCATCACGCAGATCTGGCCTTCGTGGGGCCGCTGGAGACCGACGAAGCGAGCGGCGAAGCGGGCGGTCTTCTCCTTGTCGAGAATCTTGAGGCAGACGGTGCGACCGATGTTCCGGTCTCGGGCCCGCCAGACCTTCGACATGCTGCCTTGCCCCATCCGACTTTCGAGGATGAAGCGTTCGTTGATATCGGTCCGCGGCACGTCGCCCTTCTTGCGACCGCCGCCGAAGAGTTTCATCAAGCTCGAGAACATGCTCACGCCGCCGACCTCGTTCGACTTACCAGGCAAAAAGCGTTTGTCCATCTTTATGGGCAGACCCGGATGCTCACGCATCCGGCTCGCCTTTGTCATTCTACCTTATCCCGAGGCGTTATTGCGATTCCTTCCCGGCCGTTCGCAATAGTCGATGAGTCGGGCCAGTTCGGTCCGCAGATCCTTGCGGTGAACAATCCGATCTATGAAACCGTGACGCAGCAGAAACTCACTGCTCTGAAACTCCTCGGGCAGTTCCAAGCGAACCGTGGCCCAAATGGTGCGTTTACCGGCAAAGCCGATCATGGCTCCCGGCTCGGCCAGGACGATGTCGCCCAGCCCGGCAAAACTCGCTGCCGCGCCGCCCATCGTCGGATTGGTCAGGACGCAGATGTACAATCCGCCAGCGCTGTCGAACCGCGCCAGGGCGGCCGACACCTTCGCCATCTGCATCAGCGACAGGATCGCCTCCTGCATCCGGGCGCCGCCGCCGCTGCCGCTGACGATGATGAGCGGCAATTGGAGCCGGGTCGCCTCCTCGACGGCCCGCGTGAGCTTTTCGCCGACCACCGATCCCATGCTCCCGGCCATGAAGGAAAAGTCGGTGATGCCGATGACCACGGGCCGACCGCGGATATAACCCCGGCCAACGACCGCCGCCTCCGTCAATCCGGTCTTGGCCATTTCCTGCTTGAGCCGTTCGGGATAGGGAATCCGGTCGCGGAAGTTGAGCGGGTCCAGCGATCGCAGGTCGGTAAACCACTCCTCGAAGCTGTCCTGGTCGAGTAACTGCTTGATGCGTTCTCGAGCCGGCAGGTGAAAGTGGTAGTCGCACTCGGGGCAGACGTTGAGGCGGTCTTCCGCTTCCTTGCGGAAGATGGTGTTGCGGCAATTCGGACAACGGATCCACAGGCCTTCGGGGACGCCGCGTTTGGGTCGGGCACCCGGTTGCATCATGCTGCACCTCGGCATCGGCTGGTTGAATACGGAACAGCCCCCGTGGCAAGACGGGGGCTGCATCGCAACTCCGCACTGTCAGCGACTTGTTTTAGCCTCCCGGCTTCTTCTTGGCCGGGGTTTCCTCTTCTTCTTCCGGCATGGGCGGCTTCTTGGGCGGAGTGGCCGGGGTGTCCGGCTGCGGTTTCGGTTCTGCTTTTTGCTCCGCTTCCGCAGGCGGCGTGGGCCGTGGTCCCGGCTGGCTTCCGCTGGGCCGCGGCGTGGTCGGCAGCCGAACTTCCGGAGCGATGGCGCTCAGGTCACCGATGGCGTCAGCATCTCCGCCAGCCATTGTGCACATGGCTTTGAATGCCTGCGGATCGACGCTCTTGCTCAAGAAGCGGATCGAACCGTCAGCCATCATGACCCACACACCCGGCTTGCCGTTGTGATCGGTCGAGATGAACCCGCCGCGATGGCCGACGTCCCGGTCGCCGGTCAGACTTGTGCCGCGCACCGTCGAACCGCCGCCAGCGATCCACGGGCCGCATACGGCCGGATCGTTCTGGATGAGCAGGATCGTGTAGGAAGCACCGTCGGTGATGTCCGACTTGCTTGCCTGTCGGTCGTAGCCGAAGATGCCCGCTCGCGGATCCTTCTTGTCGTAGAACGGGGCATCCGGTCCGACACCGGCCATGCCGACGAAATGCGTGACCGCCATGGGATGGTCAATGCCACGCACCTTGGTGAAGAAATTGCCGGTCGCGGGATTGAGGAAATGCGGCACGGCGACCCGGCCGACCCGAGCGTTTTCCGGATCACGCCATGACTTGTCCGGCTTGGTGGCGTCGTAGAGTTCGTAGTAACGGTCGTCGCCCAGGAACGGCAGCAACTCCCGCAGGAAGCTGAGCCGTTCCGAAGCTGGCCACGGCCGGCCGCCGCGGGCCAGATCGGGCCGACGACGCAACGCGCCCATCGGGAAAGTGTCCTGGTGACGACTCAGATACAGGGCCATGCTCGACGGCATGTCAGCCAGACGGAATCGACCGCTGCTCATGTCCATTTCCGCCCGCATGCGGATGACCTGCGGTGTAATGCGGGAATCGACAAAGGCATCGGTCTTATCGATGACCGTTGCGGTGACGATGATGAATTCGTCCTCGCGGGTCACGGTCAGGGTCGACGACGGTTTGGTGTGTTCCTCCGTGGGTCCCATGCCCGGCTGGCCCGTTCCAGCCGGTCCCGGCATGCCTGGTCCTATCCCACCCGGACCGCCGATGCCGAAGCCCGCACCTGGTGGCACACCTGGGCCGAAGCCCGCCTGTCCACCTGGAGGACCCGGCGGCAGACCCGGAGCACCCGGTCCGACACCACCCGGCCCACTGATGCCGAAACCCGCACCCGGCGGCATTCCTGGCCCGAACCGACCTCCGCCCGGTGGTACTCCCGGACCACCCACTCCTGCTCCGCCTGGACCCGGCGGCAGCCCCGGAGCACCGGGTCCGGCTCCGCCCGGTCCACTGATGCCGAAGCCCGCGCCTGGCGGAACACCCGGGCCGAACTGGCCTCCGCCCGGCGGCACTCCCGGACCACCGATGCCCGCTCCGCCCGGACCCATCGGCAGACCCGGAGCACCCGGTCCGACACCACCCGGCCCACTGATGCCAAAACCCGCGCCTGGCCCTTGAGCCGGACCAAACAGCCCTTGCCCCTGGCCCTGACCAGCCCCCGACTGGGCCACCTCAGCGCCAGAGGATACTGCGAACTCAAAACCGAGCAGCGTCTTCAGGTCTTCCCGGGCCGCTTTCTTGAAGATCGACACGAGGTCCTTTTGGATATCGCTGGTCTGACGGCGTTCTCGACAGGCTCCGGCAAACCGGAGGACGAGATTTTCATCGCTCTGTAAGGCCAAAGCGACGATCTCGAATTGCCGTTGATAGTTCTTGGCCAATTGCTCGAAGTAGTACATCCAACCGACGATGGGTTCGCTCTCATTGGACGCGGCGGCCTCGGCAAACAGAACCAGGGACGGCTTCTCATTCTCGGCCTTGGCGATGACCCGTCGCATCTTGGAAGGCAGCGTCAAGTAGCGTTTCTCGGTGATTACGGGAGGCGACGGTGGCAAGGCCGGTGGCTGACTTCCTCCGCCGCCTGGTCCGAAACCGCCAATGCCGAACCCCGCACCGGGAGGCACACCCGCTCCGGCTCCCGGACCGCCTGCTCCACCCGGTCCCGCAATGCCGAAGCCCGCTCCCGGAGGTACACCAGCCCCTGCTCCAGGTGGTGCACCGGCTCCCGCTCCCGGACCGCCTGCTCCACCCGGCCCGGCAATGCCGAAGCCCGCTCCCGGAGGCACACCAGCCCCCGCTCCAGGTGGTGCACCGGCTCCGGCTCCCGGACCGCCTGCTCCACCCGGCCCGGCAATGCCGAAGCCCGCTCCCGGAGGCACCCCGGCTCCTGCTCCTGGAGCACCGCCGCCTGCCGAGGAGGTCGGTCCGCCTGCTGGCGGGGGAATGCCTGCTCCTGCTCCCGGCGGAATGCCCGCCCCGGCACCCGGAGCGCCCGCGCCTCCAGCATCGGGGACGCCGCCTTCACCCGGTCCAGCCGCCGGAGCACCGCTGGGCAAGGCGTCCCGTGGCGGCGCTGGCGTCGGCGTCACTTGAAACTCGGGCCGCTGCGTCAGCCAGTTCTTGATCGTCGTCTCGTCGCCGATCAAGAGCGTTCGGTCGTCGTACTTGTGGACGAAGGCCCGGTCCCGCAGCGACGCCACCGGCTTCATGCGATCCTTGAGGAACTCATTGAGCAAATCGCACTTGCCCGGGAAGTACTCCTTGCCTTGGACTACCTGGCGATTCCGCTGCTCGATCTGCATGGCCTTGACCACGTCGTCCCACACAAACGGGTCCATCGTGCGGACGACAGCCAGCGTTCGGCCATGCTCCTTGTTGCAACTGATGACCATCTCTTCGATGTTCTTGAACTCAATGCCCAGGCGACGGTCAAAGTCTTCCAGGCGGAATGCCCCTTGAGCCAGCACCGCCAGGCCGAGCGGACCATCAATGAACTTGCGAACGGGAATGGTCAGCAGGACTTGCGTATCCTGCGGCAGCATGTTGGTGGGATCTTCCTTGAGGGCAGCGGCGCTGCGGGAACGCTCCTGGTTGATGAGCGTGACCAGTTCCTCGGCCCGATTCTTGACGTCTTCCTTGGAACTGGCCAGGGCGTTGCGAAGCACTTCCAAGGCCGCGTCGTTGCCTTCGAGGGCCGCTTCCTTGAGTTTGTTGAAGGCCAGTTCCCGAGCCGTGGCGTCGTCACCTTCGAGTTTGTTCAACAACTCGGTCTTGGCCTGTTCCGCCTCAGCGGGGTTGTTCAGACGGCTGACGAGGGCCTGCATGGCCTGTTCGGGGGTTTCCGCCGGCTGTTCGGGACCGCCTCCGGGTCGCGATTGCGTCATCGGGGTGGTCGTCGGGGTCGAGCTTGAACCGCCTCCGCTGACGACCAGCAGGATCACAATGCCGACCACGACCAGCAAGCCGACGCCGACCCCCGCCAGGATCAACAGGGCCGTCTTGCTGCTTGATTTGCCTTCCTGCTCCTCGTCCTCGTCATCCTCGCCGCGGACCTTGATGCTCAGTTTCTTCTTGCCCTTGCCTTTTCCTTCGGCAGCGGCTTTCTTGGTCGTTTTCTCCTCTTCAGCGGCGGGGCCGTCCTCGCTTTCGACGATGAAGCGGAACTTGCACTTGGGGCAATCGATCTTCTTGCCGATAAGCGTGGACTTGATCGTGATCATGCCGCCGCAACTGGGGCACTGCTGCTTGATCGTACCGGCTACCGAGGACATGAAAGGGCCTCCCGAATGGCGTCCGTAACGACTGGTGGGCGTCGGACTTACTTCAGCTTCATCGTTCCATCTTAAACCAACCCCGAATGGATGCAATGCACATTTGACTGCATCCGAGGGCACACCCCCGAAAGGATAGACGACTCAGGCCGTCCTTTGGATGTTGGAAAGGCGTTCCAAGGCAATCATGAGGGCATGCGTGCCCTTCCGTCCGAAGCCCTGAGCGCGGACCGCCTCGTAAAGCTGCTTAGCCAGGGCCAGGCCGGGGAGGCAGAGGTTCATCCGCTCGGCCTCGGCCAGGGCGATGCCCATGTCCTTGATGAAATGCTCGACGAAAAAGCCCGGCTCGAAGTTCCGCTGAATAATCCGCGGGCCGAGGTTGTTCAGCGACCAGCTCGCCGCTGCTCCGCCGCCGACCGATTGCAGCACCGTGTTCAGATCCAGACCGGCCTTATACCCGTACAACAGGGCCTCGCAGACGCCGATCATGTTGGTGGCGATGAGAATCTGGTTGACCATCTTCGTGTGCTGGCCTGCTCCGGGACCGCCCTGATGCACGACGGTCTTGCCCATGCACTCGAACAGCGGCCGAACCGCCTCGACGACTTCGGCATCGCCGCCGACCATGATCGACAACCGCGCCTCCCGGGCTCCGACGTCGCCGCCTGACACCGGAGCGTCCACGCTGCCGACGCCTTTGGCTTTGGCGGCGTCATATATCTCCCGAGCCAGGCTCGGTTCGCTGGTGGTCATGTCCACGAGAATGCAGCCGGGCCGAGAACCCGCCAAGGCTCCGTTTGGACCCAGGAAGACCTCGCGGACATCCTTGGGAAAACCGACGATGGCGAAAATGACGTCGGAGCGTTCCGCCACGGCTTTTGGACTGTCCGCCCAGGCTGCCCCGAGATCGAGGAGCGGCTGGGCCTTGTCCCGCGTCCGGTTGTACACCGTGGCCGAGTAGCCCTTGCTCATGACGTGCTGGCACATCCACCGGCCCATGACGCCCAGCCCGATCCAGCCGACACGAGTCTTTCCCGGTTCCGCCTTGGTAAACGGCATGATCTTCCTCGCAGGTGATTCAGCCTTGCTCGTTTTCCCTGCTTTTTCGATTAGAGCGAATATAAAACCTGTCATCGGGGCTGAAAAGACTTCAGGCTGGATCAACCGCCTTGGTCCCGGCAACGTGTCCCATCTGTGCCGACGATATGGAAACTGCTGCTTCCTCCGCTGCCGAACTCAGGACTCCCAAGGCCGAGGTGCTGGCTATCGGCAGCGAACTGACAAGCGGACAATGCCTCGACACCAACAGCCCGTGGCTGAGTCGAAAACTGGCGGAGATTGGCATCTCCGTCCGCTGGCACACCACGGTCGGCGACGACCTCAATGACAACCTTCAGGCCTTCCGTATCGCCTCGGAGCGGGCCGATCTGGTCGTCAGCACCGGCGGCCTAGGCCCGACGCTGGACGATCTGACCCGTGACGTCCTGGCCAAAGTCGCCAACGTTCCCTTGGAATTGCACGAACCGTCGCTTTCCGCCATCGAACGCATGTTCGCTCAGCGTGGCCGAGTCATGCCGGAAGCGAACCGCGTCCAGGCTTATTGTCCGCGGGGTGGTATCATGCTGCCGAACGAGCACGGCACCGCCCCGGGCATCTGGCTGGAGACGCCGAAGACGGTGTTTGTCGCCCTGCCCGGTCCGCCGCGGGAAATGCAACCGATGTGGGAACACGAGGTGGTTCCCCGTCTGCGGCAGCGATTCGGTCCCACGGGGGTCACGATTCACCGCCGGATCAACACGTTTGGTTGGGGAGAATCCCAGGTCGAGGAAAAGGTCCGCGATCTGACTCGCCGAGGCCATGTGCCCGAAGTCGGCATCACCGCTCACGAGGCCGTGGTCTCCTTGCGGATCACCGCACGCGGTTCCAACACCGAGGAGGCTTGGAAGCAGATCGAACCCATTGAAAAGGTCATCCGGGAACGACTCGGAACCATCGTGTTCGGCGTGGATGAGGAGGATCTGCACGATGTGGTAGCCCGGATGCTGCACGACCGCCGCATGACCATCGCCACCGCCGAGAGTCTGACCGGCGGGCTGGTGGCGCAGATGCTCTCTCGAGTTCCCGGCGTCAGCGACAACCTTCGTGGCGGCGTGGTGGCTTACACCAACGAGGTGAAACGGGACTGGCTGGGTGTGCCGCAGGAGTTGCTCGACCGCTACGGGGCTGTCAGTTCTCAGGTCGCCGAGGCGATGGCCGTCGGCTGTCGCACCCGCTTTGGCACCGATCTGGCCGTCAGCACTACCGGCCTGGCTGGTCCGGGCGGTGGAACTCCGGAGAAGCCGGTCGGTTTGGTCTATGCCGCCGTCGCCTGGGAAGGCGGCGTCCGCAGCAGCAGCTTTCTTTGGGGCACGGAACGCACCCAAATTCAGGGCCGAGCCGCCCGTATGGCTCTCAATCTTGCCCGCTTGTACCTGGCTTCCCAATTGCCCTAGCAAAGGTCGTCTTGCGTCGTCGGCGACGGTTGCCATCCCGTGGACAAAGTGCATTGGCGAAGAAAGGGTGAAGCGGTATCATGCCGCGGCTTCCGCTCCGCGATGCCATTCTCTCAGGGAGGGGAGCAGGCAAAGGCACGAGGCCCAAGAGGAGTCGCGGCATGACGCAGCGGTGGTTGCGGACAGGTGTTTGCTCTGCCTGCCTGTTGCTGGGGGTGGACGTAGCCGAGGCCCAGATCCGTTTTGGACGTGATCTCGAAATTGATCCGCCGAAAGTCGCCGCTGTGAACCCCGGAACCCCGGCCCAGCAGAATCATTTCAAAGCCTTGAAGTTGTTTGTGAAGGCCCGGATCCTGGAGCAAGAGAATCGGCTCGTCGAAGCGATCCGGCTCTATGAGGACGCTTTGAAGCACGATCCCGACGCCGTCCCGCTTTACAAAGCCCTGATTCCCCTGTGCTTCGCCTTGGATCGCGACAGCCAGGCCCTCGACTACTGCCGCATGGTCCTTGAAAAGGAGCCGGACAATCTGGCCCTCGCTTATCGTTATGCCTCGGAACTCAATGACCGGGGCCGATCCGACGAAGCTCTATCCGTCCTCAAACCCCGCGCCGGGCACGCCACGCTCAAGGACAATCCCGTCCTTTCCGCTCAAATCAACTTCTTGTTGGCCGAGTTGCACGAAGATCGCCAGGAGCATCTCGAAGCCGCAGAAGCCCTGCAACGGGTGGTCGCAGCCCTGGAAAAGGCTCAACCGGTCAACATGCTCGCCATTCCGCTACCGCAGCAACAGATCCAGGAAGAACTGGCCCGGACCTATGAAAAACTTGGTCGCCTGGAACTGCTGGCAAAACGCTACGACCGGGCGATCGCAGCCTTCGAGAAGGCCCAGGAGAAGAATCCTAATCAAGCGGGACGCTTGCATTTCCACCTGGCCGAAGTGCATCTGGCTCGTGATGATCCGAACGCCGCCCTGGCTTCCTTGCAAAAGTATCTGGCCACTCAACCCGGCGGCGCGGAGGCGTATCAGCTACTGGTCACCTTGTTGACACGACTCAATCGCCAACGAGAGATCGTGCCGACGTTGGAGCAAGCCGCTGCCCGAGACCCATACAATCAGGCCCTGAAGATGCTTCTGGCTTCCGAATGCGTCCGTGCTGGTGATTTCCGCAAGGCCGAGAGCCTCTATCTGGCCAGCATGGCCGAGTATCCGTCCGAGGACGCCTATCGGGGTCTGGCTCGGCTGTATCAGAAGCAAAGCCGCTGGGCCGAGTTGATTCGCAAACTGGACCAGGATTTCAGCGATCCGCGGCACCTACCCTCGGCCCGAATCCAGATCCAGGTCTTGAGCACCGAACCGGAGTTGCTGAAAGGCCTCGCGTCAGCTGCACGGAACATGCCCCGAGGCGGGGAGTCGCTGCGGTTCGAGACGCGCCGGGTGCTGGCGACATTATCCCGACAGCACAAGTTCTACGACTTGGCCGAGCATTTCTGCCGCAAGTGTTTGGTTGACGATCCCCACCCTGGCGAAGTCTATCTGGAACTGTGCCGGGTGTTGAGCGAAGCCCAGAAATGGGAGGCGGAGGCCGAGGTCTGTCGCGAAGCCTTGACCCGCAATCTCCGAGTTCCCCGCATCGTGTTCCAACTGGAATTGGCTCGTGCCCTGGCCCTGGCGGGTAAGGACAAGGAAGCGCAGGCCGCCGCCCGCATCGCCATGCAACAAGCGACCCCCGGGACCGACGAAGTCTTCCAGGCCCACTACACGCTCATCGTCGCCTTGTACCGCGGACAGCATCTCGAACAGGCCGCCCAGGAAGCCGAAAAGCTGTTGCAGAACACCGCCGATTCCCGCGGCTTGAGACAGGTTCACTACCTGCTCTCGGTGATCCACAGCGCCCGCAAGGACTACCCGCGGGCCGAGACGCATCTTCAGCGGGTGTTAGAAATTGATCCGGAAGACGCCACCGCTTGCAACGATCTCGGCTACCTCTGGGCCGACCAGGGCAAGAACCTCGAAGAGGCGGAAAAACTCATCCGCAAGGCCATCGAACTGGATCGGGCCAATCGGCGAAAGCTCCACGGAAGTCTGGATCAACGGCTTGAGGAAGGCGATAATGCCGCATATGTAGATAGTTTGGGGTGGGTGTTGTATCGTCGTGGCCGATTGGAGGAAGCCCGCCAGGAATTGGAGCGGGCCGTCCGCCTGATGACCGACGACGACCCGGTGATCTGGGACCACCTGGGCGAAGTGTATCATGACCTGGGACGGCGTGATCAGGCCAAAGTCGCCTGGGAAAAGGCCGTTCAGCTCTACGAAAAATCCCGCAGACGCGATCCGGAGCGGGTTCAGACTCTGCTTGGCAAGCTGAAGGTGCTCAAGGCCACTGCCGCGGGAAGCAAGCCGTGAGCCGTGTTCGTTTCGCCGGTAAAGTCGCTCGGTCGGGCAAACGACTGCGTCGAGTTAGCCACACGAGGTGATGTCATGGCTGGGCATTCGCACTGGGCAACCATCAAACGCGCCAAGGGAGCGGCCGACGCCAAGCGCGGTCAGCTGTTCAGTAAACTGAGTCGAGCAATCATCGTGGCGGCCCGAGCGGGCGGCGGCGACCCCGAAACCAATCTCAAGCTCCGCTACGCCATCGAGAAGGCCCGTCAGGCCAGCATGCCCAAGGAGAACATCGACCGGGCTATCAAGAAAGGCACCGGCGAGTCGTCCGATTCGCACTTCGAGGAAATCACCTACGAAGGCTACGGACCAGGGGGCGTGGCCATCATGGTGGATGTCGCCACCGACAATCGCAACCGCACCGCTGGCGAACTGCGGAAGATTTTCGAGAAGGGCGGAGGCAAGATGGGTTCGGCTGGAAGCGTCGCCTTTCAGTTCGAGCGCAAGGGCCTGTTCGCCTTCGACGCCAACACCGTAGACGAAGATCGCCTCATGGAAGTGGCTCTTGAAGCCGGGGCCGACGATGTCCGCCGCAGCGGAAACAACTTCGAAGTCACCTGCGATCCCCCGTTGTTCAACAAGGTGCAGGAGGCCTTCGCTGCGGCCAATCTCGTGCCGTTGAGCGCCGAGATAACGCAACTGGCCAAGGCTCCGATGGATGTCGATCCCGAGACGGCCCGCAAAGTGCTCAAGCTCATGGAGACGCTGGACGAACACGATGACGTGCAGAACGTCTATTCCACGCTCAACATCACCCCCGAACTAGCTGCTGCCGCTGCTGCTGAGTGACGGTGGGTGGTTCCTGATGCGGGGACTGGACCGGAAGGCTGACGCCTTCCGCTCGCCTTCACTTCTGGGTCTTCTAAATCAATGTCAAAAACCCGACGGCGTGTGGCGATTGGGGGCTGTTCCCCACCGTCACACGCCGTCGTCGTCTTTCAAAGGCAGGGTGACCGTCCAACAGACTCTTAGTTGTTGCCCTTGTCCTTCTCGTCCTTCTTCATTTCCGGCTTCATTTCCTCGGCATCCATTTCTTTGCTGACCTGTTCGCGGCGATAGAGCGGGAGATGGCGGTAATACACTTCGAGCGTCAAGGTAGCCAAGGATGTGGAGTAAATCCGTCCGCCAGCTCCGCCATGATCCGAGCCTCGCGGATCCCAACTGCCTTCGCGGTGCCCGTCGTCCTTCTTGAGTTGGGTCCGAATCAGGAAGTCCCGCATCCGGGGATTCCAGGAATCCCAGTACTTATCTCCCATGTGATGCATGACCTGGGTGGCGTAGTAGTAGTAGTAGATCGGTCCAAGTTGCTCCCCAGGACGGGGTTTTTCCGGTGGAGGCGGTGCGGTTCGCAGTAAGAACTCGCAGCCTTTGTGCAAGGCGGGATTCCGTGGTCCCCAGCCCATGTACTGACGGTTGAGCAGCGCCGCAGCGGTCATGGCCGGGGTCGCTCCGCTGCCGGGAACATAGGAGTACTGGGCTCCGCCGTCGCTCTGGCAGGAATCCAGCCAACGCTTGGCCAGATCCAGCGTTTGCGACCGCACCGTAAGTCCAGCCATCTGACCCGATCGCAGGGCCATGACCTGCCAAGCGACTACCGACGTGTCGCCGTCGGTCCGGGGCTGATACCGCCAACCGCCGGTCTGCGTGTTCTGAGCGTATTCGATGAACTGGATCGCCTTCTGGGCGGGCAGGCGAAGCTTGATATCCGAAGTCATGCCGTAGGCTTCACATAAGGCGATGGTTGCTAAGGCATGAGCATACATGCCGCCGCCGAGGTCGCCGTTGTTCTGTTGTCGTCCGGTCAAGAACTGCAAGGCTCGCAGCACGTTCCCGGCGTAAGGACTGGCTCCCTTCTTATGAGTGTGACCGGCACCGAGGAAAGGTAAGAGGCCTAGAGCAGTTCCGGCCGTGTCGTTGTCGATGACGCTGCCCTCGAAGTTAAGGTCTTTACAGCGACAGGCGGGGTTATGACGATGGTAATTGTTCAAGGACCACCGGCCGTCCGGGGACTGGTGAGCCGCCAGCCATCGCAGGGCACGCGCCACGGCTGCTTCCGAGGCATCGTTGCCACCCGCGGCTCGAACACTATCTAAGGTGCGGGAAGTCCGCGCGCCGAAGCCTCCCGCCGTTGGCGAACCGCCTCCTCGTCCCGTCGGGATGCCTCCGCCGTCGCCCATCGGCCCGGCACCTTGATCGCCCTTGAAGCCGTAAGCGGCGTCAGCCAGGAGATGCCCAGCAAAGCCTTCATTGGCCAAGGCCCCGGCACCTTGGATTCCGCCGTCCGGTCCCGTTCCTGCCCCGGCGACGGCGTTGGGGTCTGGGGATTCCTGATATCCGGCAGGCAAATCCTCTGGATCGGCTCCCGGCAGCTTCGGCTCGACCGGCGAGGTCACATCAAACGCCTGGGTAAAGTCTTCGGGATCGTCAATGATGAAGTCCTTTTCCCGCCGTTCCTGCTCGACCCGCGTCGCCTCATCTTCCAGGACCAGCGTCTTTCTGGCGTTCTGAGCTTCGGCCGCGCCCAGATCGTAAAAGATCATCATGCCGATGACGAAACCGGCGTTGAACACGAGACTGATCAGGGCCGCCGGCACCAGCGGCAGCAAGTCTCGTAGCGTCAGCGGCGCATTGGAGAGTTCGCTGAGCGGGACGAAGTCCGGACTGGGTAGCGTCGCCTTAACGGTCGGGGCCTGCGGTGTGGAATTGGTTGAACCGGTCGGTGCAAAGTCCGCCTGCGGATTGGCGTTACTCGACATGATCCCGTCACCCTGCGCAAACGAAAAAAATGGAAAGGCCACCTCACTTCATGATACGGCCACAAGGCGGGCGAAGTTCCCTAGCCGTCACCGATTTCAGTAAATCACACGGAATGCCCCCGTGCAAACAGATTTGGCAGAATTGTGCGGGATCGCTCAGTTACTCGGGCTTGGAGGGTGGGCGAACGGGGAGATCGGACCGTCGGTTCTGTACTGTCCCGTGCCTCCTTGATAGTGCCTGCCATGCCACCATCGCAGCCGGACCACTCGCGGGATCAAAATTCCTTGGTAATCCCATCCCCACGTCCCTTCGCCGCTGCGACGTGGTTCTCCCCTACAGACAGCACCTCCGCCAACGTAGTAACCGACATAGCCGGGAGCGTCGGTCGGCAGAGCTAAAGGCGAAATGTCGCCGTAGTACCCAGCCCGTCGCGCCGAATGCTCCGGTATCGGCCAGCACCGAAGATGCAGCCACCAGCGAAATGGTTCTTCCGAAGATTTCTTATGGCCAAACCAGTCGGCTCGGCCGACCACGGGTGCCAGCCCGAACACGAGGCCTGCCCAGAAAAGCAACCAGAAGCGGTTCGGGCCAATGCGGAGCATAGTTTCCCGGCGTCCTCAGCCATGCGGATTGCGCAGAAACTTCAGGTATGGCAGCCGGATTCCCGCCACAAACACTTGATCGGCACGCAGGATCGGCGGTTCCACTTTATATCCCCAGGTGGCCGCGAAAGTGACTACGTCATCTTGATCCACGCCGTCGCCGCTGACTCCAAGACCGCCGACCAACTCCAGGCCTCCGCCACTCAATCGTTTGTACAGCGGTTCGCTGCCAGGAAAGAACACCACCCCGTTCTGATTCAGAATGTTGTGAGGATCACGGAAGTTGGTCTGCGGGTTGAAAGCATCGTAGCCCTGCACGGTCTGGAACGCTGAGGCCGGTAGCCGCGGACCGACTATTGCTCCCGTGCGGAAATTGACCCCGCCGTCCCGCAGGATTGAGAACGGTCCAGGAGGCGTTTCGGGAATTCCTTCGGGGAAGAAAGGAAGGGCCAGGTAACGGAAAGTGCGATTGGTGAAGGCAACTCCCTTGGGCAAGCCCGGCACTCGGTCGATGTCCTGTAACGCCGTCGGATCGGCGTAGTAGGCGACATTCCGCGCCTTGGCCACAGCCACATCCAGAGAGAAGACCGTGGCATCCGGCATGCGATATAGCCCGAGGACATTGCCATCGGTGTCGGTGACCGCGAACACCATGCGTGTCCGAACTCCCGCCGGAAGCCGAATCGCCGCTCGGGTGATGTTTGCCTCGTTGATCCCCTGGCGAACAATCCGCTCCACGTCCTCCGCAGTCAGTCGGCCGTCAACGGTGTGCGGCAGGACCAACCAACCCTCCGGAACCGGCGTTCCGTTGAGCAGGCTATTGGAGTCCACCGGATCAATTCCAGGCTCGATGCGGTTATTCGGTCCCGGATCGAGCAGTTGCTGAAGCGTGCCGTTGACTCGTCCCGGCCCGATGGCGTTACCGAAGGCTACCAACGTCTGGATTCCCCTTGTCCCGCCGGGACCGAACAAATCCAGCGTGATTCCAACCAGGTCGATGCGACCAACCGGCAGCGGCGTGATCCCGGGGCACGGCGGGATGCCATCCAGTGTGCCTACGGGAATTCCGACAATGTCGCCAAACCGCCCTTGACTCCCTCCGACAGCGGCGTAAGCGATGTACTCGGCCTCCATAGAACGATCACGCTTGGTCGGGTCGTAAAAACCTGGGTCATTAAGGGCTGAATTCTCCTCCGTGGCAAAGCCGGTCTCGCCAGGGAAAAAGACTCCAATTCCACCGACTAAAATGCCTTGCTTGTAGATCGGAATCCCTCCCGGCAGCGTGGCGATTCCTCGAGACTGCGCTCCAAGCACACTCGGAATCCCCGAGGCGAATCCATAGGAATCCGGCGGAGCCAGTTGCGTTCCGTTTGCCAGGATATTTGCAGGTATAAAGGCGTTGGGAACATTGAAACGGTTTGGTAGCTGCACGTCGTCAACGGTGCCTTTGATCCGGTCAGGGCCAGGGTGGAACGTGCCATCCCGATTGGTGTGCTCGATGGCAAACAAATCCACCTGCGGCGTATAAGGCACATTTGGCGGGAAATGCGAATTGATACCTACTGGCGCTACAAATCCCGGCCCACGCCAAATGGAGTAGGGATCGGTAATGCTGGGATAGGACTCGATCTCGCGCTGGGTCATCGTGGTCTGACTGATGAATTGAACGGTGCGAGAAGTCAAAGGCGCTTGGTTATTGGCAAAAAACGCGGCCGTTCGCGCCTTCGCAACCGCTCCGTCAATGGCGAACACGAGCAAATCCAGGTTTCCGGTGATGGTCGGGGAAACGTCGTCCTCGACCAGGACACCCAGAATGCGCCCTCCGCGATCGACCACCGCAATTATGGCGTCTTCACTGGAAGTCGCTGCCGAGGCACGTCGCAGGAGGCATAACACATCATCCTCACTGAGCACGATTGGATCGGGATTGTCCGGCCCCAGGGAGCGTCCGGTGAAGCCGTCGATATTCATTCCGGGGCCAAGGACATAGCGGTCGTTTCCGCCCCAGGCGATGCTGCTGCCGAATAGGGTGTCATTGCCCTTGCCCGTATAAAACGTGTCCGCCCCGCCCCCGCCGATCAGCACGTCGTCACCATTTCCCCCATATAACGCATCTCTGCCAGCTCCGCCGTTTAAAGTGTCATTGCCTCCGCGACCGTAGATCTTGTCATTGCCATCGCCTCCCGAAATGGTATCAGCCGCCAATCCACCCGCGAGGATATCGTTACCGGCCCCTCCGTCGATGACAGCGCTGTTCAGAATCCCCTGGCCGATTACAACAACATCATTTCCTTGCTTGGAATCGACGATAATCTGTCCTGTAACGGCCGCTTGACTGAAGGTGGCGATCTTTCCGCCCTTCTCCAGAACCTCAAGTTGCCCGCCAACAAGCCGAACCTCGATCCGGTTATGCCCCGCGTCGCCAGTGACAAGTAGATTTCCTCCGCTCAACACGGCGGACACTGAGGGAACGCTGCGATCTTCGAGGAATTCAAGCTCTGGACGGCAACGGTGCAGCTGG
>JANWWR010000012.1 GCA_025055835.1 Gemmatales bacterium | reverse complement strand
TGGCAGACCCGCCTCGGCTCCGAGCGCTGATCTGGGAACGATCGCTGATGCGGCTCCGTCCACGATTCCCGCTCACCTCCCTCTTCTGGGGACTGCTTCCTGCTGCCGTCGTTGTCGCAGGCTACTACTGGTGGCTCCATCAGGAAACCAACGGCGAGTTCACACGGGTTTTCTTCTGGTATCACAATCTGGCTCGCGGCCTGGGTCAAGCGGAGGAACTCGAACATCACCCATGGTGGTTCTATTTCGTGCGAATCGGTCCGGATCTGTTTCCCTGGTCTCTTCTCATTCCGGTGGCGATCACGAAGGGGGGCTGGGAAACGTGGAAGCAAAGTACCTTGGCCCGCTTCAGTCTGGCGTGGTTCGCGGGGATGTTTGCGTGCCTGACGTGCATGAGTTTCAAGCGGGCGGACTACCTGCTGCCCGCCTATCCCGGTGCGGCGTTGTTTTTGAGCTGCATCCTCTTGCGGTGGTCTGAAAGTCAGCGACCTGGCATGTATCGGACAGCTTGGCTTGTTGGCCCCGTTGCAGCCGCGGTGGCTGTCGGTTGGCTCATATTCGTCAACGCCGTGCTTCCTCAGGAGGAACCTCGCAGGGAACTGAGGACCTTTGCCGACGCAGTTCGACAACTCGCCTTGCCGACTGAGCCGGTGCTGCTCTTCCGCATTGAGGGCCATCAACTCGTTTATCACCTTGGCCGACCCGTCGAACGGGTCATCGAATGGGAAAACCTCGACATCTGGCTGGCGGGAACCCAGCGTCGCTTCGTGATCATGACCCCAACCGAAGCAGCCGCGTGGCCCAAGCATCTGGAAGCCGCCCGATTGTATCCCCTTTTAGACAACAGCCTGCCTTCCGGAGAGGAACACGAGCAGCCCCTGGTGCTTTTGAGCAACTTACCGTGATTCCTTGCCTTTTCCGGCAGGCCCCTGGTGGATAGAATCAACTTCGTATGTTGAAATAAGAACCACCGCCGTACCTGCTGGCGTAAAGATTTCAGAGGATGCTCGCACAAGGTAGGAGAAGCAGGAGGCCTTGATTCCCGGACTTCAAAGCAAAAGGAGGCTTGCCATGCGTTCCCTACTGATCGCAACTGCTGCTCTGGTCCTGAGCTTCTGCTTGGTCAGCCCGTCGGACGCCCAGTTCTTCGCTCCGTGGCAGCCGTGGGCTCCCTTCGGCGGTGCCCGGCCAATCCCGTACCACACCCGAAACGCCTTCTGGTACAACGGGCAGTTGTTCCAGATCACCCGCTATGGGTTCATCTATCCTGGTTCGGGCTACACTTACGGCTGGACACACGTTTACTCGCCAACCTATGGCGTGGTGACGGGTCTGCATCAGGCCAACATCAATCAGATTTACTCCCCAATCACGGGCATCCCGTATCCGGGGTACAGCCCGTATCAGTTCACTCCGATGTACGTCAGCCCGGGCTACTACTACGCGGCTCAGGCGGCTCAGGGACAACAGCCGAGCACGACTTTCTTCCGCACGCCGACTTACAGCTTCCCGACCTACTATGTTCCGACCTACTAGGCCGGGGCGATGTCGGGGACATGGCCTTCCGGATGATTCAGATTTGGCGGAGCACAGGGCAGCTTGTGCTCCGTTTTTTTGTTAATTTGAAGGGCAGTTTCGATCCTGGTCCAGGAAAATGGGGGGCGGACCATGATGCGGTCGTCCGTCGCATTCACCGCTTGCATGCTTTCGACGGTCGGTTGTCTCCTGGCGGTCGGTCTGCCGAGGACGCTGGTAGTTTCTGAGGCACGAGCCGTTGAAGACCTGTCCTCGGAACCTGCGACGGATCGTGAAGGCATCGAGTTTTTCGAAAAGCACGTCCGACCGCTGCTGCTGGAACACTGCACTGCCTGCCACGGATCCCAGAAACAGCGGGGCGGTCTGCGGTTGGACAGTCCCGCTGCGATTCGCAAGGGAGGCGACCGCGGAGCCGTCGTGGTTGCCGGGAACCCGGAGGCCAGTCTGCTGATCCAAGCGATTCGCTACACCGATCAAGACTTCCGCATGCCTCCCAAGGGAAAGCTCAAGGACGAGCAAATCACCGTCTTGACCGAATGGGTAAAACGTGGAGCCGCTCTGCCGCGGGACACCGGCTCGGTGACTGGAGGCGCAAGCAACCAGTTTGACCTGGCGGAGCGGCGTCGCCATTGGTGTTACCAGCCCGTCCAAAGGCCGCCGTTGCCTCAAGTCGCCGATGTTGGCTGGTGTTGCAATGCCGTGGACGTCTTCATCCGCGCCCGCCAGGAGGCTGCGGGAATCCGACCGGCCCCGGAAGCGGACAAGCGGACGCTGATCCGTCGGCTGACTTTCGACCTCATCGGCTTACCGCCCACAGTGGCGGAGGTCGAAGCGTTCCTGGCCGACGACGCGCCGGACGCCTACGAACGTCTCGTTGAACGGCTGCTGGCTTCACCGCACTACGGCGAGCGCTGGGGCCGCCACTGGCTCGACTTGATGCGCTACGCCGAAACCTTGGGCCACGAATTTGACTACGACATTCACAACGCCTGGCGTTATCGGGATTACGTCATATCCGCATTCAACGACGATTTGCCTTACGATCAGTTCGTGATCGAGCATTTGGCTGGCGACCTTGTGGAAAGGCCACGCCGCGATCCACGCACGGGCCTGAATCTCTCCGTCCTTGCTACCGGCTGGTTCTGGCTCGGCGAGGAAAAGCATTCTCCCGTGGATGCTCGGCAGCAGGAAGCCGACCGCATGGACAATCAAATCGACGTGTTCGGCAAGGCGTTCCTCGCGCAAACGCTTTCCTGCGCTCGGTGTCACGACCACAAGTTTGACGCGATCAGCCTGGCCGACTATTACGCTTTGGCCGGTTTCCTGAAAAGCTCCCGCTATCAGCAGGCATTCCTAGATCCACCGGAGCGAATTGCCGCCAAGGCCGCCCGCTTGCGAGAGATTCAGAAGGGGCTGGCTGACGCCCTGAGCGAATTGCTTCGCCGAGATCTTGCTGACTTGCCGCGTTACCTCGAAGCGGCCCGAAACCATATCCTCGCCCCTAAAAAAGCGGGGTTGACGCAGCAGGCCAAAGAAGCCGGTCTGGACCCAGCCCGCTTGCAACGCTGGATAGAAGTTCTTGAAAGCGCCTCGAAGTCCACTGAGCATCCCCTTCACATCCTGGCGACCTTGTGCAAGTGTCCCGACAGCGAATTCGCCAAGGCTCGGGAATTTTGGCGTCATCGCCTGGACCATGCCGCCAAGCAGCCCGAGGCTGACTCCACCTTTCGCGTGGTGGCCGACTTCCGACGGCAAGATGCATCGCACTGGTTCATTCACGGCGACGCGTTTGGTTCCGGCCCAGTCGAAGAGAACGAGGTCACCGTAACAGACCAGGGCAGATTGCAGGCCCTCCCTGCCGGGACGATGCACAGCGGACGATATGCTGCGTCATTGGAAGGCGTCCTTCAGTCACCCAGCTTCACGCTCGACAAACGCTTCTTGCTCTTGGAAGTGGCCGGCAGAAAGGGCCGAGTCAACGTCGTCGTGGACGGACTGACCATTATCCGCGATCCGATCTACGGCTCCCTGACCTTTGAGGTGAAAGATGAGAACCTGCATTGGCGAGTCGTGGATGTAGGCATGTGGCAGGGTCGTCGAGCGTATTTGGAGTTCGCCGACAGCACCACGCCGGGACCGAGCTATTCGCTCGATCCGAAAGCAGCGGGACGCCCCGGGGACGCATTCATCGCAGTGCGGCGCGTGCTGCTGGCCGATCATGCGAAGCCTCCATCGCTTGAAGCGGATCCTGTGCTGGTTCGGCTAATTTCGGCGGATGATGTCACCACTTTCCCGGAGTTGGCCAGGCGACTTCGAGACGAGTGGACTGCCTCGCTTCAACCAGCGCCTCGGAACACGCCAAACGAGACTTCTGCCCTCCCGGCGTGGTTGATCAACCATGGATTGCTGTGCAATCCAAACGACGGGAGACTTGCCGCAGGGATTCAAGAACACCGAGAATTGGCGGCCTCGATCCCCGCTCCCCAGCGTGGAGTGGCCATCGCCGACGGCACGGGAGAGGACGAATACGTCTTCCTTCGAGGCAACTACAAGACGCCGGGACCGATCGTGCCTCGGCGGCTGCCACTGGTCTTTGACGACCAGCCGCCACGGCTCGTGAGTTCCACTGGCAGTGGTCGTCTGGAGTTGGCTCGCCGATTGGTTTCGCCAGGAAATCCCCTGCTGGCCCGGGTCTTTGTCAACCGTCTCTGGCACCATCATTTCGGCAGTGGCTTGGTTCGCAGCACGGACGATTTTGGCCGCATGGGTGAATTGCCGTCGCATCCGGAATTGCTGGACTATCTTGCTTCCGAGTTCGTTGCGTCGGGCTGGTCGGTCAAGGCGATGCATCGGCTCATCGTCCTCAGCAGCACCTATCGGATGTCTGGTCGTGCGAATGCCGAGGCCGTCAAGGCAGATCCGAATAACCGGCTTTGGCACCACATGCCATTGCGAAGACTGGAAGCCGAGGCGATCCGCGATGCGCTCCTGGCCGTGGCCGGTCGGCTCGATCCGAGCATGGGCGGCCCCAGCGTCCCGCCGTATCTGACGCCGTTCATGGAAGGTCGCGGACGCCCCAGCCAGTCTGGACCCCTTGATGGTGCAGGACGTCGCAGCGTCTATCTGGCGATTCGGCGTAATTTTCTGCCACCACTTTTCCTGGCCTTTGATTATCCCATCCCGTTCACGACCGTCGGGCGGCGAAACGTGTCCAACGTACCTTCCCAAGCGCTCATGCTCCTCAATGACGCTTTCGTTCACGAGATGGCTCGACAATTGGCTCAACGGTTGGTTTCCGAAGTGCCGACCGATCCTCAAGAGCGACTGACTCGCCTTTACCAAATCGCGTTGGCTCGGCCGCCCCGAGAGGACGAAATCGGGGTCGCCGTGGATTTCCTTCGCAGCCATCCCTCCGGTTCAGGCCCCGCGGATTCCTTGGCGGCCTGGACGGACTTGTGCCATGTGCTTTTGAACACGAAGGAATTCTTGTTCGTTCCGTGACCGGTTCGCCGCTTCAGAAGAATCTACGGGGTCAGGGCAATTTCTTTTCAGGCCGCTTGATCATGGTGATCTCGTTTCCCGTGGCATTGTGGGAAACCTCATCCATGAAAGAACGGATCAGAAGCAGGCCCCGACCGCTGGCCAGTTCCAGGTTTTCCGGGTCGGTGGGGTCAGGCAGGGAAGCTGGATCGAAGCCCGGTCCCTCGTCTCGAATGACGAACCGGGCCTCCTGACGGGTCAGCGATGCCTGGACGTGAATCATTCGTTCGCGGTAGGGCGATTCC
The DNA here is from genome assembly GCA_025055835.1 of Gemmatales bacterium. Classification (GTDB taxonomy): domain Bacteria; phylum Planctomycetota; class Planctomycetia; order Gemmatales; family HRBIN36; genus JANWWR01. The sequence goes on along the minus strand of JANWWR010000012.1, from coordinate 42,732 downwards.
TGGAGCCGATGAGCGATGAGTTGCCGATAGGGCGTGTCATCGCCCTGTCGCAATTCCGAACTGACTTCGAGATTTCCGTGGTACAGGGCGTTACACAGGGCTTCCTCGAGGGCGATGCCGACGCGGATACGGGTGTTTTCGTTGCACAGTTCCATCGCGGCCATCGACTCTTGAAAGAACTGGACCAGGGGGGCGATGAGGCGGGGATCGTTGACCAGGCAGAACTGGTGCTCGGCCCGGATGAGGCACCGCAGGAGTTTCTGCCGACCGCGATCCATCTCCGCGGCATGAAGCACCGTTTCCAGGACTCCCGGCAGATCATCCGCCAGTTTGCGCTTGGTAACGTAATGAGCGGCTCCGCATTTGAGGGCCTTGACGGCTTCTTCTTCGCTGCCCTTGCTCGTGAAAATCACCACGGGAATTGAGGGATAACCGCTCCGCATCTCCTGGACCAGTTCCAGGCCGTTCATTTCAGGCATTTGCAGATCGGCCAGCACGAGATTCGGGGCCTGGGAGCGCACCATTTCGAGGGCTTCGACGCCGTTGCTGGCGGTGACGACAGAGTAGCCGAGCTTCTGGGCCAAAGTGCGGGCACGCAGCAGATCGACGGGGCTATCATCCACGATCAACAGCCGGGCCTTGGATTCAAACGGTTGAGAAAAGCCGTAATCCGACACATCGGCGGCGACGTGCATTCTCCTGGGACCTCCTCCACGCAGGGCCGAGCTTCACGATTCCAATCTCGCCGACACGTCTTAAATTGCAGCAGGAACCTCGTTCAGAAACTCCTCCCACCGGGCAGCTTCTGCCAGCGCCTTGCCAATCCGGTCAGCAGCGACAAGGCGCTCGAAATGTTGTGCCGCGTCGGCGATCGGTTCGGCCCCTATGCTTCCGGCGGCTCCCTTGAGCGTATGCGCCGTCCGCCTCGGAAGCAAAGCATTTTTTTAAGGAAATTCCCTGCCGAGGTGGACACGGGGGTGGTCTCACAGAGATCCTTAATCGGCGATGACATGTCAGGTATCGACCTGAGGGCGAGGCGAAGGACCTCAAGTCAATCCCAAGCTTCATAGCTATCTCATGATGGAGATGAGATATCATATGGATACTTGAGGTCCAAGCGGTCCTGCAACCCAGGCAGACGAGGCCTGCCAGCCTGCTGGCGGGAATCAGTATGTCAACCGAGCCGCAATCCCGAACGTCCACTGCGGACTTGTCCGGCCGTCGCCTGGGGGATTTTCTGCTGGTGCGGCGACTCGGCGAGGGCGGCATGGGCACCGTCTATCTGGCCGAGCAGGTTTCGCTCCGACGGCGGGTCGCGGTCAAGGTGCTTCGCACCGACACCGGCGGAAATGAAACCTCCCGCAAGCGGTTTCGGGCCGAGGCCGAAGCCGTCGCCCGCCTCAACCACGCCAACATCGTCCAGCTGTACCAGTTTCACGACGAAACCCAGCCGCAATACATGGTCCTGGAATTCGTGGACGGCTGGAACCTGCGGGAGTATCTGGCCCGAAAAGGTCCGCCCGGAGTGGCGACGGCCCTGGGCATCATGTGGCAGGTCGCCTCGGCCTTGCAGCGGGCCGCCGAGATGGGCATCGTCCACCGCGACATCAAGCCGGAGAACATCCTTATCACCCGAAAAGGCGAGGTCAAAGTCGCGGACTTCGGCCTGTCGCGCATGCTCTATCCCGGCAACGACGCCAAGCACCTGACGCAGACCGGCGTGACGCTGGGCACCCCTTTGTACATGAGTCCGGAGCAAGTGGAAGGACGCCCCACCGACCACCGCACTGACATCTACGCCTTCGGTGCCACCTGCTACCATCTTCTCGCCGGTTGTCCGCCCTTCGAGGGTGAGAACGCTTTTGCCGTCGCCTTGCAGCACGTCCAAAAGGAGCCTATCCCGCTGGACACGTTGCGACCCGACCTGCCCGCCGAACTGTGTGCTCTGATCCATCGCATGTTGGCGAAGAAGCCGGACGACCGACCGTCCAGCGCTGCCGAGGTGCTGCGGGAACTTCAGGCGATCAGCGAACGGCTGCCCAAGGACCAAACAAGCCCGGCCCTGACTTCGCTGACGCTCTCGCTGCCCGTGGCTGAGTCCACCGCGATGCTGCCGACCCTGATTCAGTCCGGCTCCAAAACCGGCTTGAGGACGATGCCTGCCTGGCTGACCCGAACGATCTGGCTGGCCACGATCGCCGGCAGCCTCTTTTTCGCATACGTCGGGGGAGCTTGGACCGCCGCCGCCTTGCGACCCCACGTCGAGGAGCCGCCCGTCGAACCCACCGACACAGTGCAAGCCGCTCCCCTGGAGACGCTGCTAGGTTCATATCGCCGCAAGGAACGCGGCTACCGCGATCTGATTGAGGAGACGGAGAATCCGGGTCGCGAGCGCGAGGAACTGCGTCGTGGCATTCAGCACCGCATGGATCTCGGGCTGCTCTATCTGGAGCAGATTCCTCGGGAACTGGACCGGGCCGAGGAGCTATTCGCGGCCCAGATGAAAAGCAAGGTTCGGGAGTACGAGTACCTCGGCAAGGTCGGCATGGCGATGGTGCTGGCCTTCCGCGACGAGCCGGAAAAATCCAATCAACTTCTGGTCGAGGCTATCAACCAGCAGCGGGAGGGGGCGGCCCCGACGCTTCCGCCCAACCTGCGCTGGCTGCGAATGCTCCTGACCGCTCTGGAGCACAACAAGCGGAACTGCCAGGCCCAGAAATTACGGTATCCGCCGGAACTGGTTGTCTTCGAGGCAAACCTGCGGCGCTTCCAGAATTTCCCAGGTCCGATCGGAGGACCGCCCGGCCCGGCTCAAGGTCCGCCCGTGGAACGGCCTCGCCCTCCGCAATGAGTCAGGAAGGGAAAAGCACAACGCCCCGGGGAATCGGCCCCTGGGGCGTTGTCGTGTTGGTCCGCTCACCAAGTGGGTTGTTCTCGATCAACGACCGGCCTTGTCGATCATCTCCTGGGTCAGCGTCATCTTGACGGAAATGGTCTTGCCATTAGCGTCCGTCTTGGCTTCCTGAATCATCTGAGCCAGAATCTCACCGCCGGGGACGCCCTGTCCTTGCAAAGCACCGGCCGCGATCAGCTTCAACCCTTCCAGCTGCCCGCGGATCTGCTGGGCGGCCTGGGCCTCCGTGGTATGAATGAACAGCCCGATGTTCAGATCCTTGGATGCGGTGACGCTGCCGGTGAAACCTTCCAGCGCCTCGACCAACAATGCCATCTGGGGATTGCCGCGAGCGGCTTCCTTGGCTTCCTTGGGCAGTGGCATGGCCATGATGACCGTGTCGTTGTCGCTGACCTTGGTCAGCATGTTCACCACGGTGCGGTTCAGGTTTGGCTTGCGTTTGGCCTGCTTCACATCCACGGCATTCGTGACCAGTTCCTTCTTGTTGCCGAGGATCGCGGTGTTTGGATCGAGGAAGACCACAAACATGGTCTGGTCGTTTTGTTTGGCTTCATAGAGTTTCAGCCCACCGTAAGCCGAGACGCTGATCTGATCGGGCATCTGCTTGGCGGCATCGGCCAGGGTGGTATGCACCTTGTCGAGGTCGAACTTGCCTTCGACGAGGAAGAAAATGTTGCCGAAGGGAGACTCCGGCACCGCTCCGGGCATCGGGGCCACCATGCGAAAGTCGCCCAGGGACACCGTAAGGACGTCGATGTCGCGAAGCGGATCGAAGCCCAGCGATTCGAAAATCAGCCCCAGTTGAATGTTCTCCCGCAGTCCCGTCTTGATCTGCTCCAGGGCGTTCTTCTTGACGATGTCGCTGTCGAGAAGTTCCCGGACCTTGATCCGCAGGACCATCTGCGAGTCGTCAGGAAGGTACTTGCTCGGCGTGGCCGCCCAGGCTGATGTCGCCGACGCCAGCATCAACAGGACTGCTGCCACGGTCGCCATTCGGAACTTCAACACCATAGCCAAACGCCTCCATAGGGAAAAAGGAAACCCTCAGACCGGACCAAAAACCGTCGAAATCGGGCCGCAATCATTGTCAATACCCGCTTTATCCCTAGGCGGTTTCAGGCGGTTGTGACGGTCCCCACGCCTCAAAGGATACGCTGAATCAGACATTTCAGGTAGGCCGATTCCAGGCAGGAAATGACCACGGGATGATCAGGCGGTTGACCCCGCCGTTCCAGAAGCTGCACAGTACGCTTGGCCGACGCCGCTACCTGTCCCGACAACTCCTCCAGCATTTCCATCGTGATCAGCCCGGAACAGCAGCACAGGACCAGAATCCCCTCGGGTGCCAGGAGGAGATGGGCCAGGGTGAGCAATCGCCGATAACCTCGCAGGGCGTCTTCCACGGCCGATTTCGTCCGGGCGAATTTCGGCGGATCGAGAACCACCACGCCGAACCGCTCCCGATGGCGAACCGCCTCCTGCATGAACTCGAAAACGTCGGCCCGATGATAGGCCGCCTGCTGTTCGCTGAATCCGTTACGGGCGGCATTGAGCCGGGCCAGCTTGACGGCCGCTTCCGAACTGTCCACGCCGATGACAGCTTCCGCTCCGCCCCGCAGACAGGCCAGGCCAAAGCCTCCCGAGTAGCAAAAAGCGTCCAGGACGCGCCGTCCCGCCGCATAACGAGCCACGGCCAGACGGTTTTCCCGCTGATCGAGATAGAAGCCGGTCTTTTGCCCCTCGGCGACATCCACAAGAAACTCGACTTCGATGCCAGCCATCGGTCCCGGTTCGCGGATTAGTATCGGACCCGATGGCGGCTCCCCTTGCAGCAAGCCGTCCTGAATCTCCAAGCCTTCCAGCTTGCCGACGCCCCGTTCAGTTCGCAGGTAGATCCCGGCGGGGTTGAGCAACTCGGAGAGAATGTCCGCGAACATCTCCCTCCGCATGGCCAGCGCCAGGCTGGTGAATTGGACTACCAGCCAGCGGTCGTACAAGTCCACGGTCAATCCCGAAAGCCCGTCGCCCTCGCTGAATATCAAACGGCAAGCCCTGTGAGGGCCAACCCAACCCAGCACGTCCCGGCGAAGCCGGATCGCTTCGGCGATGCGGTTGTGGAAGAAGGCTTGGTCGAGCGGCTGATCGGGTTCCCAGCTGTAAAGTCGGACGCGGAGTCGGCTGCGACTGTTGTACAAGCCGCGGGCCACGAACGCCCCGCCGTGGGCATGGACATCCACTTCGTCGCCATCGGCCGGGTCGCCTTCCACGGAAGCAATGGCCGCCGGATAGACCCACGGATGCCGAGCATACAGCGGCTTGGCTCGACGAGGATGCAGATGAACGCGGCCTGTAGTCATGATTGCGGCGGCTGAGAAGCACCAGACGACTGGCCGGCGGACTGCTCGATGGCCTGAAAATAGGCCAAGGCCCGGTCCAGTTCCCGTTTGTACATCCGACCCTTGAGCAGCGACCGCACTCGCAAGAGCAGTTCGGTTTTGTTGATCGGCTTAGTCAGGAAGTCATCGGTTCCCACCTCCACGGCCCGGTCAATGTCGCTAGGCTGATCCAGGGCCGTGACCATGAGGACCGCGATATCCCGCGTCCGGGGGTTGCTCCGAAGTCGTTTGCAGACTTCGAAGCCGCTGATCCGCGGCATCATGACATCGAGGAGGATCAGGTCCGGCTGCCATTCCCCGACGACCCGGAGTGTCTCTTCCCCATCCGCGGCAGTGCGGATGTCGCAGTCCATCTCGCTGAGGTACGCCTCCAGAAGCTCGACGCCCTGCGGATTGTCGTCGGCGATCAGAATGCGCGGCCGAGCGGATGACGGTTCCATGAGCCACCTCGCAAACAGAATCAAGCTCTGGGATTATACTGATTCAGACGGGCCGGTTGCGGTTTCGAGTTTCGGCTCTTACAAGTTCCCTCGAAGAAAACGACTCAGCTTGGTCAGCGCAATCATGCCGAGAATGTCGCTCAAACAATTTGGACGAATCGTCGCTCAGGTCATGGAATCCCTGCCCGAGGAGATTCGACGCCATGCGGAGAACATTGTCATCGACATCGAAGAAGAACCCGACGAGGAACTGCTCCGCAGCGCCGGTTTCAGCGAAGAGGAAATCGCCGAGGGAGCAACCCTCTACGGCCTGTTCATCCCCTTCAATACGCAAGCCCCGGACAACACTGACTTCCTCGACCGACCCAACCGGATCCTGATTTTCAAACGGCCGCTGGAGGAGGACTTCCCGAATCCCCGGCAACTTCGCATCGAAATCCGCAAGACGGTGATCCATGAACTGGCCCACCACTTCGGCTGGACCGATCGGGACCTGGAGAGGTTCGACAACAAAGCCAATCCTTTTGGAGACGAGATGTGACCCAAGCCATCAGGAAACGGACTCATTCTCTTCCAAAAGACGACGCGAAGCCCAAGGACGAGCGCTGCCGACTTGTTGTCGCCTGGGGACAGTTAGTCTCTCCCGTTGGTCCCATCCGGGTTGCGTTTTCGGAGCAAGGCGTCGTGTGGGTACGTTTCGCCGAAGAGGAGGAAGCCACCGGGCTCGACGAGCAAGTCGCTGCTGGTTGCCGTTTTCGAGAGGCGTGGCAACGGCGAACTCTGGAGCTTCTGGAACGCTATTTCTCCGGCGAGATGACCGCTTTGGACGAAATCCCCGTGGATTATCGTGGCCTGAGCGTCTTCCGCCGACGCGTTATGGAGGCCTGTCGGGCCATTCCGTCGGGAAGCACGGCGACGTATCGACAGCTAGCCGAAGCCGTCGGTCATCCCAAGGCGGCTCGGGCGGTCGGCGGCGTGATGCGAACGAATCCCGTGCCTCTGATCGTGCCCTGCCATCGGGTCATCCGTTGCGACGGCAACCTCGGAGGCTACTCTGGTCCCGGCGGCGTGGTCCTGAAGCGTCGGCTTTTGGAGTTAGAAAGCCTGGGCAGATGCAGATCAGAAACTGATTCATATGTCTGCAAGCGGTTCAATCAGGACTTCCGCGGCTTACGGCGTTGAGAGGACAGTAAGGCTACGCCTTCGTGGTACGTCTTGCGGGCGCGTTCTCCGCGGGCCTTCTTGCCTTGCTGCTTGGCGTTTTTCAGTTCTTCCAGTTCCGCTTGGCAGTATGGGCAGTCCACGTCTTCGAGGTGGAAGGCAATATAGGTCAATGCCTCGTCGGACATCGCTCGGACGAGGTAGTTGCTCAACTGATCCCGCGTAGGGCAACTGAGGCGATGGCGTTCCCAGATCGCCCCGACGCTGTGTTCCTCCCCGGAGCGAGCCAGGATCAGGGCGTTGAGAATAGCCATAAGTTCCTCGGACTCCCGGATAGCTTTCTCGATAACCGAGGCCTTATGGGGAGGCAGCGCTTCCTCAACATGGTCAATGAGATCTTGTTCGGTGATTCCGGGTGCGAGTTCAGTCACGGCTGCGGCCCTCATCAACGGGACCTTCGGGGCTTGGAAAGCACTTCCGGGGGCAGACCATAGGTTTTGACAGCTTCGGCCAGTTTGCGGATGGCAGCGAAGCGAATGTTGGCCACCTGCTGGTCCGGTATGTTCAGGTGGGCTGCAATGTCTTTGTTGGCCCAACGCTTTACGAAAAGCAACTCCAAAACCATGAGCCGCTGGTAGTCGCCTTTGCTCTTCCATTCCTTGATGAGGTTTGACAACGAAAAAACCAAGGCCCGCTCCTCGCCTTCCCGGCGTTCCTTGCTGCGGGCCATGGTCGAGGCACGAGGCCGTCCGTCAGACGGCTCGAAGTCGCTTGCCGCTGAATCGCTGAAGGGATCTAACGGTTGTTCGGGAGTCCGCCCCATTTGCCGGTGGCGATCCATGATCTTGTTCCTGGCGATTGTGTAGAGGTAATTTGCCAGGTCACGGCTTTCGTCATAATTGTCCAGGCTGCGCAGCAAACCCATGAAGGTCTCCTGCACCACGTCCTCGGCCAGGTTCTCGTCGCCGAGTTTCGAACGAGCGTAATAGAACAGGCGGTCGTAATAGCGTTCGAAGAGTTGCCGCCAGGCGGATTCGTCCCCTTGGCGCATGGCCTGGACCAGAAGTCGGTCACTTTCGTTGGGCATGGGCGGACTCCGGTAGTCAGAGGAGACGGGTTTAAGCCACAAGGATAATCATATGCAATGGCGTCCTCCCGTGGGATTACAAAAAGATCACAACCAGAGTTTCGCTCGGTATCCAGCCCATGTCGCCGGTGTCGAGACGAACCTTGACCCAGCCATTCGGTCGTTCGGTGAGGATGCGCACTTCGACGCCGGCGTTCAGGATGACAGGGAAGTTGTTTCGTGTCAGGGCAGGATACGTTGCCCCGTTGCCTTCCCGAAGCATCACACCATTTCGCTTGACCACGGCTTCGGGCCGGACGCTGCGATCATATTCTTCCCAGCGATAGGCGACTTCCATACTGCCGCCCAGGACGATCAGAAACATGGCGGTTGCCAACCAGGCCCGACTCGGACGCACCAAATATCCGAAGGCGAACCCCCAGCCTGTCAGCCAAAGAAATGTCGCGGCGAGATGAATCTCGTGAGCGGACAGTTGGAGAGCGACGGGCCACCACGGCTCCGAGGGAGAAGTAGGAGGTTCCAGTACCAGTTCCCGAGCGTGACGCAAATTGGCTGCAAGTGCCGGATCGCGGGGCATCCATCGCTCGGCCCGGCGGTAGGCGGCGATGGCGTCGGCCAAACGACCGGCCCGCAGGTAGGCATTGCCTTGGCAGAGATAAAAGCGACCGCTCCGAATGCCGTCGCAGGCAAGGTCGTCGAAGAGCCTGGCTGCGGATTCAATATCGCCTTCTTGTTCTGCCCTGCGGAGTGCGGCGACGATCTCGGTTTCGCCCCGCATAGTCGCCGGGGCACTTGGCAGGGCCAATGTCGCCAACAGCAGAGCCGACATCATGGGCAATATTTCTCCAGGGTCTCGATCACCGAGCGGGCCTGTGCTCGCAAAGAGGCCAATCGGGCGTCCAACGCATCATCTTCCTGGGAAGTTTGCACGAACCGAAGCACAACCAGCGACTGCCACCAGCGAGCCGCCTCCTCGGCCACCTCGACGGGCAGCCCGAAGCGTTGAAGATGGTCCCGGATTTCGTCGGCAGACGGCTCGGCTGTTTTCAGAGCGAATCGGACACCCAGATATTGCAGAACAATCCGAGCCAGATCGGAAGCATCTGTCGGGCGTTGTTCTTCCAGTTCTTGGAGGGCATGGCGAGCCGCGAAACTTGAACCCCAAAGAACCGCCCGACGGTCATTCCGCCTGCGAAAAAGCCACAATGTCAGCCATGCCATCGGCGGAATGATCCACGCCGCCACCGCAAACCAATCTGGCTTCCACAGGGTTGACGGGTGCAGGTCGGATTCGTCGAGCAGGTCGAAACGCAGACGCTCCGGCACCGGACCGGTGACCAGACCCGGGACCGCGGAATCAGAGCGGTCGGGGGGAACAAGGACGGTCAAAGGAACCGGAGCCGTGGAGCGGTGACGCCATGTTTCCCGGTCCGGGTCGAAACAGTTGTAAGGAATGCGCGGTAATTCCGACACGTTGCTGGAGCGGACGATCAGTTTGTAATGGAAGCAGCGCTCGGAACGCTCGGGCAGCCATTCCTGACCGTCCGGTTGCACGGCGAAAAGACTTGGCGGAAGTGCCGAAGCCAGCTCACGCGGTGAGGGGGGCGATATTCTCCACAACGGACCGCGACCGCTGACTCGCAAAGTCAACCGGACCGCTTCTCCGAGGCGAATGGACGTCGAATCCAGCACCGCCCGCAGGGTGAAGTCGCCGACGCCCAACTGAATGCGTGACGATACGGCCAGATCAGGCGGAACCGGACGCAGCACCAGCTGGACCGCATTCGAGGTGACTTCCCAGGTCTTCCAGGAGAGCCGGGCCGGTGCGAAGCGAAGTCGGCCCTGGTTGATGTCATCCGCGGCTGGAGCGGCCAGTCTCCACGTCAAACGGTAGTGATCCCAGGGTTCGACTTTGCTTGCATCCGGAGAGGGGATTCGCTCTGGATGGATCGGCATGGGCGCGGGTTCGACGATCAGGGCAGGCGTGTCCGCTTTGCGACAGTTGCGGTTCGCCCAGGCCTCGATGGTCTCGGCCCAGTCGAAATCGGCTTGCAGCCAGGGAACATGGAGGCGCGGTTTGTCCCCATCTTGCCCGGACAATTTCGCCTCTGCGCTTTTAGGCAGGAAGATGTCCAGCGTCAGCACGATCTCCTGGCCGACGTAGGGCTGCGGCGTGTTGGCGGACAACACCAGGCGCGGCTCTTCGGCGGCAGCCAGACCGAGGACCATCAAGAACCCGAGCGTCGTCAGCATGGCATGCCTCACCAGTCCCGGCCCTCGGAGGGTGTTCCCGAAGCGGCCCGGCGTCGGGATCGTTCCAGGTGAATGCGTTCGACGTGGAAGCGGAGATACTCGTTGGCTTCCAAGGGGGACAGGATTGGGGCTGAAAGATCGTCCAGGAGCGGGGGCAGATTGCCCCGGCCAGGCCGTGTCTGCTCGGTGACGCGGGGCTGCTGACCCGCCGGGGGTGTCGTCTCCGGACGCGGCTGTAGTGATGGTTGGCCTTGCGGTTCCCCCTGCGGATTGCTGTTTCGGTTATCATTTCGGGGCTTCGTCGGCGGCTGGTCTGCCGGTTCGTTCTGGGTTTGGGCTTCTGCTGATTTCCTGGCCAAGAGCAGCCGGGCCTGTTCCAGATTGTGACCAGCATCGTCGGCCAGATTACCGCGTTCCTGCTGCGACAGGTTTTCGCACTCTGCTAGACAGGCTTGATACGCCTCGGCAGCTTCCCGGAGTTTTTGCACTGCGGCGCGCCCGGGCAGATATTCTGCCTGACGGACCAGGGCGTTCCCCAGTCCGTACCACGCAGCAGCCCGTCGCCAGCCGACGGCATCTTCCAGCGTCTGCCGATAAGCGGAGTCGGCCTCGGCGTACCTGCCCAGCTGGTAAAGGGCCGCGGCACGGCAGAACGCCACTTGGCCAGGATCATCAGCGACTCTTCGAGCCGAATCGTAGTACGCTAGAGCAGCCGCGAAGTCTCCTCGGGAGTAGGCCGCGTTGCCCAGGCGTAGCAAAGACGCGACGTCGTCGCCGCTTAGCCAGAACAGGCCGAGCAGGGCAGCGGTTGCCAGCGTTTGCGTGTCTAAGCGCATTTCCGTTCGACCGTTTCCGCGATCCGATCCAACCAGCTCTATCACCATCAAACCCAAGGCCAGAGCGAAAAGCCAGGCGAAGCGATGGCGTGTTTGTGGAATGCGGTCGGCGAACCATTCCCGCTCCGGCCGCCGAGTCACGTTCGCTTGAAACCATGCAACGAGGGCCAACGGCCCCTGTTCCTCGGCGACAAACTGTCCGCTGGTGGCTTCAGCAAGGGACCGCAGCACTTCGTCATGTCGCCGAGTCCGCACCGGCTGACCCCCGTACACCACAAACGGTTCTTCAGGTCTACCCGTCGGGATCAACGCGTCCCGAGTTGGATCGCCCACTGCCAGCACCGTGACGGGCAATTGAGCATCACGAAGGATAGGAATTGCGGCTGACCAATCGCCTGCTAGATCATCGCCGTCGCTGACCAGAAGCGTTTCCTGGAATCCACGGGCTGCGGGGTCATGGGTCTTGACAGCTAATTCCAGGGCGTGACGCAGACTCGTTCCGTAACTGCTGCCATCCGCCTGCCAAACGACGCGCTCCGAAGCGGGAAACCAATCCGACTCTGCTTCCGCCAGTGCATAGCGGAAGGCGTCGTAATCATCGGATAAATGGAGCACGACCTTGGCCTTTCCCGCGAATACGATCAGGGCCAGGCGGTATCCACCGCGACGTTCGACGGCGTCCACAAAGGCGAAGAGACGTTCCTTGGCCCGGTCCAAACGGCTTGTGCCTCGATTTTCCTCGGCCAGCATACTCCGGCTGACGTCGAGAACGACCACGACGTCCCGGCCCAAACCAGGAGGTGCTTCCGGATCACGTCCGAAGCGCGGCCCCGCGCTGCCCAGAATGACCAGGACTAAAGCCAGCACCAAAAAACGATCGAGCCAACGGCGTCGCCGACGGTCCAGGATGGCCAGATCGTGGCCGCCTGTGACGGCAACGGACTCAGCCAGTCGCCGAAGCCGTTGTCGTCTCCGGAGCCAAAGTAGCAACGGCAGCGTGGCAAGCAGCAGAAGGAATTCCGGATGCAGGAACCACCGCTCCAGCCAGCTCACGGCAGCCTCCGAAAACGGGACATTTCCAAGGTGATAAGCGTGGTCAGAAGCACGGCTGCTGCCAAGCCCAGCCACGGGTAGGCTTCATGCCAGCGGAGGTATTGAAAAGTCTGAATGGGAGTCCGCTCCAGTTGGTCGATCTGTCGGCAAACTTCTTGGAAAGCCTCAGCGTCGGCAGCGCGAAATGCTTTGCCCCCCGTGTAGGCAGCGACGTCCCGAAGCGACTGCTCGGCCTCGACGGCCGTGGCCTCTTCGCCGGAACCGACGAAGACGGCATGGACGCGAACGCCGAGTGCCTGAGCCAACCGGGCGGCCTGACGGGGTTTCAAGGCGTTCGGGACGACATCCGGCGGAACATTGTGTTCGCCGTCACTGAGAACGACTAGCACTTTTTCCTTGGGTTCGGTGCCACGCAGAAGTTGAATACCGATCGCCATCGCGTCGCCGATGTTCGTCGCCGAATCGGGGGGAACGCCGAGCGGTTCTGCTCCGTCCAGCGTCCGTAGAAGAGCCTGGTGTCCCAGCGAGGGGGGACAAATCTGCTCGACCCGAGCGGCGAAAGTGATCAGGCCGAGCAAGTCTTCGGGGCGTCCCTCGAACATTTGGCCGTCGCCGATCACGAATCGCCTTAGCACGTCTTTGGCAACACTGAGACGAGACAACCGCTGGCCGTCGCGTTCCAAGTCTTGCTCGGCCATGCTTCCGCTGACATCGAGCACAAAGACCAGGGCCACGCTACGGGCCGGTAATCGGGTAGAAAGGTCCGGCCATCGGGGACGGGCCAAGCCCAAAATGAGCAAGGACACGATGGCGAGTCTGAGACCGAGGGAAAACACGTTGGCCCAGCGGCTTGATTGCGGAATCTCAGTAGCGATGCCGGCCGTAGCTGAATAGCGGAAAGCGGCCCGCGGACGCCGAAGCCACCACCAGGCCAGCAGGGGCAGCGTTACGAGCAAGAGCAGCCAGAGGGGATTTGCGAAGTGCATCAGACAGTCCGAAGGTTGGCCTGCTTATCTGGCATTCCCATGAGAATTGGCACGTTCCGAAAACTCACCGAGTTTACTACCGGATTTCACTTGAAACCGGAAAAACCGCCGAGTAGGGTAGACGACGGCGGGGACGGTAGAGAAGTACCTGCCGCGAACAGTTCGTGCCTTTCGGCTTTGCCGGGACACTGCTCTATTCTACGGTTTTTTGGATTGGAACTCGCAAGGGTAACTGCTGTTCGCGCGGGATTCTCGCCCGGTTTCGTGCCACGGTTATCTGGTATCGTTGGTCCTTTGAACAAGGAGCCTCTCCATGCCAAGTCACGGTCGGTCTCGCTCAGGTTTCACCCTGATCGAGCTGCTGGTGGTGATCGCCATCATCGCGATCTTGATGGCGTTATTGCTCCCGGCAGTCCAAAAAGTGCGCGAAGCCGCGAACAAAATGCTTTGCGCAAGCAACCTGCGTCAGATCGCCATCGCCTGCCACAACTACCACAACGACTACAATCGCCTGCCTCCTGGCTACCACGGCCCGTTGCCCAACGGCCAAAGCCTGAACATGTCGCAGTTCCAGCAGTCTGGCGTCCTGGCCGAGATCCTGCCCTACATGGAACAGGATAACCTCTTCAAGATGATGGTGCATCCCGACACCAACCAGCCGGGCTTCCCCTTCGGCCTCAACCAGGTGTCATCGCCATGGTTTTTGAACAGCATCGACTTCAACGTGGCCCGAGCCCGCTTGAAGATGTACTTGTGCCCCAGCGATACGCACTTCGACGCCACGACGGCGGTGGGTGTTTCGGTCCACTTCTGGAACGATGCCAGTGGAGCGCGTATTCAGGCCAATGCCATTCCGCTTCCAACCTCTGCCGATCTGGGACGCTCCAATTACGTCGGCGTCAACGGTTCTTCCGGCAACGGCACGCATCCGTTGCTGAGCCAATTTGTTGGCGTCATGGCCAACCGTGGCGACCTGACCTTGGGTCAATTGGCGGCTCAGGATGGCACCAGCAACACTCTTATGATTGGCGAAATGCTGGCCTCAAACGACCCGCGATTCGGCCAGCCGCGTATCCGGCATTATGAAGCTTGCTGGTTTGGCATCGGGGCTGGTGGCGTGTACGCTGGTATGCCGAACGGGGCCACGCAGGGTGATGGTGGCCCGGTTGTTCCCGGTGAACCGCCGTGGTACTGCTTCAGCAGCCGTCACGCCGCCGTCGTCCAGTTCGCCTTCGGTGATGGTTCGACGCGCGGTGTTCGCCGCGGTCAGACTTACGTCGGCAACCCTGGTGCGTTCAGCCCCGGCTCTGACTGGTACGTCCTCCAGCAACTGGCCGGTCGCAAGGATGGTATGAACCAGGACACCTCGGCGATTCTGGACTGATCTCTGACGACACAATTGTCGCGGGGGAGAGGGAAACCTCTCCCCCGTTTGTTGTTCCATCGAAAAAGCGTTCAGTGTTCAGGAGACGCACCTATGACGCGCTATCTTGTCATGACGGCCGCAGTGGCCATGCTCGCTTTGGGCTGCGGCGGTGGCACCAAGGTCGAGATGCCCAAGGACACAAAGGCCGCTCCGACAGTCAAGGACGTCCACGGAATCGGAGCCGGCAGCGGCAAGGGCGGTCTTCCCCAGCCGCCAGGCAGCGGTCAACCGGCTGGCGGTGGTGGCGGCGCCCGAGAACCGGACTAAACAGCTTAATTGGGTCTTAGCCATAAAACAATCGGCGAGAAGCCTTCGCCTTCCGCAGCTTCTCCTAAAAAAAGGAGGCTGGCAAGGCGAGGTTCCTCGCCGCCTTTGCTTCATGGGGCTTGATTGCGGCTAAATGCCTTGACAGGCAAGGCTCGAGGCCGCAGCTCAACGCTGAGCGGACAGACCCGGTCCTGAGGCCCGGAAAAAACCTCGCCGTCCGCATGGATGGCAAAGGGCTCTTCAGCTGAAATCTCCAACCGTCGGCAGCGGCCGGTCCTCACCGCGGGATCGTTCTCCGGTATTCGGCCCAGTGCCAAAGCGGGCATATACCACAATGCTCCAAGCCGAGAGATTTGGCTGCCATGCAGATAATCGAACCAGCCGTCGTCCAACTCGGCCTGCGGAGCCACGAGGAATCCTCCGCCTTCCCGCTTCCCGAGGGCCACGGTCAAGAACAGCGTCGGCAGGGTTACCTGCGTGTCGTCGAATTTGATCTTGGTCAGCGGCGCGCGAAAGTGCCTCCAGATGGCACGAATGGCTCCCCAGGCATAAAGAGCCAGGCCGCGAAGATGCCGCACGTGGCATGTTTCCCAGACCACTGCGCCACTCAAGCAGAAACCCAGCGTGTTGACGAACCAGCGCCGCTTGCCCGTTGCGCATTGCACCAGGCCAACATCTACCCGGCGAACGATTGGACCCGAGACAATCTCCGCCAATCGCTCTGCATTTCCTGGCAGAGCTAAACTCGCTGCGTAGTCGTTACCCGACCCAACCGGCAAGACGCCAAGGCACACATCCTGCCGATTCTCGTCAAGCAAACCGTTCGCAATCTCGTGAACCGTGCCGTCGCCCCCGGCGGCAACGACCGTGGAAAAGCCCTCCCGAACCGCCTGTCGGGCGAGAGTCTCGGCATGGCCGGGTTCTTTCGTGATCCAATACTCGGCCCGCTTGCCCAGAATATGAAGAACCCGCCGCAAAATGCGTCCGGCCCGTCCCCGACCAGCGCTGGGATTGGCGATCAAGCACAATGTTCCCGGCTTGGCAAATTCAGCTGGCGAGGAAACGGGAGAATCCGGACAGGGAGTCTGGCTCATTGATCCTGCGGCAGATTCATCGGTTGCGTGCTTGCGGTTACGATAGCAACCTGCGACGACAACCGCCATGTGGTTCCCGCGAGAGATGCGATGAGATGGAAAAACATGCGTCTTGCAATCCTTCCCCGCATGTCGCACCATGAGAGAGATTTCCCAGACTGCGGAAAAACGGATTTGGCAAGGACACCGCACAAGGAGACAAAAATGCTTTGCGTCTGGCTGGTCCCGCTGACGATTCCGCTCAGCTTCGGTCTCGCGTCAGCCGAGCCGAATAAGCCGCCGCCGGGATTCGCCGCCCTGTTTAACGGGAAGGACTTGACCGGCTGGCAGGGAGCGATTCGCATTGATCAGCGGCTCAAGCTCGCGGAAGACCCGGACAAGCTCGCCATCGCTCAGCAGCAGACCAACGAACGGGTCTTCCCTCATTGGAAGGTCGAGGATGGCGTTCTGGTCAACGACGGCCGGGGCGGGAACCTCGCCACCGTCAAGGAGTATCGCAACTTTGAGCTGCTGCTTGACTGGAAGATCGAACCGAAAGGGGACAGCGGCATCTATCTTCGCGGCATTCCGCAGGTGCAAATCTGGGACTCGGACGCTCTGGATCCGAATCGCTACAAGCTCGAATTCGGCAAAGGCTCCGGGGCCTTGTGGAACAACAGCAACCCGTCCGACAAGGTGCCGCTGAAGCGTGCCGATCGGCCGCCGGGAGAATGGAATACCTTCCGCATCATCGTCAAGGACGGCCGCGTGACCGTGTATCTCAATGGCGAACTGGTTGCGAAGGACGTCATGCTCGAAAACATCTGGGAACGCGGCAAGCCAGTTCCCGAAGCGGGGCCTATTGAGCTTCAACAGCATCCCAAGCAGGATGGCAGTTTCGGCAAGATTTCCTTCCGCAACATCTTCATCAAGGAGTTGGACTGATCGTCTCAGCTCTCAGGGATCAACGGGTTCTTCTGACCGGGGCGTCGTTCGGTATCGGGGAGGCACTGGCTCGGGAACTGGCCCGACATCGGGCTCGTCTGGCTCTGACGGCCCGGACTGCCGACCGGCTTCAAGAGCTAGCCCAGGAGCTTGGCAAGCTCGGAGCCGAAGTGGCCGTCGTGCCGGGCGACGTGACCTCGGAAGCCGACCGGCAGCGCATCGTGGCGGAGACAGTCCGGCTGCTGGGTGGTCTGGACATTCTCGTCAATAATGCAGGGGTCGGTGCATCGGGCTACTTCCACGAGGCCAGCCCGGAACGGCTTCGTCGGATCATGGAGGTGAATTTCTTCGGACCGGCGGAACTGACCCGTCTGGCGTTGCCGCACCTGTTCCGCGGCAACAAGCCGATGATCGTGAACATCTCCTCGGTGATTGGCCGACGGGGCGTGCCGGGTTATTCCGAGTATTGTGCCAGCAAGTTCGCCCTGTGCGGCTTCAGCGAGTCGCTGCGGGCCGAACTGGTTCGCTTCGGCGTGCATGTTCTTCTCGTCAATCCCGGCCTGATCGAGACGCCATTCCGCGATCACTTGGTCGAAGACCGTTTGCGCAGCCGCGAGCAGCGCCGCCGAGCCATGAGTCCGGAGCAATGCGCTCGGGTCATCGTTCGGGCCATGCGGCGGCGCGTCAACGAGGTGGTCATCACCTTCGACGGCAAGCTGCTGGTGTGGTTGAACCGCTTGTTTCCGCGGCTGGTGGATTGGCTCCTGGCCAAGTACGCTCAACGGTATCAGGAGTAGCGAGCTCCCGCGGAATCTTTTATTCCGTGGGTGCCGTGACTTCTTCGCGGACGCTGCCGAGACGAAGCGGCAGATCGACCGCCACTCCCATCTGGGCACTCAGTGCAACCGCTTCGGTGAATTCCATGTACTCAACGCCGGTAGCGAAGTCGGTCAATTCGATGGGGGTGCCTTCGCGGATGGCTGCAACGAAATCGGCCTCGACGGTCCACTGTCGCTCCCGTTCCGGGGGGATGGCAATTTCATGCATCTGGTGGGCCAACCTGCCTCGTTGCAGACGTCCGGCCAGGATGCGGTCGGCGTTCATGTCGTAACAGATGGCACCCTCTCTGCCGTAGAGTACGACGCCCGTGCCGGGGCCGAACGGGGTCACGCCGCTGAACTGGTACACTCCCCGCATGCCGTCGGCATGGATCGTCAGGACCTGCACGCTATCGGGCGTCCCGACAGCCCTACGCACTCCGCTGGCCGGGTCGATCCGCGTCGGGATGAATGCGTGAACTTGAGCCAGGACGCGGACCACCGGAGCGACCCAGCGCAACACCGTCTCGTGCAGGATTCCCAAGGTCAGCATGTTGTAGCCGGACAGGGTGGCGTCCTGCCGCCAGCTCAGCGGTGTGGCGGGGTCGCTGAGTTGATCCGTCATGCCGAAAACATGCATCTCCCGGGGCTCGCCGATGTACCCGGTGCGGAGCAGTTCCTTCATCACCTCGTGGCCCCGCAAACCGAATGGGCTGGGCACGACCTGCGTCACCAGATGGGGACGCTGCTTCGAGGCGGCGAGCATGCGATGGGCTTCGGCGGCATTCATGGCCATGCGGGCCTCGGTCAGGACATGCTTGCCCAGTTCCAGGGCAGCCAGCGTGATCGGACAGTGCAGGTGCGGCCAGGTGCCAATGACGACGGCATCGAGATCGGTGGCCTCGACCAGATCCTCCCAGTGCTCATAGGTCCGGGGAATGCCGTACTCCCGGGCGACTCGGAGAGTCGATTCCAGCCGCCGATTGCAGACGGCGACCAGCTCGACGCCGGGTAGGGCACGAAGCCCCGGAATGTGCCTCCGCCGGGTGTTCTCTCCAGCTCCGATCAGACCGATGCGAAGGGCCGTGTAGCTCATGTGTAACGGACGCCACGATGTTCGGGCAAAAAGAAATCTGGCAGCAGACGGTCCACCTGGAGCAGTCCTTGTCGAGTCAGCTTGATCTCTTCCGCGGAGTATGTCAGATCACCGCTGGCTTGGCGTCGCTCCAGGACGGGAGCATACAAGTCGATGATGTCGAGGCCGAACTTGTTGTGAAAATAGGCCGGTTCGACTCGGCCGGTCTTGAGTTGCAGGACCAGTTCCCGGATTAGAAGTTCGCGATTCGACACGGGCAAAGCCCGATGCAACGGCAGACGACCTTCGTTCAACCGGGCGAGGTAGCGATCCCAATCATCCACGTTCTGCATATGCACGCCGTTGACGTGGCCGAAGGACGCGACTCCCGTTCCCAGCAAATCTGCTCCGTGCCACAGGCCGTCGCGATACACAAACCGTGTCTTTGCCTTGTCCTTGACCATCGTGTAGCCGCTGGAGATTTCGTAGCCGGCCTTTCGCAACTCGTCGAAGGCATACCCGACCCAGCGGCGCTTCGTCGGCCAGTCCGCGATCTGCGAGGGATCGACCCCATTTGAGCCAAGGACGCGGAGTTCCTTCGAGTAAATGGTGTTGTAGGGCAACTCCATCTGGTAGATGGTCACGCTGTCCGGAGACATTTCGATGGTCTTGCGGACGCATTCCCGCCAGTTCTCGTCGGTTTCACCGACCATTCCGGCAATCAGGTCCACGTTGATTTGCGGAAAGCGAAGATCCTTTGCCCATTGATAGGCCCGATAGATTTCGGGGGAACGATGTGCCCGGCCGTTCTCCGAGAGGATGTCGTCATTGAAGTTCTCAACACCCAGGCTCAATCGCGTGATGCCAAGCTCCCGAAGGGCCGCCAACTTGTGTTGCTGGAGCGTGCCGGGCTCACATTCAAACGTCACCTCGGCCGCATGGTCCCAGGGCATGATCGCCTTGAGGCGGCGAGCTAGATCGGTCAACTGGTTCGCGCTGAGATACGAGGGAGTGCCTCCGCCAAAATAGACGAAATCCAAGGGCCGATTGCGAACCGCCTGTCGAGCGGCATAAAGCTCTACTTCCTTGACCAGGGCATCCAGGTAGTCCTCGACGTCCCGGGCATTTTTGTCGGTGTACACACGGAAGTAGCAAAACTTGCACCGCTTACGGCAGAAGGGGATGTGCAGGTACAAGCCCAGTTGGGTGCCCGGCCGAGGCGGTCGGTCGAGAGCGGCCTCGGCGGCGGGAACGTGCTCCGGCTTCCAGAACGAGAAGGGCGGGTAATTGGCGATGAAGTAGTTTCCCAGCCCGGTTTTTTCCTGATCTTGAATCGCCGTCATTGCCTGGCTCCCAAGCAGAAGACCAAGCCGTCCTGGGTGCCGATCACTAATCGGCCACCGGAAACCGCAGGCGAGGCGAGTATGGGACTGCCGAGCGGGAAGTCGGCTAGTTTCCGGCCGGTTTTAAGATCGAGAACGTACAAGTTTCCGTCCGAAGAACCGACGTACACCCTGCCGCCGCTGATCACCGGCGAACTGTCCACTTTACCCCGCGTCTGAAATTCCCAGCGATACTCCCCAGTGCGGGCGTCGATGCCATGCACGAGCCGATCCCGTCCACCGACCACGACGAACCCTTCGGCCACGGCAGGCGACGAGTAGAACGCCTGGTTCTTGCGTGGGTGCTGGTACTCCCAGACCACCTTGCCCGCTTTCCAGTCGATGCCCAGCACGGAGCGGTCCATGTTGCCGACGTAGAGCATGTTCCCGGACACCGCCGCCGAGGCCCCGGCCTGCGAGCCAAGCTCCACGGTGCCGACTTCTTTTCCTTCCGCCAGGTCCACGATTCGCAGAATGGCGTCGCACCCAGCCACAAACACCCGCCCTTCCGCCACTGCGGGAGCACTATTGATCGGTCCGTCCGTCTTGAACTTCCACACCAGCTTTCCCGTGGCGGCTTCAAGGCAGTACAGATGCTCGTCGTAGGAGCCGAACAACACCTTGCCCCCGACGACGTTCGGCGAGGAAATGATCTCGGCGTTGGTCTTCAATTCCCACACCGGCTTACCATCGGAGGCCTGTAAACAGCGAAAGATGCCGTCTTGGTCGCCGACGAAAACGCAAATCCGCTTAGCGTCCTGAGTGTCCTTTTCCGCCGGGAAAGCGATTTCCGCCACTGCGGGAGAGGCCTTCATCGGGCTGCCGATTTTCACCTTCCACTTCTCTTTGCCATCAGCCAGATGAAGGGCGTACAAGTGCTCATCCATGCCGCCAAGGTAAACCGTGTCCCGAAAAATGGCCGCAGTCGCCTCGAAGGAATCCTTAGTGGCGATCTTCCAGAGGACGTCGAGTTGCTCAGGCAGCGCGGTAGCGACTCCCTCCTGTAACGGAGTCCCGCGAAAGCACGGCCAATCGGCCCACACGGATGCCGCGCAGCACAACGCGACAATCAAGCCCCCTCGCATAACCCAGCCCTCATGGACTTTCTTTCTGGATTCGCCGCTCAAGCCGTCGGCCGGCCAGTCTCTTCTCCGTGAAAAGCCATGCTTCCAGTGCTGCCATTCTACCGCTTTGAGCGATTCTCAGCCAAGCAACGGTTGGTGACTGCGATTACGCCGTCACTTGCAATTCTGTTCGTGCAGAAATCGCCGGGGAAAAGTGTCGATTGTTGCTGGCTCGATGATGGACTGGCCAGCGTAGGAGCGTTACCATGATTCTTCAGGTGGCGGATGCGAGCTGTGAACCTCAAAATCTTGTTCCATCCATGAGGAGAGGCACCGATGTCGTGGTATCGCCCCAGTCTGTTCATCGTTGTGTGTGTGCTTTCAGGCTGCGCTTTTAAACCTGATGAAAAGGAGCAATACACCTTTCCCCCGGTTTCCGCCGACGACCCGGTGTGCTTTCGGATCAACACCAAGGGGGAAGTGGAAATCAACAAGCGCTGGGTCAATGTGTTCAATGAACAAGGCCGGGTCCGTGATTATCTCGAACAACTGGCAGCCGCTCACCGTGAGCACTACGAGAGTGAAGGTACGACTCTGCCGACCGTCCGACGCCTCGGAAAATCGGTGATTATCATTCCCAGTCCGATCGTGCTTGAGCCGGAGGCCAAGACCAAGGCGGGGACCGTTTTGGCGATGCGGCGTTTGTGCAACGAGGCGGGCTTCGTCAACGTCCGGGTCACGGTGCGTGACGCCGAAAATGCGGGCGGACAATGACCCGCCGTACCAGCAAGAACGAGGGCAGGTCATGAAGACGACCGTGGGCATCAACGGAGCTTGCGGCCGCATGGGTATGCGGTTGATTCAACTGGCCCACGAGGACAAAGAGCTTCACATCGGCGCGGCTTTGGAGTCGCCGCACCATCCCGATCTGGGCAAGGACATCGGCGAATTGACGGGGTTGCGTCACCTTGGCGTGCCGTTGACCGCGGAGGTCCCGGGCAACGTCCGCCTCGATGTCGTCATCGACTTCTCGACTCCCGAAGGCACCATGCACATCCTGCGGATCTGCCAGGAGAGGCGGATTCCCCTGGTGATCGCCACGACGGGACACACGGCCGACCAGAAACGGGAGATCGAGGCTGCTGCCCATGAAATCGCCTTGCTCATGGCTCCGAACATGAGCCTGGCCATGAATGTGTTGATGAAGCTGGTCCAGGAAGCAGCCAAGGTGCTCAAGAATCGCGATTTCGACGTGGAGATCATCGAACGGCATCATCGCTTCAAGAAGGACGCTCCCAGCGGCACGGCCCTGCACCTGGCCAGGCTGGTGCAGGGAATCATGGGGCAGAAGCATATCCGTCACGGTCGAGAAGGGTTGATCGGCGAACGCCCTGGAGAAGAGATCGGCGTCCATGCCGTGCGGGTGGGAGACAACGTTGGCGAGCATACCGTCGTCTTCACCACCTTGGGGGAAACCCTGGAGCTGATCCACAAAGCCCACAGCCGCGATTGCTATGCCCGCGGCGCTCTCCAGGCGGCGAAGTTCCTTGCCGACAGGCCGCCGGGACGCTACTCCATGGCAGACGTGCTCGGCCTGAACAGCTGAGCCTGTTTCAAGGACCGATCAATTCCTCAAAGATCGCCTCGATGAATCGCTCACCTCGGGCCGTGATGCCTGGCGCATTGGACTCCCGAGGACCCGCGAAATTGACTACGAAACACGGCTCACCAAGTCGGCGCTGCCATTCATCGAGCCAGGCGGCGACGCGGGAAGCCGCATCAAGATCATCCACATTCGCCAGCATGAGAGGACGCGGGTAGATCAACTCCGCCACCGTCTGAGTGAAGCGGGTCCCCGGAGATCGCCTCAGACCCTGGGCGTCGGCCAGGATCACGGTGGCGTGGCTGTCGCGGACGTTCCAGGCGGTTCGCTGGCGCGGATCGGCGGAAGGCGTTTCGACCAACCTGGGGAACTGGGCCAGGACACCGGGAGGATCGGGGTAATCCTCCGCTTTGCCGCCTCGTGGACACCATCCGACGTAGGCAAGGCCGCGCCGTACCGCCACATACAGAGCGGCCCGATCCACGCCGGTTTGTCCGCCGCTGCGTACGGTCCAACTCGTCGCACTGCCTGGCATTCGCCTGGGTTTCTCTTCTTTCGCCATGGTGACCCCTTGATCATGACGGCAACGCTTCGTCGCGATCCACGTCCTGGTGCATGCGATTCGCAGCAATGCTCTTCCAGCTTTCCAAGAGAGCGTCTAGAATCCGCCAGCCTTACCGGCCACGCAAGGAGAAACAGAGATGGCACGCATCCTTCCCTACACGATCGGTCTTGTATTCCTCATCGCCGGCGTCGCCGTGCCGTATGCCTATCACACCCATCGTGAGCAGGAGTACCGCAACTTCCGCGTGGTTAAACCGGGATACCTGTATCGCAGCGGGCAACTTACGCCGACGGGGCTGAAACGGATCATCGAGGAATATGGCATCCGCACCGTGATCAATCTCCGGGAAGAAAACCGCGACCAAGGCGATGCCTCAAGCAACCGTTGGGAGGAAGAACTCTGTTCCAAGGAAAACGTCGCCTTCGTCCGCATCCCCGCTCGGTCGTGGTGGAGCAAGGACGGTCCTCCGCCGGCACGAAGGTCCGTGGCCCGTTTCCTCGAGGTTTTCCGCAATCCGGACAAGTATCCGCCTCCAATCCTGCTTCACTGTTTTGCCGGCGAGCATCGGACCGGGGCATATTGTGCCATTTACCGCATGGAGTTTGAGGGCTGGTCGCCCGCTGAGGCCATCGCCGAGATGAAGCGCTGCGGGTACGTGAATCTCGATCAGGAATGGGATGTGCGGACTTTTCTAGAACTCTACCGCCCTTCTCAGTCGCATTCCGTGGCAGATTCTTCCTCCAGGCATTGAAGCGGTCACGGATTCGCTTGGACTCTTGAGAGCGAGGTTTGAAAACCAGCGGAGGCGCTATTTACCGATTGGACCCGGCAGGCTAGAATCCGCCCCCGGCCTGTCTTCGCGGGTGAGGCGAACAGGCCCCGAAAGAAGGGAATCTCGAGACGCGCCTGGCAGGATGCCTTCATGAACCACCTAGCCTATGTTCCCAAGAAGGAACTGGATCGGCTCCTGTGCATTCGAGCCGTCCGCGAAACACAGATCGAGCTTTTCGCCGCGGCCTGTCGACTCAACACCCTGTACATGATCGCTCGGGCCGGTTCGGGCCACCTCGGCTCCAGCTTCAGTTCCCTGGACATCGTCTGCACCTTGTACATGGAGATTCTCCAGGGTGTTCACGGCGATTTGCAGCAGACACATGATCTGTTCTTTTCGTCGAAGGGCCATGACGCCCCTGGCAAGTATGCCGTGCTGATCGGGCTTGGCTATCTCGACTTCGACCTGATCCATCGTCTGCGGCGGTTGGACGGGCTGCCGGGCCATCCCGACGTGAACACGCCGCACATGTACACTAACACCGGGTCCCTGGGCATGGGCATCTCGAAAGCGCGCGGCATCGCTCTGGCCCGACGGCGAACCGGACGACGGGGACACATCTTCGTCATGACCGGCGACGGCGAGTTGCAGGAAGGGCAATTCTGGGAATCGCTCCAGCCGACGGCCAACCTGGGGTTAGGCGAGATCACGGTCCTCGTGGACCACAACAAGATTCAGTCTGACACCTGGGTGGAGAAAGTCAGCGATCTGGGGGATCTGGTCCGCAAAGTGTCGGCCTTCGGCTGGGAGGTGCATCGCTGCGACGGACACGACATTCACCAGCTGATCTCGCTGCTTCCCCCGAAGCCTGGTAATCCGCGGCCTCGCTTCATCATCTGCGACACAATCAAAGGCCGGGGTGTGTCGTTCATGGAACACACGGCGATGGCCCCGACGGAACGGCTGTACCGCTACCATTCCGGAGCACCGTCCATCGAGGACTACGAACGGGCTGTCGAGGAACTGCGGGGCAAGATCAACGCCTTGCTGAAAGCCATCGACGGCAGCGAGATCAAATTGGCCTATGTGCCTCGTCCCCAGACGCAGCCGGTGGGCAAACCCCAGCGTTTGATCGCGGCCTACTCGGAAGCCCTCGTCGCAGAGGGCCGGCACAACCCGAACCTGGTCGTGCTCGACGCCGACCTGGTCAAGGACACCGGTTGCCTGGCCTTCGAGAAGGAGTTTCCCGACCGTTTCTACGAATGCGGCATCGCCGAGCAGGACATGGTTTCCCAGGCGGGCGGCATGGCCCTTGCCGGTTTGCTGCCGGTGGTTCATTCGTTTGCCTGCTTCCTCTCTGACCGACCCAACGAGCAGATTTACAACAACGCCTCGGAGCGGACCAAGATCATCTACGTCGGTTCGCTGGCCGGATTGCTACCCGCTGGTCCCGGGCATTCGCACCAAAGTGTCCGCGACATCGCTTGTTTCCTGGGCATGCCAAATACGGTGATCCTTGAACCGTGCTGTGAAAAGGAAGTGCGACTGGCTGTGGAGTACGCCTGCCGAGGCACGCCGCACAGCGTCTATCTGCGGCTGGTTTCCTTTCCCTGCGTCGTCCCGTTCGAGTTGCCGGAGGATTATCGGCTCGTCGAAGGGCGAGGAGTTGTATTGCGGTCCGGGCGCGACGTCCTGCTCATCGGGGCTGGACCGCTGGTGCTGAGCGAGGGATTCAAAGCGGCGCAGATGTTGGAGGAATCCGGCATTTCGGTGCGGCTGGTCAATTTTCCGTGGATCAACCGCTTTGACACCGACTGGCTGCGGAAGTGCGTGGACGGAGTGCAAGCTATTGTCACCTTGGACAATCACTACATCGTTGGGGGCCAAGGCCAGGTTCTCCTGGCGGAATTGGCGCGGCTGGGGGAAACACAGAGCCGAGTTTGCGATAGCATCGGTTTGACCGACCTGCCGTTGTGCGGCGCGCCGGATGAAGTTCTGCAAGCTCATGGGCTGGATGCCCGCAGCATCGCTGATCGGGTAGGGCGTCTACTCGGGGGCGTCGTCTCGGAAAGGAGGGCCGCGGCATGACCAAGCCGACGTGCGTGGCCCTCGTTCCGGCTCGTTTGGGTTCCAAGCGCGTGCCGGGCAAGAATGTTCGCCCCCTGGCTGGCCATCCACTCCTGGCCTACACGCTGGCGGCGGCTCGGCAAAGCGGCGTCTTTCCGGAAATCGTCGTTTCCACGGACTCAGAGCAGATTGCCGACATCGCCTTGCACTACGGAGCGCAGGTGCCCTTTTTGCGGCCTGTCGAAATGGCCGGTGATCTGTCACCGGACATCGAGTGGATCGAACACGCTCTGGTGGAACTGGGAAAGCTTGGACGCCACTATGACTGCTTCAGCATCCTGAGGCCGACAAGTCCGTTTCGCCAAGCGGCCACGATCCGGCGGGCTTGGCGGGCGTTTCTGGACGAACCGTCCGTGGATTCGCTCCGCGCTGTGGAAAAATGCAGCCAGCATCCCGGCAAAATGTGGGTCGTCCGGGGAAAACGGCTTTTGCCGCTTCTGCCCTTCGGACCTGCTGATCAGCCCTGGCACAGCACCCCCTACCAGGCCCTGCCCGAAGTCTGGGTACAAAACGCCAGCCTGGAAATCGCCTGGACGCGAGTCGTTTTCGAGCGACGCAACATCGCCGGAGAAACGATCCTGCCGTTTTTCACTGACGACATTGAAGGTTTTGACATCAACAATCAGTACGACTGGCAGATAGCGGAACAAATGATCCGCGAAGGCAAGGCCAAATTGCCGATCGTGACTCAACCGCCCTACGAAGATCGGAGATCCGCCGCGTGACCAGCCTGAAAGCATCGTCCGCAACAATACCGAACCACCCGATCCTCGGCGGGGACTCCAGACCCGCGGAAGGATCGCCATCTCCCCGGCCTGGGCCTCGGCATCCTCGTCGTCCCAGCATTACGAAGCCGGTTTTCTCGTGTGTTCGGCGAGTGCTTGCTGGGCTGGCTCGGCTGCTTCCGGACGACCAGCGAGTTTATCTGCTTCGTTCCCTTCGCCTCGAGCGGCCGATCCATAATCTCGTCCCGGAAGTGCGGCTGATCATCGGGGCAGAGCCGGAACTGAGCCGCCTCCACGCGGCCGTCAAAGAGCCGTGGACCATCCGCTGGATTCAGGAATGGATCCGGCCCGGCGACGTGGTCTTTGACGTCGGGGCCAACGTCGGAACTTATGCCATCTACGCTGGCCGGTTTCACAGGGGACAAGTCCGCGTCTTCGCCTTTGAGCCCGCGTCAACGAATTACGCGGCATTGTGTCAGAACATCGCCTTGAACCGCTGCGGCGACTGCGTGACGCCTTTGCCCGTGCTCTTGGCGGCGAAGTCGGGATGGATTCCCTTCCGTTATCGGAGCCTGGAAGCCGGCCATGCTTTGCACGCCAGCGGCGATCGCGTCCCAGGCAAAAGCGATGGCTATGTCGATGGCCGTCCCGTGTATGAACAGCCCATGTTTGCGTGGACCTTGGATGACCTCTGTTCGCAGCAAGTGGTGCCGATTCCGAACCACGTCAAATTGGACGTGGACGGAGCGGAAATCGACGTCCTGCGAGGAGCATCCCGAGTGCTCTGTCAGGACCAACTGCGCTCGGTACTGGTGGAATTGGCCGACAGCGAGGATCTTCGCGCACCTGTCCTGAAGTTCCTCGAAGAAGCTGGGTTTCAGCGCCAGGAGCATTACATGCACCGGGAAGCAGGGCGTCCCAGCTACGGCTTGTTCGTGCGATGAAAAGTTGCCCAAGGGTCAGGATTGGACGTCATGAAGAAGCTTGTTGAGGGTATCCGTTCCCTGTGGACTCTGCCAACCCGGCCGAGGACGGGGACAGCTAAGGAAGTGAAGCGTCGGCTTCCGCGGCTTGACTGGGCCGCGGAGTGTGCCCACCTGCGGCGGGTGCGATTGGAGAACATCGTGCCGGTGCGGGAACCTCTGGTCCTGATTTCGCAAGTGCCGCGCTCCGGCGGAACGCTTCTCAGCCAGCTTCTGGACATGCACCCCGAACTGCACGCGCATCCTTACGAGCTGTTCATCGGCTGCCCCTGCAAGGAGGACTGGCCGGTAATTCGCCTCGAAGACGGACCAGCGAAGTGGTTCGAGACGCTCTACGAGGAACCGGCCTTTCGGGCTTTCTTCCACGGCTACTCCAAGCAACGTCACGCCGAAGAGGAAGAACGCGATTTGTTTCCGTTCCTGTTTCTTCCCTCGCTTCAGAAAGCGATCTTCGAGAAAGTCGTCGCCGAGATCAAGCCCACCACGGTTCGCCAGGTCTTGGACTGCTACTTCACTTCGTACTTCAACGCCTGGATCGACAACCGCAATTTCCACAAGGACATCGCCAAGAAGTATGTCTCGGCGTTCGTGCCGCGGATGTTGATGAACACGGCGAACGTCGATCAATTCTTTCACGCCTACCCCGATGGGCGTTTGATCTCGATCATCCGCGATCCGCGAGGCTGGTATCTGAGTTTCCGCGTCCATCGGCTGAACAAGAACAAGAGTCGCTACGCGGAGATGGACACGGCCTTGTCACAGTGGATCGCCTCGGCGGAAGCCGCCATCGACCTGAAGGCCCGGTATGGCGACCGTATGAGGGTGCTGCGCTTCGACGACCTGTTGGGCAATACAGCCGGGGTCATGCGAGACTTAGCAGCGTGGCTGGGAATCCAGTTCACGGACTCGCTGCTGGTGCCCACATTCAACGGATTCCCGATTCGGGCGAATTCCAGTTTCAAGGTCCAGGGTTACGGCGTATCGCAGGAACCCGTGGAGCGCTGGAAGAAGCATCTGACCGCGGATGAGATCGCATATATCGAGCAGAAGACGGATGATTTGTTCCACCGTGCTCAGGAGCTGGCTTGTCGGCCGAGTTCCGCGGCCGCTGCTTGATGTGCCGAGTGGACCTCGAACGCAATAAGGCCGAAAGGCGACAAAGCGAGGTGGGCCATGCTGATCGACGAAAGCCAGCGCGAGTTGTTGCCGGCGGAGATCGTCATGGTGGATGGCTGCTTCGATCCGGTGCATCGCGGCCATGTCGAGTATTTCCGGTTCGCCCGGATGCTCGGCCTGCCAGTGCTGTGCAACATGGCCAGCGACGACTACATTCGCACTCGCAAGGGTCGACCGCCGCTCTTGCCCGAAGCGGATCGTGCCGCCGTCCTGGGAGCCATGCGCTACATCGACTTTGTCTTTGTCGCCCGGCACGGCACCGCCTGGTCACTCGACTTCTTCCGACCCAAATACTACGTCAAGGGGGCCGACTGGATCGGCTCTTTGCCCAACGAGCAGCTTGCGATCTGCCGGGAACGGCAGATCCACATCGTTTATGCCAACTGCGTCCTGAACTCTTCGACTCGCATTCTCGAAGAATTCCTGGAGAATCGCCGTGTCCGTAAGGCAGTTTGAGGAGATCGTCTTTGCCCAACGGCCGATACCCGCGGAACACTACGACCGCGAATACTTCCACTCCAACTGGCGGGCCGGGAGCAACAACTACACCCTCGAAATCCGCCGCAGCATCGAAGGCAAAAACCCGCAATTAATCAAGGAGGTTTTTCAGCCGCAATGCGCATTGGACTTCGGCTGCGGTCCCGGCGTGCTGATCTATCTTCTCTGGGAACTCGGCGTGTATGCGGAGGGCATCGACTTCAGCCCTTACGCCAAGCAGTCCGCCCCGGAAGTAATTCGGGATCGGATTCACGTTCTTCCCGGCGATAAGCCGCTCGACCTGGGCCGGACCTACGATCTGGTCATCTGCCGCGAAGTCCTCGAACATCTGACGGTACTCCAGATTCAGCAGGCTGTTCAGAACATGTGTCGGCTTTCGTCGCGGTTCATCTACGTCACCACTCGGTACAGTAAGCGGACTCAGGAGCTCCTGGCCGTGGATGCGGAACCAGAGGTCGATGCCACGCACATCAGCCTGCTGAATAAGGACTTTCTCCGCTGTCTTTTCGTGCTCCAAGGATTCCGTTCGCGGCCCGATCTGGAAGCCCGCATGGACTGGAAGAACTATGGGAGGGTGCTGGTCCTTGAAAAGGCCGTGTGACTGCATCCTCGGCGTGCGTGAGGCGAACCACCGCAGCGGAGTGGGCCTGTTCAACCGGCTGCTGGCCGAACGGCTCCAGGTGCCGTACCGCCTCCTCGATTCCCACCGCTCGGACATCGGCGATCCCTTGGTTTCCCTGAAATTTGAAGAGCTATCGGCGGCTCAGAGCGAGGCGCTGGCTGATCTGCTGCATCTACACTTCGGGGACAAATCGTTCTGCTTATTCCTCCACACCTATAGCGCGTCTCCCGTTGAGCAACTGGCGGCCCTTCGCGCCCAGTACGTTTTTTGCGGCAATGATGCGATCTACCGACGAGTCCAGGCCCTTCGTGCTGGAGACGGCGTAATCGCCGCCTTCGCTCCCAGCTTGATCCCGGAACACTACCGCCAAACCTGTTCACCTGGCGAGGTGGAGTTCTTCTACTTCGGCATGGCGAACAAGATCGACGAGGCCCGCTTCGTCCGGCTTCGTGATCTGCTGGCGGGATTGCCGGTCGATTACCGGCTGCTCTGCTCGTTGGCCGTGCATCAGACCAGTGACGGTTCGTGCATAAGCCATGCCCGGTCTTTCCTGGCCCGGAACTTCGGCCGACGATTCATCTTCCTGGGAACGTTAGACGACATGGGCATCGCCTATTTTCTGCGTCGGGAGACTGTTTTCGTCGGTTTCTACAAGGACGGAGTCCGCAGCAACAACACGACGTTCAACACGGCCCTGTCCTACGGCAAGCGCATCATCACGAATCTGGACGCGGATTCGCCGAAGGAAGTGCAATCCTGTCCGAGGATACTCAACATCGACCACGCCGAAGTTTCGGACCTGGCGCGCTTTCTGGCTCAGACTGGAACTGCCGAGGACGATCCTCTGGTCGAGATATTCAGCTGGGACAAGCTGCTGGCGCGGATCGAATCGGCCTGGCGGATGCCGCGTGCAAAAGTTGCCTGACGCTCTCCCCCAACCGAGGAAGGAAGCGATGAGGATCCTGTTCATTATTCGACACACGGGGTATCTTCGGCACTACGAATCCGTGGTGGAATTGCTGGCCCGACACGGCCATGAAGTGCATATCCGCTTCAACCTCATGCCGAACAAAGCCCATCTGGGCAAGGAGCAGGTCAGCCGCCTGTGCCGGCACTATCCCAACGTCACCGCCGATGAAGTGCCCTACCGCCGCGATCTCTGGAAACCGCTGCTGACTCACCTTCGGGGCATGCGGGATTACCTTCGCTATCTGCATCCGCGCTATGCCCGGGCTCCGAAGCTGGTGCGTCGGGCACGAGAACATCATGGTTGGCTGAAGGCCTTGTTTTTCGAGTTGATTCCAGGCATTCGGACGGAGCGCGTCCAGAACTGGATTCAGAGCCTGCTCCGCCGTGTGGAGATGCTGGTTCCAAGTTCTCGTCGCATTGACGCCCTGATCCGTGAATGTCGGCCGGACATCGTTCTGGTCACTCCACTAGTGGACTTCGGCTCACAGCAACTGGACTACCTCAAATCAGCGCAAACGCTTGGCATTCACAATGTCCTTTGCGTGGCAAGCTGGGACAATCTGACCAACAAGGGAATCATCCAGTTGGAGCCGGAGGCTGTCATCGTCTGGAACCACGATCAGAAGCGCGAAGCCGTCGAACTGCACGGCATTCCCCCCGAAAAAGTCATCGTGACCGGAGCGCAGAGCTTCGACAAGTGGTTCGAGCGTCGGCCCAGCACGACCCGGGAGCAATTCTGCCGACTTCACGGATTCGACCCTGCCCGGCCCACCATCTTGTACGTCTGCTCATCAGCCTTCATTGCCGAAGAAGAGGCCAGGTTTGCCCTGAAGTGGCTGACGCATCTGCGTTCCAGTCCTGACCCGGTCGTGGCGGGAGCCAATGTCTTGATCCGGCCGCACCCGCTCAACGCTGGACAATGGGCGGATGTGGATGTCAGTGAGCATCCCCGCGTCGCCATCTATCCCCGGGGCGGGGCGTATGTCTCGACCGAGCAGGCCAGTGCCGAGTATTTCGACTCCATTTACCACAGCGACGCCGTGGTCGGCATCAACACCAGCGCCTTGATCGAGGCGGGCATCATCGGTCGAACCTCGCATACCATCCTCGCCGAGGAATTTGCCGACACCCAGGAAGGCACCTTGCACTTCGACTATCTGATCCGCGACGGCTATCTCAAAGTGGCGCGGGATCTCTCTGAGCACGTCCAGCAACTTCGGGCGACCCTCGACGGAGGTGAAGCGGGCAAAGAGCATGTTCGCCGATTCGTCGGTGCGTTCATCCGTCCCCATGGCTTGGATCAGCCCTGTACGCCCATCGTCGCCCATGCCATTGAAGAATTGGCTCGTCGGCCCCAGCCGGAGCCGTTGGCGACCACGCCTGCCGTCTGGTTCGCCAGGGTGGTGCTGCTGCCGATAGCCATCGTGATCTTGTGC
Source organism: Gemmatales bacterium (assembly GCA_025055835.1). Lineage (GTDB taxonomy): Bacteria > Planctomycetota > Planctomycetia > Gemmatales > HRBIN36 > JANWWR01. The sequence continues at coordinate 10,080 of JANWWR010000012.1, read as the reverse complement.
GGCGATCTGACTTACCGGGCCGTCCGCAGGGTTTGTTGGTGGGCCATGCGGATCTTTCGCAAAGACAAACGCCACGAAGAGCTGGCCAAGAAGGCGGCACGTCTGCCCGCCGGATCGCCTTTGCATGGCCTGATCGGCAAGGGAACGAAGTCTCGGCAAGCGGTGGGCAGTGGACAGGGTTAGGGCACGGGGATACTTGCGTCATGAACGTCACCCAGCTCGGGAAGCTGTGCAAGGGGCTACGTTTCGTATTCCGCACCCGCCTCACGCTACCGTGGTCTCTGCGCGCCACGATGCATCGCATCAGCCGCGGTCATACGCCGATCCTTGTCGGGCCGTGGTTGTCCGAAGTGGGCTTTGAGCTGCTCTACTGGATTCCTTTTGTACGCCGTCTGTTTCATGACTACGCCATTACCCCGGAACGTGTCATCGTGGTGTCACGCGGCGGAACGCTGCCCTGGTACTGTGATGTTGCCAAAGGCTACTTCGAGATTCTGGATCACGTTTCCCCGCCGGAGTTCGCCGAGCGGAACAAACAGCGGGAACAGCGGACAGGTGGCAAAAGGCAACTCGCGGTAAGCGACTTCGATCGGCACATCGTGCAATTGGCTGCCGAGCGGCTTGGCCTCCGTCGGTTCGACCTGGTGCATCCGGCTTGGATGTACGAGCTTTTTGGCGCTTTTTGGTGCGGGTGGATGGACGTGCATCGGCTGATGGCGATGTGCGAGCATCAGCCGATCACCGAGCGCCTGGACAGGCCAAAGGGGCTTCCCTTTTCAGGCAGCTACGCAGCGGTCAAGTTCTACTTCAGCGATTGCTTTCCCGACACTGAAGCGAATCGCCGCTTCGTCCGCCAGATAATCACCAGGGTTTCCCGGGCTATGCCAGTCGTGCTTTTAAATACCGGGTTGCAGCTGGACGATCACCGGGATGCCGGGCCGGATGGCCCGGAAATGGTCTTCGACGCATCCCACCTCATGAAGCCTGCAAACAATCTGACCGTGCAAACAGCCCTCGTGGCTCATGCCGACGTCTTGTTCTGCACCTACGGCGGGTTCAGCTATCTCGGCCCGCTGCTCGGCAAGCCAACATTTTCGTTCTGGTCCGAACCAAACTTCGTCAGTTCGCATTTGCAGGTCGCCCATGAGGCATTGAACAAACGAGCCAAAGGCCGGCTAGTCGTGATGCCGACCGACAGCCTCGACTTGCTCTGGGAATGGCATGCGAAGGTGCATGGGCACGCGGCCTAGATTGCGAGGGAAATCATCTCGAAAAACCTCAAAAAAGAAGTGAGCCGAATCATGCCGATCCGCGCCGACTTCGATTTAAACAACCGCATCGTCATCGTCACCGGGGCCTTGGGCAAGCTGGGCCATGCATTCTGCGAAGCGCTGCTTCACGCCAATGCCCGCGTCGCCGCACTTGACTTGCCGAGAATCGAGCCGACGCCTCGCTTCAGGGACCTGCAACGGCTGTTTCCGGGCCGCCTGGAATTGTTCGCCGGAGATGTGTGCGACCGGGACAGCCTCGAATCGGCTCATGACGCCATTCGTAGTCGCTTCGGCTGTCCCTCCGTGCTGGTGAACAATGCCGGCATCGATCAGCCGCCGGGCAAGCCGGTCCGCACCTATCGCCTCGAAGAGATTCCAACGGACATTTGCCGTGGCATTCTCGATGTGAACGTGTTGGGTGTGTTCTTGTGCACGCAGGTGTTTTTGCCTTCCCTGCGGGAATCGGGCCGGGGAGCCATCATTAACATCGGCTCGTTGTACGCCAGCGTCTCGCCGGATGCCCGGTTTTACGATCATTTGTCTTGCGATCCACCCTTCCTCAAGCCGCCGATGTACGGGGCTTCCAAGGCAGCCGTCGTGAATCTGACGAAGTACCTCGCCGCTCATCTGGGGCCTGCGGGGGTTCGTGTCAATGCCCTGTCACCAGGCGGAGTGGCCGGGGGGCAAGATGAGCAGTTTATCCGCAAATTCTGCGACCGGGTTCCCCTGGGCCGCATGGCGAAGCTGGAGGACTTGGCCGGGCCACTGGTGTTTCTGGCCTCGGATGCCTCGGCCTATGTGACCGGGATCGAGCTTCGGGTGGACGGCGGATTCACCGCCTGGTGAGAGGCAGAAGCGACGCTCCTTGTTCGGATTGACACGTTGTCAGGGTTCCGGTTTGATACGGCCACTACCCCGTCAAAGCATCTCGAAGCAGCAATTGCGAAAACATCCTGGGGCTAGGGGACGGGGTGCAATCGCTTTGGCGAATTTCCACAGAAGGAGCTAGCCGTGGCACGGACGCTGACCATCGCGGGGATTCCAATTTCCGACGCAACCGATGCCTTCGTCATCGCCGAGATCGGGCATAACCACCAAGGCTCGGTGGAGAAATGTGTCGAATTGTTTCAGGCCGCCAAACTCGCCGGGGCCACGGCAGTCAAGTTGCAAAAACGGGACAATAAGAGCCTTTACACGGAGGAGTTCTACAACAAGCCCTACGACAACGAAAACAGCTTCGGTCCGACCTACGGAGCGCACCGCGAAGCCCTGGAATTCGGCCGCAAGGAATACGAATACCTCAAACAGGTAGCCCGCGACCTGGGCATCTGCTTCTTTGCCACGGCCTTTGACATTCCCAGTGCGGATTTCCTGGCAGACCTCGACATGCCGGCCTACAAACTGGCGTCGGGAGACATCCGCAACACGCCGTTGATCCGCCACGTGGCCCGCATCGGCAAACCGGTCATCATCAGCACTGGGGCCGCGACGCTGGACGACGTTCGCCGAGCCTACGACACTGCTCGGGATTTCAACGATCAGGTTGCCTTGCTGCAATGTACGGCCGGCTACCCGGCCAAGTTCGAGGAACTTGACCTCAACGTCATCACGACGTATCGGCGTGTTTTTCCCGAAGCAGTGATCGGTCTGTCGGCCCACGATAATGGCATCGCGATGGCCGTCGCCGCCTATGTGCTGGGCGGACGAATCATCGAGAAGCATTTCACGCTCAACCGGGCCATGAAGGGCACGGATCACGCCTTCTCCCTCGAACCGCTGGGGATGCAGAAGATGGTCCGCGACCTTCGCCGCACCCGGGTCGCCCTCGGTTCCTCGGAAAAGCGCATCTTCGACAGCGAGTTTCCCGCCCTGACCAAGATGGGTAAGAAGCTCGTGGCGGCTCGGGATTTGCCTATTGGTCATCGGCTGCGGCCCGAGGACATCGCCATCAAAAGCCCCGGCGGGGGCTTGCATCCCTATGAGATCGACCGACTCATCGGCCAGCGATTGACCCGGCCGCTCAAGAGGGACCAAGCTTTTGAAGCCTGCGATCTGATGCCGCTGCGGGAGGTGGCGTGACGGGCCAAGGCCAAAGTGAAACGTACAGGTGATAGCTTCGCTCACGGCTCGCCCGCCGTGGGCCTTTTCTTCCCGGAAGACGCGATGATCGGATCAGGTCATGTCGATCCGCGACTGCTGGCGGTTCTGCCTGCTCGGCCCGAGTTGCTGGTGCTCGACTTCGACGGAGTGATGACGGACAACGCTGTCTACGTCGGAGAAGATGGCCGAGAGTCAGTCCGTTGTTCCCGCGGCGACGGTATGGGCATCAGCCTCCTGCGCAAAGCTGGGCTGTCCGTCCTCGTCTTGTCCACGGAAACCAATCCCGTGGTTCAGGCCCGGTGCCGCAAGCTCGGCATCGAGTGCATCAACGGCTTGGAGGACAAAGAGGCAATCTTTCGACGCATTCTGATGGAACGCAGCATCGCCTCAGCCAACACGATCTACGTCGGGAACGATGTCAACGACATCGGCTGCCTTCGGCTGGCCGGCTGCGCTCTGGTCGTCGCTGACGCTCATCCCGCCGTCCTGGAAGTGGCCGACTATGTGCTGTCCCGGCCTGGCGGACAAGGTGCCGTCCGGGAGGTTTGCGATGCGCTGATCGCGCACCTGCGCTGGAACGCCCAAAAAGCTGCGTAAGGAACTGGAAGCATGATGCCTCAACACCCTAACGCCTCCCCCGCTGAAGCCCGACAACAGACCAAACGTTCCCCACGCGGAATCTTGGATCGCTTCGCCTCCCTGCAAAGTCGGTTGGCTGCTGCCCTCGGAGTTTCCTCCAAAAAGCGCAAGAAGTACAACCTGGACGAGGTGTTTGCCCGGCTGGAGAAACTTGACCTGGTTTGCCGTGAGGAGTACAGCCACCTCGTCAAGATTCGGCGGGAAAAGCGGGTCGAAATCAATCAACCGCTGGTGCTGATCTCGCAGATCCAACGCTCCGGCGGCACGCTGATGAGCCAGCTGTTCGATGCTCATCCCCAGTGTCATGCCCATCCCTACGAGTTGTTCATCGGCTACCCGAAGAAAATGATCTGGCCGGTGCTTGATCTCCAAGCCGGCCCGCGCGAATGGTTCAAGACTTTGTTCGAGAAGCCGGTGCTACGGTCCTTCTACGAGGGCTACACGAAGTACGGCAAAGGCATCGAGGAGGATTTGGAGATCTTCCCGTTCATCTTTCTGCCCTCGCTGCAAAAGGCGATCTTCGAGGATTGCATTTCCGCTCGAACCATTGCCAGCCAGCGGGACATCTTCGACTGCTACATGACGTCGTACTTCAACGCCTGGCTCGATAATCAGAACCTCTACGGCAAAGACAAGCGGATCATCACCGCCTTCGTGCCGCGCATGGGCATGGACGAAGCCAATCTCGAGCGATTCTTTGGCACTTATCCCGACGGCAAGCTGCTGTGCATCATCCGCGATCCAAAAAGCTGGTGGGTTTCCGCCCGGAAACACAAGCCGGAAGTGTATGGCGATCTTGAAACAGCCGTCGGCCTGTGGAGGGAATCAACTCAGGCGATCCTGTCGGCCCGGATCCGCTACGGCAATCGCGTCCTTCCGTTGCGCTTTGAGGAGTTGGTCACCACTACCGAGGCCACCATGCGGCGCGTCGCCTCGTTCGTCGGCATCGACTTCCATCCCTCATTACTCACGCCGACCTTCAATGGCCTGCCCATCAAGGCCGACTCCAGTTATAAGGTGCCTGGCTACGGCGTCATCAAGGATCCCGTGGAACGTCACCGGCATCTTCTGAGTACTGCTGAATGCGAGCGCATCACCGCCTTGACCGGCGACTTGTACACCGAGGCAGAAAAGATCATGGACGCCTGCCGGGTCTAATCCCCCACACGCAGTTGCCACAATTCGATGTCCTCGACGATGTGGTGCGGGTGAATCCGCGTTGGCCGGAGATTGCGATGCACGGCTACGTGCCGATCCAGTTGCCACAGCGGAATCAGGACCATCTTCTGCAACGTCAGCAGATCGTGTAGCATCTGGGCCTTCTCGCGAATGAAGCCGAAATCGCGATGCTGCTGAAGCTCGCGGAACCGTCCCTCGACCTGGCTATCCCGCTCGAATCCCATGAAGTTCCGGCCTCGCGGTCCGATACCCTGGGGATCGAAAAGAGGCCAAAGGTTCAGAGTCTCGTTCTCGAAATCATGTCGCCAGTAAAGCAGATCGAATTGCGGCCGATCTCCCGCGAGTTCGGCCAGCAGTTGTTGGTAGGGAATGCCCTCGACCTGAACGGTCAGGTCAATGGACTTCAGCTGGTTAGCGATCTGTTGAACGGCCTCGGCGGCGAGCGGCTCGTTGGTGGCGAAGCGGATTTTCAGCGAAGGCAGATTGCCCAAGGACTGACGTGCCCGGGCGACATGATTGCGTGCTGCTTCCGGCTTGTAGGGGCTTTCCCGGTCCGGTGTCAAAGCGGGATTGTAGGCCCAGCTGTTGAGCGGGAAAGGACCGTTGAGCACCTGATGGTATTTCCGGTCCTTGCCTCGGAAGACTTCGTTCAGAATGCGTTCGCGGTCGATGGCATAGGAAATGGCCAGGCGAAGATCGAGATTCTGCATCGCCTTTTGGCGGAAGTTGGGCGCGAGCCAGTAGACGCGGCCATTGGCCAGATAGGGCGGGCTTTGGTCGCGGGGCTGGGTCGGGTCAAGGAGATCGACCTGGGGAATGCCGGTGAGAGCGTCCCGTTCCTTCGTGGTGAAGTCGGTCAGCAAATGCAGAGTGCCGTTGGCCAAGGCTTGCCGGGCCTGCTGAATGTCGTCGTACTGCACGAGGCGGATTTCCTGAATAGCCGGGCCTGTCGGGGCATGGGGCCGACGATAGTTCGGGTTTGCTCGAAAGATCGCTTCTTTGCCCTCGATGCCAGCGAAGACATAAGGCCCGGTCCCCACGGGAGCCTTGCCGAACGCCAGGTTCCGCGGAGTGCGATCCGGCAGCAGCAAATGAGCGGGAAGGAGCTCGAACGTCAAGAGAGCCAAGGGGTCCATGTGTCCCTGGCGGAACGTGACCACGAAGCGGTAATCGTCCAGGGGTTTGATGTCCACCAATTCGCGGAGTTGCGGATCGTAATAAGGAGTGGCGGGATCCTTGGCGATCTCAAAACTCCGAAGCACGTCCTTGACGGTGAAGGGTTTGCCGTCGGACCACTGGATGTCGCTGGGTAACGTGAACTCCCACACGCCGTCGCTCTTGAGTTCCGGTTCCGGTCCGAGCTTGTATGCGTAGCCATCCCGGGCCGATGGACCGCCGCGGAGTTCCACGAGGCGGTCAAAGAGCAGTCGCACAGCTAACCGGTCGCTGTCACTCTCGGCCGTGGTCGGCGACATCTGACTCGGCAGAGTCCGGACGCCGATGCGGAGCGTGGGATGCAGGCGGGCTATGAGCCGACGCTTCTCGGCCAAGCCATCCAGCTTCGGCCAGATGCGTTGGGCTTCTTCGAGAAGCACCAGGGCCTGGTTGCCGTTGCCCTGGGCCGCGGCTTGATCGCTCTGCGCGACCAACTCCCGGGCTTTCGTCTGCAAAATGCGGTGAATGCGCTCCACGCCGGGAGTGACTTCGGAATTATAACTGCGAAGCAGATGTTCCATGAGTTCCCGGGCACGGGCATGATTGCCCTGAGAAATGGCCTCATCGGCCTGCGTGGTGAAGACCTTTTCCAGGGCATCCAACACCTCGCGGGAACCCTTGTATTGTTTGAGCAGATAAGCCCCAAGTTGTTCCGCGGCGGCGTAATCTCCGGCCCCGGTCAAGGCGCGAATCTGAGCCAATTGCAGTTTCGTCAATTCGTTTCGCAACTCGTCTTCGACCCCGTCCCAGCCTCTGCCGACGCGGTCATTGCGACTCTTGGCGGACGTGTGGAATCGCAGAGCTTCCCGCAACACCCATTCGCCGACCTGAAGGAGCCGGAAGCGGGAGACGGGTGTTATGCCCTGAGCGGTGGGCTGATCGAGGCCGCTCTGCAACAGGTTGCGAACTTCGGCCAAGGCCCGAATCTCATAATGGCTCACGCTGCGGATCTGTTCCCGCGATAACGTCTGCCGTTGGGTTCCGGCGTTGAGTTCGACAAAGGAAACATCTGCTGCCGTATTCGGGTCGTAGCGATTTTTCAGCGGCTGGACTTTGTACACCCGCCCCGTCTGGCTGACGATGGTGTCGTGAATCACCGAGAAATCTTCGAGCAGTTTCTTGAGTGCGGGATGCTCCGCTTTCTTGGCCTCCTCGGTGAGGCTGATTGTTTGTCCGAGGCGAAGGTCAACCCGCGGCGTGGCCGGGGTCGCTGGTGGGGTTGGCATCGGCTGGGTCGCCGCCGGCGTGGCTGGTCGGCGCGGCCGGACTTCTTCTTCCTCGTCATCCACGGCCCAGGCCAAAGGCAGCATCAAGGCCCATATTGCATTCGCCGTCAGGAGAAGCCTTCGCGTGTTCATGCCGCTCACCGTAATCCCGAAGTATCGCCCTCTGTATCCGCCACTACTGTACCAGAGTCGCAGAAGATGTGGTAGCAGCGGACGCCTCCGGACGCGGGACTTCGGCCAGGGCCTGCCACAATTCCCGAACGACCGGAAGCGCTGCCGGCGTCGGCACCTGTCGGGCATAGCACAAACGGACGAACAGATCGGCGACTCGACGTACCGGCACGCCCAGCTTCGGCACCTGCTCCCCGAGCCGGTGGGCGAATTCCAGCGGCGTCTCGTCCGGCTGGCGAGCCAAGCCACGCTCCCAGGCCCAAGCCTCTAGAGCCTCGAAGGTGTAACGGACAACTTCGCTCGGCGGCCAGTTGGAAGCCGCTCCGGTCAGGAACGGGTCGGCGTAGGCACTGAAAGGAGCAGGCTGAGAGATCGGCGTTTCTGCGGGGGGCACGTCGTCGGACGGCACTTCGTTCTGCCGCTTAAAAAGCCAACCGAAGAGGTCCCGGAACCACCCGCCGGAATTAGCCAGGAAGCGGACGAGGAAGTATCCCCCGGCAAGCACTCCGACGACCAGGGCGATCCATTTAAATACCATCCCCAGCCACTTGGCCGGTGCTTCGAGGAATTGAATCTGGCTCGAAACGCCAGACGCCGAGGGGTCGTGTTCCCGACCGGTCTGCTGCTCTTCGGAACCGGCCACTCCCGAATCTTCTGTGTCGTCCTGGCGGTCCGGCTGTCCGCTCCGCTCAGAGTCGCGTGGCTTGCTTTGACTCGACTGGTTGTCGGAACCGCGCTGCCGCGGATCATCTTTCGTGGTTCCCGAACGCTGGGAGTGGGAACCACTGGGTTCGTTTTGTTGTCCTTTTGCCGAGGAGCCGGAAGGCTCACGAGATTGGCCACGCTGATCCGACCGGCCTTCGCCTCCCTGGTTCCCTTGGCGATTGCCCTGCGTTCCCTGCGCCACTTGGCCGGGTTTCTGGCCTTGCTCCCCGGAAACCTGACTGGAGTGCGTCTTGGCCTGGGGATCCCGCACGCCCTGGTTCGACCGGCTTCCAGGACCTTTGCCGGGACTGTCCCGGAACGGCGACCAGCGGGAAGCCTGACGATCCTTGGACCCAGCTAATCCGAGGCTTTCCGGCATGCCCTCCGGCGAAGGCCACGGCACTACCAACCCGAAGCCGACCAGCCCAGCAATCAGAACTGCCCCCATGACCAACCAAGCCGCCGTGACAGTGCGTGGCATTGCCACTTTGCGTTCTCGCAGGTAACGACGCAGATTCAGAAAGCTGGTGCAAAGCAGCAACCCCATCCCACTGGCGACGTAAATTGCCAGCAGCCACGAACCGTACCCTCGCTTCGCCGACGGAAGCAATAATTGGCCCAGGCCGAACAAAGGCAGAGCCGCCAGGGAGAAGTAGATGATCCAGACGCCCGGCGTGTGCTTCTTCTTCGGTCGCGTCTGGCCGTCGTTGTTGACTTCCGCATCTTGCTTTCCGTTGCTCTCCGTCGCTGGCTTCTTCTCGCCGTCGGCAGCCGCCTCCTCGTCTTCGGTCGGTTCGTTCGGTGTGCTCGGCCTTTCCGGTTCCGACGCCTGGTCCGGCGGAGCATCGGGATCCAGCCCGGCGGCTTCGAGAAGACCTCGACCGCTGGCGTCGGAGTTTTCGTCCTCGTAGGTGCAGTCGTAAGTCAGCTTGTGCGTGCTCCACCAGATCACTGCGAGGATGAATGCATTGATCGGCCAAGCCAGGGCCTTAAGCAGGGGCGTCTGATAGTCGATGAAGAAGAGCGTGGCCAAGTAGGTCGGTATGGCGAGCAGGATGCCGTAGATGGGTGCCCGTACTCCGCCATCGTGCATCATGGAGATGCGGGCAATTAACACCGTGGCGAAGACGAAGCAGCCAAATACCCATTGAAGCCGGGTCTGATACTGCCCGACGTAGAACACTTCCAGGAGGAAAAAGACCAGGCCGCCCACCATCGTCATAATGAGAGCGGGGCAGATGGCGATGGCGACGTAGTCGGCTAGGGTCGGTGTGAGGCGTTTGCCGGGCATGAAATCATGATACCACGGTGGGGTACGTCTTCCCACGGACATGGCGAAGAACGTGTTTCGAGCCTCCCTGTTCATCCGATACAATGCCCTTCAGGAACCCCGGACAGAGTTCCCGTGAAGGTTCGCTCTGAACACTCCCCAAGGAGTCAGCCCATGCTTGCGGAAAACATTTTTCTCAAGATCATCAACAGGCAGCTTCCGGCAAAAATCATTTATGAAGACGATCTCTGCTTGGCTTTCCACGACATCAACCCGCAGGCCCCGGTCCATGTGCTTATCATCC
>JANWWR010000218.1 GCA_025055835.1 Gemmatales bacterium | reverse complement strand
CTCGTCGGGGCCGGTCACAACGGCCTGGTCGCCGCTGCCTATCTGGCCAAGGCCGGCTGGAGGGTGTTGGTTCTGGAACGGCGGCATGTCGTCGGCGGAGCCTGCGTCACCGAGGAACTGTGGCCCGGATTCAAGGTTTCCTCGGCCTCCTATGTCAACAGCCTGTTTCGTCCGGAAATTATCCGCGATCTCGACCTCAAGCGGCACGGCCTGGAGATGCTGCCGCGCAATCCCTCATCCTTCACGCCCTTGCCCGATGGGCGGTATCTCCTCCTGGGGCCTGAAGCTGCGCTGAACCGCCAGGAAATTGCCAAGTTTTCCAGTCGGGACGCCGAAGCGTTCCCCCGCTACGAGGCGATGTTGGAACGGGCGGCGGCATTCCTCGAGCCGCTGCTGCTTCGGACGCCACCCGATCCGTGGTCGAATCGGCTTTGGGACCTCTGGGAACTGGCCCAACTCGGTCTGCGGTTCGCCAAGCTGGGGAAGGACGGTCGGGATGTGGTGGACATCCTGACTAACTCAGCCCGTGCGATCCTCGACCGCTGGTTTGAATGCGACGTGCTCAAGGCCACTTTGGCCACGGACGCGGTCATCGGGGCGATGGCCTCGCCGTCCACGCCGGGAACCGCCTACGTTCTGTTCCATCATGTCATGGGGGAATGCAACGGAGCGCGGGGGGTCTGGTGCTACGTCCGCGGCGGCATGGGTGGCATCGCTCAGGCCCTCGGCAAGGCCGCTCAGCAGTACAAGGCCGAAATTCGGTGCGAAGCCGAGGTCCGCGAAATCCTCGTTCGGGACGGCAAGGCCGTCGGCGTCGTCCTGGCTGATGGCAGCGAAATCGCTTCCAGGGTCGTCGTCTCCAACGTGGACGCCGCCACGACGTTTCTCAAACTCCTGAATCCAAAACTCTTGCCCGAGGACTTCGTGTCCGAGGTCCGCAAGATCGACTACAGTTCAGCTTCGCTCAAGATCAATGTCGCCTTGGCAGAGTTGCCGAACTTCCGAGCAATGCCCGGTTCCACGTCAGGGCCGCACCATCGTGGCACAATTCACATCTGCCCGTCGCTCGAATACATGGAGCGGGCCTTTGACGACGCCAAGTACGGCCAGCCGTCGCAAAACCCCATTCTGGAATGCACCATTCCTTCCGTCGTCGATCCGACGGTGGCTCCTGAGGGCAAGCACGTCATGTCCCTTTTTGTCCAATATGCCCCCTACGCCCTCCGGGAGAAAAGCTGGGATGAGATCAAGGACAGCTTCGCCGACCGCTGCTTCGCCATCCTTGACCAATACGCTCCGAACTTCAGCCGGTCGGTGCTGCATCGCCAGGTGCTTTTGCCGCTCGACCTCGAACGGACGTTCGGACTGACCGGCGGAAACATCTTCCAGGGGGCGATGACGCTCGGGCAGTTATTCTTCCTGCGCCCCGTTCCGGGATGGGCCAAATACCGCACGCCGATCCGCGGCTTGTACCTGTGCGGAGCGGCGACACATCCGGGGGGTGGCGTGATGGGAGCCTGCGGGTACAATGCGGCGCGGGAAATCCTCCGCGACGGCAAAGGTTGAAGCACCACCTCCGCGTGATGAGGGCAGCCGATCATGGCTCCGCTGTTGGCTCTCGTGGTACTTGCCGCAGTCTGGTTTCAATGCGTTCGTGCCTTAGGCTGGCGGAGCGGCGGCCTTACTGGCGGAATCCTCGTGGCCGGTCTCGGAATGGGAAGTGCCTGGCTGCTGACGCCTCGTACAGTCGAAGCACCGGGTTCTTTGGCTCGGGTCCCTTACGTCACCTCCGCAAGCTGCTACAAATGCCATCCCCATCACTACGAAACCTGGCATCGCAGTTTCCATCGCACCATGACTCAGGAAGCTACCCCGCAAACGGTGCGGGGGGATTTCAACGACCGAGTTTTGCTCATCCGTGGAATTCCGACTCGGATGACCCGTGAAGGGGATCGGTTTTTCATGGAAACTGCCGATCCGGCCTGGGCTCGCCGCATGGCGGAAACGGGCAAGCCCCCGGAGGAATGGGGACCGGCCAAGCTTCGCCGTTTCGAGGTCGTCCGCCTGGTGGGTTCCCACTGGTTTCAGGAGTGCATGTATCGGGACGAAGCGGGAAGGTACTGGCGGCTGCCGGTTTCCTTTCACATCGCGGGGGGACGCTGGGTCCATACCAACGGAGCGTTCCTGGCACCCGATACCAACGATTTCTGGGAGAAAACCACGATCTGGAATGAGTCCTGCGTCTATTGCCACAACACGAAGCCGAGCAAACGGCCGACGGGCTGGACGATGTTGAAGGGCCAGCGGACGCCGAGCGGATACGACACCCGAGTCGCCGAACTGGGAATCGCCTGCGAGGCTTGTCATGGACCCGGTGAACTCCACGTGCAGGTCAATAGCGACCCTGGTCGGCGATTTCTGTTGCAGCGGAGCGGACAGGCCGACCCGACGATTATCAATCCCGCCCGGCTGTCGCCGCAGCGCGCCTCGGAAGTATGCGCTCATTGCCACGCCTCGACCGTGCCCCGTGCTTCTGCCTGGGACGATCAGCACACCGACCCGTACACCCCCGGCGATGATTTGGAACGCTTCCTTTTCGTCTTCTGGTCCGAGGCGGAGCAACGCCAGCTTTATGCCGAGCAGTTTCGGCGTGTTCCGCCCCCGCCGCCGGAGCCACTCGACGGCCGCTTCTGGCCCGACGGCACTCCGCTGACCACCGCCGTCGAGTATCAAGGCATGGCCCTGTCCCGATGCTACGAAGAGGGCAAAGGCCGCCTCAGCTGCTTGACCTGTCATACCCTGCACGCCGATGACCCGAACTTTCAACTGGGCAAGGAGATGGCGACGAACGAGGCCTGTCTGCAATGCCATGCGGAGTATCGTGATCGCATCGAGGCTCACACGCATCATCGCACCGATTCACCCGGAAGTTTGTGCTATAACTGCCACATGCCCTATCAGGCCTACTCCCTGCTGGCCGTCCATCGCACCCACCGCATCCACTCCCCGTTCATCAAAGACAGTCTTGGCACCGGCAAACCTCACGCCTGCAATCTTTGCCACCTGGACAAGACCCTGGCCTGGACGCAGGAGCATCTCGTCCGGTGGTACGGCCATCAACCCGTGAAGCTGGACCAGGACCAGGAGACGGTCGCTGCTTCCGTTCTGCATCTGCTTCAAGCCGACGCGAGAAGCCGGGCAGTCTGTGTCGGGGCTTTTCGTTGGGAACCAGCCCGCCAGGCTTCTGGAACCGCCTGGATGCCGCCGGTCCTCCTCGATGTGCTGGCTCGGGATCGCTTCCCGGCCGTCCGATATCTGGCTGAACGGGCCTTGCGCTCCCTTCATTGCGATTTGACCGACGGCTACGACTACATGGAAAGTCCTGAACAACGAGCCGCTCAGGTCGAGGTCCTTCGCAGGAAACTCGCTCAGTTCTCCAAAGCCGATCCCAAGGCTTTCCCAACCATCCCCTTGGCTGATGCCGTGACCCTGGATCCGTCCCGACTGGATGACTTGCTGCGCCGAAGAACCGATCCTGATGTCAGCATCCACGAATGACCCAACACGGGCCGTGCAGCAGACCATCGCCAATCGGCATTACGCCGTCGGCTGGCTGCTGCTTCTGATCTTTCTGAGTCTGGGAGCGGTGTTGGAATCGCTGCACGGGTTCAAGATCGGGTGGTATCTCGATCCAGCCCATCAGGTGCGGCGGGAAATGTGGCGGCTGGCCCACGCTCACGGCACCCTGCTCGCCTTGGTGCAGATTGCCTTCGCTGCCGGGCTTCCGCGATTTCCCTGGCGCTCGGCTCGCCGCTTGTACCTGGCATCCTTTTTCCTCCTCGACGCCGCTGTGCTCTTGCCCCTGGGCTTCTTCCTTGGCGGTATCGGACATGCCGAGGGCGATCCGTCCTACGGCATTCTGCTGGTTCCGCTCGGGGCGGTGCTGCTCTTCTTCGCCGTTGGCCTGATCCTTTGGGAAACCTTGCGCTTCGGCGGCGTGGATCGGCATTCCGACAATCTTCCGCCATCCTCTTGACTTCCCTGGTGGCGGCCTGTCCAGCGGTGGCTTATGATGCAGGGGAACTCGAACGGACCTGAAGCCGTCAACATGCCAAACGCCGGGGGGACGACGATGCAATCGAAAGGCCGGTCTGGAATCTGCCGTCGTGGTTTTCTCTGGAGCGGTGTTGCTGCGGGCATGGCTGCTCTAGGAGCGACCAGCTTTACTATCAGCCGGCGGCTGCGTTCAACCGCTCAGCGGGCCACTCAACGGGGCTTGGAGCCGGTGCCGTACACGCCCAAGCAATTCACCGGCAAAACCGTGGAGGTTCCGAATCCGCCATTCGCCCTGCCCGGCCCGTTTCCGGGTCGGGTCGTCGAAGTCCATGATCCGGCTTCCGTAGTGCGTGGTCAAATCCAGGCCGAGCCGGTCAAGCGGATGCTGCACCGGGCCATGTGCGAATTGACCGGCGCTCCCGATCCGACGCAGGCTTGGCGACGATTCTTCAACAAAGGCGAACGGGTCGGAATCAAGGTCAACCCGGTGGGGCTGTCCCGGAAGCCCGGCGTGGTCGCCGTCATCTCCAACTTCGCTGTCATCGCCGCAGTCATTGACGGGCTTCGCCTCGCCGGTATCCGCGACAAGGACATCTTCCTCTTTGAACGCTACGCCGAGGAGTTCCGCGCTGCGGGCTACGACCGCTTTTTGGAGCGAGAGTTTCCCGAAATTGGCTGGTACGCCGCGGCGGTCAGCGGAGGGAACATTCAGATCGACCTTGAAGGCCGCGATCCCCGGGAGGGCCGCCAACCAGCTCCCGATCCACACGTCGTCGGCTATGACCGGGACATCTTCAAACGCTTTGACTACAAAGTGCCGGAGCTGCCCGCCACCGAGCCGCTGGCCTATCAATCCCACGTTACCCGCATCCTCACCGACGAAAAAACCGTCGATGCCCAGAAGATCATCACGATTCCGCTCCTGAAGGACCATCGCTCGGCCGGGATCACGATTGCGTTAAAGAACATGTCGCACGGCTTGGTCAGCAACGTGGCTCGGACACACACCGGACCGGGCAAGGAGGAAAACCACTGCGGCACTTTCACGCCGGAAATCGTCGCCCTGGAACCGATCCGCAAGAAATGCGTGCTGCACATTCTCGACGGCCTCATCGGGGCTTACGAGGGCGGACCGGGCAGTTGGAATCCGTCGTGGAGCACCTGGGAGCACAAATCGCTGTTCGTGGCCACCGATCCCGTGGCGATGGACCACGTCGGTTGGGACATCCTCGACGGCGTCCGCGCCCAGCACGGCTGGGCCCCCGTGGCCCGGATGGGCATTGCCGGGAACAATCGCTCGGGCAACGAGGCGTTTTATCTACGCCAGCCGGAACACGTCCCGCTTTCCGCGAAACTCGGTCTGGGGGAATTCGAGCCGAGCCGCATCGAACATCGCCGAATCACGCTGACGGCATGATGCGTTTCCGGATTGCTGTGGTGCTTGATGGGAAGAATCAGAGCAGCCCTTCGAGAACCACTCCATCGGTGGCCAGATTGAGCGATTGGGCCATTTCGCTGGAGATGCCTACGAGGTGCTGTACTGTGGCGATGATGTCCGTCGGGGTGCAGGGATGCGTCCGGGGGTGTTCGCCGCGTCTGTCGCTTTCGCCGTACACGATGCCGCCGCGGACCCCGCCTCCGGCCACCAAGGCGCTGTAGCAGTGTTCCCAGTGTTCTCGACCGGCCTTGTCGTTGATCTTCGGGCTGCGGCCAAACTCGCCGAAGGCCAAAACGAGGGTGGTTTCTAGTAGTCCACGCCTTCGCAGGTCCTCCAGCAGAGCGCTGAGCGACTGGTCGAGCCACGGGGCGTGTCGGTCCTGCATGATCTGGAAGTTGCGGTAGTGGTGGTCCCATCCGCCGTCGCCGGAGTCCTCTTCCGCCTCGACGTGGCTGCTCCAGTTCACCTGCACGAATGGCACCCCGGCCTCGACGAGACGACGAGCCAAGAGGCACGACTGCCCGAAGCGGGTCCGGCCATAGCGGTCCCGAACCTGGTCGCGCTCCTGGGACAGGTCAAACATGCGGCGTGCTTCCGGCGACGTGAGCAGGTCAAACGCTTGGGAGCGGTATTGATCCAGCGCCTGCACCCGGCGAACCTGCTCGAAACCGCGTTCCAGTTCGCCGAAGGCCTTGAGCAGGGAGCGGCGATCTTCGAGCCGTTCCGGGGCCAGTTCCGCTTGCAGATTCAAAGCGGGTATCTTCGCCCCGGTTTCGATTTCATACTCAACCCGGAAAGGATCGTAACGTGGCCCGAGATGTCCGCCGCCTTCGCCGACGATCATCTTCTTGCCCTGGTGGAGCTTGCCGCCGATGACCGTGAACGGGGGCAATCCCCCGTCGAATCCGCGGGCCTTGGCAACGATGGCCCCGAGGGCGGGCCGCGATGTTCCGCTGCGGGCATTGCCGCCCAGATCGACCGCCCCGGATCCGCTGCCGGTCAGGCCGATGGTGCCAGCGACGCCGTGGTCATTAGATTGCGTGTGCAAGGAACGGATCAGGGCATATTCATGGGCCAGGGCCGCCGTTTGCGGGAACAATTCGCAGACGCGGATGCCGGTCACGCTGGTTGGAATCGGACTGAACGGACCGCGAAACTCGATGGGCGCGTCCGGCTTCATGTCCCAGGTGTCGAGGTGACTCGGCCCGCCCCACAGCCACAGCAGGATGACAGATTTGGCCCGGACGGCAACGGTCGGCTCCTTCCCCAGCGACCGCACCCGCAGGAGGTCGGGAAGGGCCAGACCGAGAACCGAGGACGCTCCCACTTGAAGGAATGTCCGGCGAGCGATGCCGCCACAGGTCTTTTGTCGCTGGGTTCCGATGGCGAGCACGGGTCAGCCTCCGCACCGTTTGTAACCGATGTCAAACCTCACTGTCGGGGCAGACTCTCTTATCCCTTATATCATGTTGTCCGGCGTGTCGTAAATCCGCTGCTTTCTGGATTCCGTGTTTCGCCGCCGGTTTGCTCCGTTCGCAGCTTGCTCAGTTTTCCTCCTCCCGCGATCTTGAGCAGTCCAGCCATCCGCCTGACGAATCGCAAGTGTGCTTGTCGAATCCGCTCCCTTTGCGTAACCTTCCGGCCCGATCCCCGCGATGGCTTTCCGAGATGGGGCCGATGAAACGGATTGTCTGGAACATCGTTCGCATAACTGCGTCGCTGCTGATCATCGGCCTGGTGGTCGGGTACTGGTGGCTGCGTGCCTGGACCGATCCCGAGGGCGTCCGGCAAATCGTGCTGGACATGCTGGCCGCCGAACTGCCCGAGGTCGAAGCCGAACTCGGCGACGCCCGGCTTCATTGGCTGGGCGGCGTTCGCCTTCACGGGCTTCGTCTGGCCCGGCGGGATAAAAGCGATGGCGAGCCGTTTCTGTCCGTCGCTGAACTGCTGCTCTATCCCGACCGGGAACAGCTCTCCCGCGGCAAACTGGCTCTCAATAAGCTCGAACTGCATCAACCGACCCTGCGAATCGTCCTGCTTCCCGGCGGCCGCACGAATCTGGATGGCCTGTTTCCTGATTCGGAAGATCGCAAGCAACGGCCGATCCTCGTCATCCGCCAGGGCAAGGTTCTGCTGGAAGACTCGGTGCGGCAAGCCAGCTGGCGGTTCGACAGCGTCGAGGCGACGCTCATGCCCGATGGCGATGCCAGTTACCATCTTCAGCTAACCACCGTCAGCCCGGTGCTGGGTCCCGCGGCCGTGCAAGGCTCCGTGATTTTGGACTCCAAGGACTGCTCGTTTCACGCCTCCCTGCCCTCGGTAGCTCTGAGCGCTGCCCTGCGCGACCTTGCCAGCCGTTATGTTCCGGAACTGGCCGAATTCGCCGAGGTCCGCGGAACCGTAAGCCTGGAGGGTGAATTCGCCTTCCACCCCGATACCAGCCAACCGTGGAACTGGAACCTGACCGTCAAACTGCGGGATGGCTTCGCCCGACACGAGGCACTTCCCTTTCCCCTGGAACAGGTGCAAGCGGACCTAGCCGTCCACGGCGAGCGGATACGGGTCAGCCGCCTGACGGCCCGAGGCGGACAGGCCACCCTGGAGGGATCAGGCCATCTCGAGTTGTCTCCAACCGGCGATTATGCCGTTCAGGGCACGGTATCCGGTCTTCAACTCGAAGAAACCCTGATCGCCCGGCTCCCGAGCCGTTTGCGGCTGATCGTCGAGGAGTTCCGTCCGCATGGCGTCATGGACATCCGTCTCAACGCAGCCAAGGACGGGGAGGCCATCACGCTCGATTGTCGTCTGCAACCCCGAGGAATGACGGCCACCTACGACGATTTTCCCTACACAGTCGAGCGGATCGTCGGCGAATTGCATTATCGCTTGGGAAGTCATCTTCCGGTGATTCATGTCCGGTTGGAAGGCATAGCCGACGGGCAGCCGGTGCGGCTCGTCGGAGATGTCTATGGCGACGGCTTGCGGCCAGGAAACCCTCTCCGCCCTGGCTTCAATCTCGAGATTCAGGGCACGCGAGTGCCGATCACAGCCCGGCTCATCAAGGCCCTCGACCCCTACCCTAAAACTGCCGAACTGGTCAACGAGTTCAAACCGACCGGATTCGTCACCGCCCTGGTCAATCTCCAGCGTCGGCCGGCCGAGCGACCCGGCGAGCGACCCCCGTTGGACAAACGCTTTAAGCTCCGCTTCCACGACGCCACCATGTGTTACCAGGAATTCCCCTATCCGGTGGAGGAAATCGAAGGGACACTGGAAATTCAGCCGGATGAATCCTGGCGGTTTTACGACTTCCGTGGTCGCCACAAGGGCGGGGAGTTCCAGGCGTCCGGCGTCTCCGAGCCGACCGCCGAAGGCAATCGCATCCGCGTGTGGATTCACGGGCACAACGCTCTGATGGACGAAGAACTCGAGGCTGCCCTCGACGAGGAGATGAAAGCCGCCTGGAAACTGTTCAATCCCTCCGGACGGGCCGACTTCCTGGCCCAGATCGACATCCTCGGCAAGGGCCGTCCCGTGCTCGACCTCCGCGCCGCCGCCCGCCGCTGCCGCATGAAGCCGAGTTGCTTCCCCTACCAACTCGAAGACGTCGAGGGCGATTTCCACTACGCCGAGGACCGGGTCGTTCTCACCGACTTCCGCGGCCGACATGGCCAGACCCAGGTCAGCCTTAAACTGGCGGAGGTCGTCCTGTACTGCAACGGCGGCTATCGGGCCGATCTGTATCAGCTCCGCGCCGACAATCTCTGGGTCGATCAGGAGTTTTTGGACGCCGTTCCGCCGATGGTCCGCACCGCCTTCGCCACCCTGCGGCCGGATCGTCCCATTCGCATCATCACAGATCTGGTACTGATCGAAAACCAGGGCAGGACCCAATATCACTGGGACGGCAGCGCCGCCTTTGCCCGGACGAAGCTGCAATGCGGACTGGAAGCCTCCGAGGCCACTGGTCAGGTCGCCCTTCGCGGCTGGTATGACGGAGCGAAACTGCTCGCTCAGGGGAACCTTCGTCTCGACGAAGTGACCGTCGCCCAGCTTCCCCTCAAGGAGGTACGCAGTCCCATTCGCGTCACCGAGGAAACCGTTGTCCTCAGCGGAATCGAAGGCCGGTTGTACGGCGGGCAAATCTACGGCCCCCTGCGCGTGACCTTCGCCGACGAACCCCGCTACGAAGTGGACCTGACGGCCTCGCAGATCGACCTGGAGACCTTCGCCCGGGGAACGCTTGGCCGCAGCGGACAGGTGCGGGGCAAGGCGTCGGCCCGGCTTCGGCTGCACGGACGCGGTTCGGACCTGAAGTCGCTGCGCGGCGAAGGAGCGATCCACATTCACGACGGCGCTCGGATCTACGACCTGCCCCTGATTCTTAACCTGCTGACGGCCCTGAGCGGTCATCTGCCCAAGGGGTCTGCCTTCCAGGAGGCGCGGGCTGATCTGGTCATTGTCGGCGATCGTATTCGAGTCACGCATGTGGAATTGCTGGGCGATGCGCTCAGCCTCCGCGGACAGGGCGACATGCGGGTGGACGGAACGGACCTGAATCTGGAAATGTATGGCTTGTTATGGGGACGGACGCTGCCGCTGCTGCCGCCGCTGATCGACCGCATTCCCGTTGAAGTCAGTCGACAATTGATGAAGATTCGCATCCAGGGCAGTCTCGCCGATGTTCAGGTGAAGAAAGAGCCGGTGCCGATCCTCGTGGAACCCCTGCGGGAACTGTGGAAAACGATGGGTGAGCGGATGCGGGAGCAGGAACGTCTGCTGCGGCGTCTGCCCTGAACGCATCGGCAAGGGACCGCGAAATCGCCTCGGACAACGGACGTGGAGGATGAACGTGCGGCCGTGGCATATCTTGCACCGGAGTATCTTGAGCGAGTTGCTGCGGGTCTTCGTCCTCGCCTTGCTGGCGTTGACGGGGATTCTGGTCATGGCCGGGATCGTCGCCGAGGCCGCTCGCCAGGGTCTTGGACCGGAGCAGATCGTCAAGCTGGTTCCGCTCCTGATTCCTGGCACCTTGCCGTTCACAATCCCCGCCACGATGCTGTTCGCCGTTTCCGTCACTTTCGGCCGGATGTCCGCCGACAATGAACTCACCGCGATCAAAGCCGCCGGAGTGCCGATCACCTACGCCCTGTGGCCGGCCTTGTTCCTGGGGGCGGCGATCAGCGGTATCGTCTGGTGGCTCAACCAGGAATTCATCCCGAGGAATCACCATCTGCTGCGTACCACGGCCTTGAAAGACATCGAAGAACTGCTTTACAGCCGGCTCCGACGCGACCTGTGTTTCAATGAGCCACGGGTCAACTACGCCATCTGGGTGCGGGACGTTCAGGGTCGGCGACTGCTCACCGCCACGTTCAAAAAGCGGGACGCCAACGGCCGGGACGAGATCATCGCTCAGGCGGAGATCGCCGAACTGACCGTGGACCTGGAGGGCGAAACCGTCTGGGTCGAGATGTGGCAAGGCGACATGTCCAAGGACGGCGGCGCGACCTACTTCAGCTTCGACAAGGAGAAGGTGCCCCTGCCTCTGCCTCCGCTGGGAGCCGCCCGCAAAGTCCGTGCTCGGGAACTGACCAACCAACAGCTTCTTGCCCGCCGCGAAGAACTGCTGGAAAAGATTGCTGCCCTCGAAGCAGGCATCGTCAGCCCATCCGCTTCCGCTTCCTCGCATAAGGCCCCGATCGAAGACTCCAAGTCCCGCAAAGAAATGCAATTGATAAAGCCCACGGAGCAAGGTCCTAAATTGACGCCGGACGTGGAATTGAAGTTTCTATACAAGGAGCTTTACGAACTTGACACGGAATATGCCACGCGGCCAGCCCTGGCTTTGGGTTGCCTGTTCTTCGTGCTGATCGGCTGTCCGGTCGCAATCTGGTTTCATAAACGGGACTTTCTCAGCGCCTTTGTTACCTGTTTTCTGCCTATCGTGATCGTGTATTATCCGCTGATGATGTTCGGCATCAATCTCGGCAAGGAAGGGCGTGTTAACCCCATGTATATGATGTGGACCGGCAATGTCGTGCTGGGGCTGGTGGGTTTAATACTTTTGTGGCGATTGACCCGGCGGTAAGGCGTTCACGTCCTGCGTAGCAGACAATGCTTCGGGGACCGACTCCTCGGCAGAGGTCGTTTCGTTCGACTTGTCCTTGCCGTCCTTTTTTCTCCGCTTTTTGCGGCGTTTAGGCAGTTTCTCATGGGTGAGAGCGTACCCCGCCCGGCCCAGCACCCGTGCCCAGGTCAGCCAACCAGCGGCAAAGACGGCAGCAGCGAGGGGAATCATTATGGGAATCAGGGAAGCAATATAGTTTGTTGCAATCCAGAGCAAAATGATTACCATAGAATAAACATAAAAGGGTGGAATGACATCCGAGCGTCGCCGCAACATGCTCAATATTTCTGGATTAATAACCCAGTACCAGGCATCTTTGCTTAATACCGAGAGAATTACGACGCTGCTGATCAAGGGTCCGAGGACCACGAATAAAACCTGTCCCCCAGGGCCTAATTGCGATAGCAGATAGAAAGGCAAATATAGGCCGATTCCGAAAAGCCAGGCGATTCTAAGGAGGGCAAGCGCGGCAGCTTGCGTGTCCCACTCTGGATATTCCACCTCATCCGCCCCGTTGGCGGTTTCGGTCAGGACATGAAGGAAGGTGAAGGAAGCATATCCGCCTGTTACCAACCCAGCCATTAAGGCTGCTAACCCGCCAAAAACCATCGAGATATGGCCCAGCAGTACGGAAACGCTGTAACAGTAGGCGATAAGCCAAATCAGGACACCAACAATGGTCCAGCCAATCGTCATGACGGCTAATCGGGGCAAGTTAGCCGGTCGCAGGGCAAAGTTCCAGACGCCGTCCCAGAACAGGCGCAGCGGCACCGGTGGAGGCCGTTCGGGATCGAGTTCCGCATCGCTAAGTTGATACGGCGAGTACGAATCAACTTCCCGTGGCGTCTCGGGTTTGGCCCGCTCCTGTCGGCCGACATCCGCCTGAGCGGGCGTGTCCGGCACAATCTCAGCCAACACGGTGTCTGAGCGGCTTATTGTCCTGGCTGGAGTGCTGTCCAAGGGCAGATCGGCCAGTCGGTACAGGCCGATGTCAGGCTCCTCCGGGGCGGCTTGGCTTGGTCGCGATTCTGTTTGCAGAATCTGCTCGACGACCAAGGGCGACGGCGCGGCCGAGGTCGCTGATGCCGAGGAAGACGGGGCTGCACGGTCCAGGCGGTCCGGAGTCATCGGCTGCGGGGGTGCCGTTGGCATGGTCCGAATGATCGGTTCGCCGAGAATGTCGTACTCGACGACGGGCTGATTCGCAGCAGCAGCAGGTGGTGGTTTTGGCGGCGAAACCGGGGCTGGATTGGCTCGCCGGGCCGGGTCGGTTTTCTGTTGGGAAACCGGCTCCGGCGCCAGAGGAATCGTCCGAGGCTCCGCGGATGCCGGAGCCGAGGGGGTGTCCTTGAGCGGTATCGTCGTCGTGGATTCCGACACGCCGTAGGTTCGGCCCTCGTCCCGATCGACGAGAATGGCTGGTTCGGGCCATTCGTCGTCGTCCAGCGGCAGCAGGCCCACAGGTTCATCGATTTCGGCGTGACGAATGGCCGGGCGAGACTCGGCAGGCCGCGGTTTCACCGGATGGATGCGGAAGCCGCACGACGGGACGGGGCAGCGTCCCTTCAGATGGCCGTAGGCTTCCTTGATGCGGAAGCGGGCTCGGCAATAGGGACAGGAAAGCTCGATCCAGCCTTCCATGCTTCGCTCCGGCAAACTCAGACGCTGATCGCGGTACGGACGAAGACCCCGCTGGGCGTCAGGGACTTCCGTTCCAGTCTCCGGCGTTATTGGGTCAGCGTCAAGGCGATGCGTTCGGCCTCGTCAGCCATCTTGCGGACGTCCTGGGTGATCCGCATGGAACAGAACTTCGGGCCACACATGGAACAGAACTTGGCCGACTTGAACACTTCCTGCGGCAGCGTCTCGTCGTGCATCCTTCGGGCCGTCTCGGGGTCCAGCGACAGTTCAAACTGCCGATTCCAATCGAACTCGAAACGGGCCTTGCTCAATTCGTCGTCCCGTTTGCGGGCATTCTTGCGGCCCCGGGCGATGTCGGCAGCGTGAGCAGCGATCTTGTAAGCGATGACCCCCTGCCGCACGTCCTCCTTGTTCGGCAGGCCCAGGTGTTCCTTCGGAGTGACGTAGCAGAGCATGGCGGCTCCAGCCTCGGCAGCCAAGGCGGCCCCGATGGCGCTGGTGATATGGTCATAGCCCGGGGCGATGTCCGTCACCAGGGGGCCAAGGACGTAGAACGGCGCTTCGTGACAGAGCTTCTGCTCCAATTCCACGTTCATCTTGACCAGATGCATCGGGATGTGGCCCGGCCCTTCGATCATGACCTGGCAACCGTGTTCCCAAGCTTTCAAGGTCAGTTCGCCGAGGGTTTTCAACTCCGCAAACTGGGCTTCGTCGTTGGCGTCGGCCAGGCTGCCGGGCCGCAGACCGTCCCCGAGGCTGAAGGTGACGTCATACTTCCGCATGATTTCGCACAGTTCGTCGAAGTGCGTGTACCAGAAGTTCTGCTTGTGGTGGGCGATCATCCACTCGGCCATGAGCGAACCGCCGCGGCTGACAATGCCGGTGACGCGGTTGCGGGTCAGCGGGATGTATTCCAGCAACACGCCGGCATGGATGGTCATGTAGTCCACGCCCTGTTTGGCCTGGTGTTCCACCATGTCGAGCATCATCTGCGGCGTAACATCGCGGGGGTCCTTGACCTGCTGGACGCCCTGATAGATGGGCACGGTGCCGATGGGAACCGGCGAGGCGTCGATGATCGCCTGACGGATGCGGTCGATGTCGCCGCCGGTGGACAGGTCCATGACCGTGTCCGCACCGAGATGGACGGCGACATGAAGCTTTTCAAGTTCCTCCTCGATGTTGCTGGTGACGGCAGAATTGCCGATGTTGGCGTTGATCTTGCACTTGGCGGCGATGCCGATGCACATCGGTTCCAGCCGCTTCTGGAGGTGGATCTTGTTGGCCGGAATGACCATGCGGCCGCGGGCGACCTCGGAGCGGATGAGTTCCGGCTCCAGTTCCTCCCGCTGCGCAACAAATTCCATCTCGGGCGTGATGATGCCCTGACGGGCCGCTTCCAGTTGGGTCATGTGCCTTCCCCTGTCGATTTGGCGGGTGGGGTGGAAATCAGCCCCGAGTTGCACGGGGCAATTTCGTTCCAATCCCGCGGCGGAGTGCGCAACATTTCACCTGACGCCGTCCTGTCCGCCCCTGATGCGCGTGGCCTTAAAGGCCAACCGGCGACCCCGCCCTTTGCGGTCCGAAGCGAACATCGCGGCAATTCAGGGTCATTGTAGGCTGCCCCAACAGGCCGACTACCGCGCAACATTTTTCGCCTCTCCTCCGCCAGTCCTGGAACCATGTTTTTCCCGCAGAAAACTCCAAAAAACCGAGAATCGGCGCAACTTTTCTGCGCAACATGCCGTCTCAGCAGTGCATCCCTCGTGAAATGTGCCTGGACATGCGCGGAAGATGTTCGTGGTCGGTTCAAGGCCCATCGTACCGAACTTTTTTTTGTCCGCTCCATGTCAGTCGCTGGGAAAAAGAGGAACGGCTGAATCCGACGGCCTGGATCGCTAGAATGCCTGCCAGACGCCAGCATGCGGCCTTCGACGAGCGATTGGCTCGTCCGTCGGCCAGCCAGAACGCGGGCATTCCGGTGAGGGACGTGATGATTCTGCGGACGTATCTGATCGGCAAGCTGCACGGCGTCCGGCTTACGGACAAAAACCTGTACTACCAAGGATCGATCACGCTCAGCCGGGAGTACCTGGAGGCGGCCAATCTGCATCCTCATGAATTGGTGCAGGTGGTCAACGTGACCACGGGGGCTCGGCTGACGACCTACATCATTCCGACCGACGAACCCGGCGTCTGTGCCCTTAACGGCGGAGCCGCCCGCCATGCCGAGATCGGCGACTTGATGATCGTCATGTCCTTCGGTCACAGCGACAAGCCCATCGAGCCGCGCATCGCCATTGTCGGTGAAGACAATCGGGTGGAACGCACCTTCGTCGGCCACCTGCCGCCAGTCTGAAGCCTTAAAGACGAGGCAGCGCTCCATTTGCCAGATTTTTTGCGCCTTTCCTAAATCCCCGTTCGGTTGCAGCGAATGAACTTTATGAGGGCTTTTCCCCCGAGCGGTTGGGCCGGGGGGAATGATCGGCCCTGATCGCAACTGCTAGCGGAGTCGTTCGTAAGCAACAGCACGGGTGTTCGGAAAGGAGTTGCACATGATTCGGAAGCTGATCTTCGGCGCGGTGATTCTGGCGGTGCTTGGCTTCGTGGCCTGGACCACCGAGATCGGCAGCTACATCTCGACGGCCTGGCGGGAGAGCACGGCCTTCGCCAAGCGGCAGGTGCCCATCGAGTTCGAGATCAAACGTGCCAAGGACATGCTCGCCAACCTCGAACAGGTG
>JANWWR010000217.1 GCA_025055835.1 Gemmatales bacterium | reverse complement strand
CGGGGACGCTGATTGTTGCTGGCCTGAAGTTTCCGGCCTACAATCCCAGTGCCGATGCCGCACGGGGCGGCCGGCTGGGATTCCGTCCAGGGTGAAAGGAGTTGCACCATGTTCCGACGTTCCCATCTCGGTGTCGTGGCTCTCGCAATGTTGCTTGGTTGGCTCGGCGTGCTTTCAGCGGCGGAGGAGCCGGTCAAGCTCTTCAATGGTCGAGACCTGAGCGGCTGGCGAATCCACCCGGAAAACGCGGCCGGGGCTTTCCGCGTCGAGGAAGGCATGATCGTCGTCAGCGGCAAGCCGGCGGGGTACATCTACACCGACCGCAGCTTTCGCAACTACGTCCTGACCTTCGACTGGCGGTACGCTCGGCCGTCCAACCTGACCGATGACGAGCAATTCAACGGCAACAGCGGCGTGCTCCTGCACATCACCGGCGAGCACAAGGTCTGGCCCAAATCGGTCGAGATTCAGGGCATGAACCGCAATCACGGGCAAGTCTTGTCCGTGTCCGGTGCTCCCGTCAGCGACACGAAATTCGATGCGGAAGCCCGCAAGCGAGCCGTCAAGCGGGTCGGAGAGTGGAACACCACCGAAATCACGGTTCGTAACGGGGAAATCACAACCAAGGTCAACGGCGTTCCAGTCTCGTCGTGCAAGACAACGCTGACCGAGGGTCCGATCGGCTTCCAGTCGGAAGGTGCCGAGATTCACTTCCGCAACATCATGCTGCGTGAGTTGAAGTAACCGAAGTCGGCCTCAGAAGGCCGATGCAAAGGGTTTTTTATGGCTTCCGTCCCCTCGCTGCTGGATAAGCGGGAAGAGCGCATTCGCCGCATGTTCGGGGCGATCGCTCCGTCCTATGACTTTCTCAACCACCTGCTCAGCCTCAACATTGACAAATCGTGGCGGCAACGGGTGACGCGGTTGGTTCCGCCGCGAGGGGACGGACCCATTCTCGACCTGTGTACCGGGACCGGCGACCTGGCTTTTGCCTACGACCGGGCCGCCAAGGGTCAGGCCCCGATCCTGGGAGCCGACTTCTGCGGCGAAATGCTTGACATCGCCGTTCGAAAACGGACGCAAAAGCAAAAAGACCGGATTCGTTTCATCCAGGCCGACGCTCAACGGCTTCCCCTGCCGGACAATTATTTCGACATCGTTTGCGTCGCGTTTGGTCTGCGGAACGTCACCGACCCGGACAAGGGGCTGGCTGAGATGGTCCGCGTGACGCGTCCCGGTGGTCGAGTCGCCATTCTCGAATTTTCCAAGCCACGTCATCCCATCCTGGGTCGTTTCTACCGCGCTTATTTTCGCTGGCTTTTGCCGTTGATCGGGCAGTGGATATCGCGGAGCAAGGACGCAGCTTACCGCTATTTGCCGGCCAGCGTGCAGGAGTTTCCCGACGGCGAGGCCCTGGCGGAGCGGCTTCGCCAACACGGGCTGACCGACGTGACTTATACGCCCTTTACTTTCGGCATCGCCACTTTATACGTCGGCGTCAAACCATGAGCGAGCCGCGGCACCTTCTGCTTCGGGCCATTCGCGGCTTGCCAGTGCCACGGCCGCCGGTCTGGGCGATGCGGCAGGCGGGTCGTTGGGATCCCGAATTCAACCGTTTGCGCAGTAACCTCACTTTCTACGAGTTCTCGGAGAACGCCGAACTGTCGGCTCAGGCGTCACTGCTGCCAAAGCGGTTCGGGGTCGATGCAATCATTCTTTTTTATGACATAACGACGCTGACAGTCGCCATGGGCCAACGGTATAAACTTATTCCCGACCGAGGCCCGGTGCCCGACCGTCCCATCCGCAGCGCAGCCGATGTGCAGGCACTGAATCCGCATCCTGACGCCGAACGCTTCGGCCATGTCACGCGCATCCTGGAATTAGTCAAACGGGAATTGGCTGGTGAATTGCCAGTGCTCGTCTTTGCCGGCGCTCCTTTTACTCTAGCCAGCTACGCTCTCGGCGTCGGCAAAGATTTGACGGCGATACGGCGTTTTGTGCAGGAACAGCCGGGCACCTGGGACGCCCTGTTGGAACGCCTGGCCGAGGCCGCCGGCCATTTCCTCGCCGTCCTCGCCAGGCAGGGAGCCGATGCTTACCAATTGTTCGACTCCTGGGCCGGCGAACTGACTGAGGCGGAATATCTGCAATGGGCTTTGCCGTGGCATCGTATGATTTTCCAAAAGGCCGGTATAAACATTCCATCTATTTTATTTGTTAAAGAATGCCCCTATCTTGAACATATGCTGGCGGCGGGGGCAGATGTAATCAGTCTCGGAACTCGTCATGATCTGGCTGCCCTGCGAAGGCAGTATCCTGAGCAGGCGTTCCAGGGAAACGTGTCAGACGAGTTGCTCCGCAGCGGCACGCCGGAACAGGTCGCGGAGGCGACCCGGCAATGCCTTCGCGCCGGCGGCGGTCATCGGCACATCGTCAACCTCAGTCACGGTCTGGATCGGGAAACTCCCGTCGCCAACTTCGTCGCCTTTGTCCAGGCCGTCCGAGAGTATTCCGGCCAGTGACTCAGATCCGGGTGGAATATCAGCGCCCCGATCATACTCCCAGACGACCCTGCGAAGATTTCCTCGGCTCGCTCTAAATCCCTGCCTGGCTGCACCGAATCATCTTACAGGGGCCGTCGCCCCTCTCTGCTCTGAACCCGCGGAAAGCTCAGGTGAAATTGGTTCGGCAGCGTGAACGACAGACATTCGGAAAGGAGTTGCACATGATTCGGAAGCTGATCTTCGGCGCGGTGATTCTGGCGGTGCTGGGCTTCGTGGCCTGGACCACCGAGATCGGCAGCTACATCTCGACGGCCTGGCGGGAGAGCACGGCCTTCGCCAAGCGGCAGGTGCCCATCGAGTTCGAGATCAAACGTGCCAAGGACATGCTCGCCAACCTCGAACAGGTG
>JANWWR010000058.1 GCA_025055835.1 Gemmatales bacterium | reverse complement strand
GCTGGAGGACTGCATCCGCATTCGCACCGGCGAACGCGGCCCCGAAGCGATTTGAGGTGCTTGCCCCGAGCGGGGGGGCGTCAGCCCCCCGTGAAGATCATCACACCGAGCGGGGGGCGTAAGCCCCCCGTGTTCGCTTTCATGTTGCAGGGGAGCGACCGGCCAGCTGACGCTGGCCGCTCGCCTTTTTCCAAGCCGCTCGCCTTTACTTCATGACTCGCTTTTCTCATGTCGCTCGCCTTTGCTTTTTCGCTGGCATTTCCGCTGCCTCTTGTCGTTTCGTACACGGCCCCTCCTAGAAATCCGTGCCGAGCTGAAGTATCCTGGCCGGTTTCCGCCTACGAAGCATCTTTTTCTAGGCAGAAAAATTTGCCTATTTTGGAAAAGTTGCCTTGTCTAAGTCCCCTAGACTGGCGAGAATCCGATCGCCAGGGATGAGGGCATGACTTCAGCCGTCAAGGGCGGGTGGATAGAAGTACGTCTGGCGTTCAGGCGTAGCTTGCTAGCTGCGTGGTAATCGACGACTCCGACGCAGTGCCAGCCTTGGTGTGCCCGAGCCGTTGCTCCAGGTCAATGATCCCCGAAGCCAGCGGTCAGTCGCCCAGAGCTTCCCACAAACGCCCAAGTATCCGCTAAATCCGCTGAGAGAGGTGCAACATGTTCGTCTATTCGCCCATGCGCTTCCATTGCGCTTCCAATGCGAGTCGAGATGGTTTTCGCGGGATATGGCTCACTGTCTTGGCCGGCCTTCTGGTGCTTGTGCCACAGATTGCCCTTGCCAACATCATTCCGCCAAGTACCCCCATTGCCGGACAGACCCAGCTGGACCACGCCCACCAGTGGTGGCAGTTGATGCTGAACATTCCCGCAGTAAACAATCCCATCGTCGACACGACCGGTGCGCAAGCCTTTCGCGGTCAGGTGGGCAATGTGCTTTACTTGGCAGGAAGCTTTGGTCCTTCGAGTAATCGCACGATCACGATCTCACCAGGAACGACGCTGTTCTTCCCCTTGGTGAACTCCTTTGATGACAATACCTTTTATGATCCGGATTTGACCGCCCAGCAACTGCTTGACAACATACATCCCATCGTGGCGGAGAATCTTTTTGTCGAACTTAACGGTGTACCCTTGGGGTCGACTTCGGAGCTAGCAGCCCACTACCAGCACACGGATCCCAATAACCCGTTCACAAACGTGGTTCAAAGCCCTGACAATCTTTATGTGGACTTCGGTATCGACCCGACGGAGGGAACGGGTATTTATCCGGCGTTGATCAATCCGTTTGTCGTGAGCGGCTTCTGGGTTGGCTTGGAGCCTCTGGGGCCGGGTATCCACACGTTGAGGTTCGGCGGCACTGTGTTGTTTCCTCCTTACGATCCTGAGTATTACAGGTTCTCGCAGGACAACACCTACAGAATCATCGTCACGCCGGAGCCGACGACTTGGGCGTTGTTTGGCCTCGGGCTGGTCGGCATCTGTGCTGGCCGCCGCGTGTTGCGCCGAAGGCCGGCCGTCGCAGGCTGATCGACGTCTCGTTCGACGTGCCGAGGGTCGAAAAGCTGGTTGTAACTCCCCGAGCGGGGGGCGTCAGCCCCCCGTGTTCGCTTTCATGTTGCAGGGGAGCGACCGGCCAGCTGACGCTGGCCGCTCGCCTTTTTTTCGCCGCTTGCCTT
This sequence comes from Gemmatales bacterium, assembly GCA_025055835.1. Lineage (GTDB taxonomy): Bacteria > Planctomycetota > Planctomycetia > Gemmatales > HRBIN36 > JANWWR01. Next base: position 9,930 of record JANWWR010000058.1, on the reverse strand, counting down.
TTTCCAGCCGCTCGCGTCTTTCAGCCGCTCGCATTTGCTATTCTGATCGCATTTCCAAGGCTGCTCGCCTACCGTGGCTTCGCTTCCGCTCGACGCCATGCCACCCTTGGCTGCTTCGCCGATCCGTTCTAAAATTTTTACATGCCGACCTACGAATATCGTTGCGAAGCCTGCGGACATCAGTTCGACGAATACCAGTCCATCACCGAGGAACCGCTGCGGAAGTGCCCGAAATGCCGGAAGAACCGCCTCCGCCGCCTGTTCGGGACCGGTGGGGCTTTGCTGTTCAAGGGATCGGGCTTTTACCAGACCGACTACCGCAGCGAAGCCTACAAGGCTGCCGCCAAAGCCGAGGCAGAAGCCGCCAAGAAAACTGGCGACGATGGCAGCGGGACCGGCAAGACCGCAGACGGCTCCGCCTCGTCGGCAAAGTCAACCAAGTCCGAGGCCAAATCGAAGTAGGATTCGTCCAAGTTGCCGTCCTGACCTTCCGATGTTTACAGTGCATTGCCCGATTTGCCAAAAACGCATGGAAGTAGAAAACCTGGACAGTCTGCCCAGCCTGCCCTTTTGCAGCGAACGCTGCCGTCTGATTGACCTGGGACGATGGCTGGGAGGACAGTACCGGATTCCCGTGGGACCGGACTCCGCGGACCAGAGCAACGAAGAGGAAACGGTCCCGTAAGCCGGCTAGGATGCCCTGGCCGTTATCTCCATAGGAGGGTAGTGGCGAAAAGCTGCTGCCCTTTTTTATTTGCCCCGCGAATAATCCGACCCCTCTTCGGCCAGAAAACGGCGGATGCGCTCGTGGATTTGATCCCGTACCCGGCGAAAGACGGCGAGAATCTGTTCCTCGGAGCCGGTGGCGGCGGCGGGATCGTCGAACGGCCAATGCAGGGTGCGGGGAGAACCCGGCAGCAGCGGGCAGGACTCCCGGGCTTTGTCGCAGACGGTCACTACGAGATCGAGAGCGCTCAGGTCGATGTCCTTGACGTGCTTACTGTGCAACCCGTCCGGGGAAACGCCGATCTCCTGCAAGACCCTGAGAGTGAGCGGGTGAACGCCCTTGGGTGCCGTCCCGGCGCTGACAACCTGCCACTGTCCTCCGGATTCGTGCCGCCATAGGGCTTCCGCCAATTGACTTCGGCAGGAATTGCCCGTGCAGAGAATCAGAACTCGGGGGAGTTTCACGGGGTTTCGCTCGCCGTCGCCCTGATCTGCCTGGACGGAGTCCGCGGACCGGGTCATTTCGGGTCGGATGGAATGGGCATTTCCGGCGGTGTCATTTCCTGGCGTTTGCGGTCCCCCAGGTATTTCAGGTCCACAATCCGCCAGGTTTCCTTCTCGGAGTTCAGATCGGGGGTTTCCAGGGCGAACTGGCAATCGACTTCGCGCTGTCCGGTTTCCACGGTGGTGCGCAGGGTCAGGTGCCACTTGGTGCCGTCTTTGACAGCCCGCAGCACGAGAGGTTGCCGGTTGCGGTTCAAGACCGGAACGGAGGTGCCGGCGTCGCCGTGCCGCAACGCCGTGTACAGCCGGTCGAACTCGGCCTCCAGGAGGGGAGACCGCTCCAGAAGTTCCCGGGCCTTCTCTTTGTTGGCAAATGCGACGTAGCTGATCCACTGTTGGACGATGCGGAACGCTTCACTGCGGGCCTGGGTGAGTTCCAGACCGTAAGGCGTCGTCACCATGTTGTCCGGCAGCATCTTGGAACCGTGGATGTCCACCCGCCATTCGCGGCGGGGTCCGCTTGGGCGGTCCACCTGGTCGCTGACGGTGACCAGGACGAAGTCGGCTTCGACCTCCGGGGTCTTGATGCGATAGCGATGTTTGAAGTACCAGCTGCCCTCGTAATAGAAGTACTCCTGGATGCCGAGGCGTTGCCAGGAGATGTCCTTGCCTCCGCGCAGGAGCAGTTCCGCGATGGGGGACGCCAGGAAAAAGTCGTAGGCCGAACCGAACGGCGAGGCATAACGGGTCCGTAACATGCGGGGTTCGAGGTCCTCGGCGGTGAGTTCCGCCGGACGGTTGCCGGGCCGGGTGGTGGCGATGAACGCCAACGCATCCTTGCCATCGCGAACGCACTCCAGCCAGTGCTCCACGAATTCGCTCGCTTCGTGTTCCAGCACCAGGGTCATGGTGATTTGCATGGTGAGCCAACTCAGCCCGACGACGAGGCCCAGGGCCATGCCTGCCCGGGCGACTGCCGCCCCGGCCAATGCACTGTCCGACCGCTTGATGCGATACAGGGCGACGGCGGACAGCAGAAAACCCAGCGCGGGCAGGAAGATCAACCACTCCGAGGCGAACAGATAGATCAGCAGCGACAACAGGCTCACGCCCAGCCCGATGACGGCGAGCAGGCTCAGCGGTTTGTAGGTCTCTTCCGCTGGAGGAGCAGAGGCAAGTCCTGGTTCGGACATGGCAAGGCAGGCTCCCGTGAAATCCCGCGATACGGGCGGGGCACGGTCGGCTCCGCGCCCCGGTCCCGCTCGTTTCCCAGTTCAGTCCATGTCGAGGCTGTCGGACACGTCGCCGCTCATGCCGTCACGCAGGTGTTCGACGCCTCGTTCCCGTACTACGCCGCTGGCGTCCAGAAAGATCTTGTCCTCCAGAATCTCCCGCAGGGCGATCTGCATCTTGTCGTTGGTCTTGAGATCGACCAGCGGTGGCGCGCCACGGTTTAGCATAATGATCCGCTTCTGAATCAGAGTACACAGCTTGAACCGGCCTCCGACCTTTTCGACGATGCGTTCTTCCTTCAGTTCTTCGTACATCCGCTGGCACCTCCGAGACTCTGAATCAACTGCCGAAACTGACGGACAGCCGAATCCAAGTCGTCGTTCACTATCTGATAATCATAGCGGGACGCGGCGGAAAGCTCCCGAACCGCTCCCTCCAGACGCATCCGGATCGCGGCTTCGTCCTCCGTTCCCCGGGCACGCAGCCGCCGCTCATATTCTTCCAGCGAAGAGGTCCGCAGGAAAACGAGCACGGCCTGGGGAAAAGTCCGCCGAATCTGCTCCGCTCCCTGCACGTCGATCTCAAGCAGGACGTGAATCCCCTGATTCAAATACGGCTCGACCTCGCTTTTGAGCGTACCGTAGCGGTGGCCGAAGACCTCGGCCCATTCGAGGAACTTCCCCTCGGCAACGGCCTGATCGAAAGCAGCCCGGTCGAGGAACCAGTAGTCCCGCCCAGGGACCTCTCCGGGGCGAGGCGGCCGGGTCGTCGCCGAGACCGACAATCGGATCGGCAAGTCGCCCGGCTCCAGCAGCTTCCGCACCACCGTCGATTTGCCGCTCCCGCTCGGACCAGACAACACGATCAGCCGACCCGATCCACATCGGTTCAGGTTCGTCGAGCTGTGTCCGGGGTCCGCACGGCTCATTCGACATTCTGAACGAGTTCACGAATCTTCTCAACCGCCCCCTTGATCTCGACGACGTGCCGGGCGATCTCGACGTCGTTGGCTTTCGAGCCGATGGTGTTTGCCTCCCGAAACATCTCCTGGGTCAGGAAGTCGAGCTTGCGGCCCGGGCTTTCCTCCTCCCGCAGCAAATCCCGAAACTGCCCGACGTGGCTCTCCAGCCGCACGACCTCCTCGGTGACGTCGCTGCGCTCGGCGAACACCGAAACTTCTTTGATCAGATCGCTGCGGTCCAGTTCGATGTCCATTTCCCGCAGCAGGGCGGCCACCCGTTCGTGGAGCTTGTCCCGATACTCCACCACCACCTGCGGGGCCCGAAGCCGGATGGCTTCCAGATGCCGATGGATGTCGTCAAGGAGATGGCGAAGCTGCATCTCCATAGCCCGGCCTTCTTCGGCCCGCATGGCCTGAAGACGATCCAGGGCTTCCAGCAGGACCGGCTCAACCACGGGCCAGTCCTCGGCAGGCTGATGGCTGAGCGGGTCCGGTTCCTCGACCACGCCGGGAAGGGTCAGCAGGGCTGACAGGTGGATTTCGGCACCCAGTCCCAGTTCCTTGTGCATGGCTCGCAGCTGATCGGCGTAGGTCCGCAAGGCGACGGTGTTGATGCGGAAGTCGGCAGGCCGACTCTGTCGCCGCACCGCCAGGATCACCTGGACCGTACCGCGGCGGATGCGATGCCGGACGACCCGTTCGATCTCCGGTTCCAGCAGGTTGTAAGGCTCGGCGGCTCGCACCGAAACCTTCAGGTAGCGGTTGTTGACGGTACGCAGCTCGACGGCGACGGCCACGTCGTCGCTGTGATAGCGGGCGTCGCCGAACCCTGTCATGCTCAGCAGCAAGTTTCCCTCGTGTCAGCAGACCGACGAATCATTCCGAGGACGGTTGTTGGACACCGGCAGGCGGGCCTTGGTCGGCTTGCCGCTGCTTGGGGGGTTGCAGGTAGAGGATCTGCACGACATTCAGCAGGATCCAGAACACCGCCACGACCAGGGTGATGCGGGTGAACGTATCCCCGGCCCGCGAACCGAACGGGCTGGAGCCTCCCGCTCCGCCCAACATGCCAGCCAGTCCGCCGCCTCGGCCTCTTTGAATCAGAACGAGGAAAATCAACACGATGCCGGTCAGGAAGATCAGCACCGTGAGGATCACGGCAAACACGTCCACCGTCCGCCCTCCCTGAAGACGCAAAGCGTTTTCCGACAGGTCTCTGACTGAAAAGGTATTGTAGAACGCCGTGTTGCCGCGGCCAAGGTCCCTGCCTGCCCGCTTGCCCTCGCCGGGCTGCCCAGGGCCGGATATTGTCCGACCCCGCCGGGCGGTTTATGATAGCAATATCGCATGAGAGGCTGCTTCGCGGCGGCCTCGATTTGGTGGTCCAGCGAGATGTGACCATGCCTGCACGAACTGTTCTTCTGGTGGACGACGATCAGGAAATCCTCCACAGCATGCGGATGCTTCTAGAAAACAAGGGCTACCGCGTGCTCACCGCTTCGGACGGCAACGCCGGCCTGATCGTGGCTGAGCGGGAGGATCCCGATCTCGTCGTCGTGGACATGATGATGCCCAAAAAGAGCGGCTTCATCGTGCTGGAGAAGCTGAAGTCACGGAAGAAGACGCGGCCCAAGGTCATCATGATCACGGCCAACGAGGGCGGCCGCCACCGAGCCTATGCCGAGATGCTGGGCGTGGACGACTACATCCGCAAGCCGTTCGCTATGGACCGGTTGTTGGAGAGCGTCCGCAAGCACTGCCCCCTGACTCCGACCGAGGACAAACCCGCCGAGCCGAACACCCCGGACGACGCTGGCTGAACCCTCCCCCTTCCTGGTCGATCCCGCGCTTCGGCACCGCCTTCACTCCAGCCAACTGTACGGATAGGCGGGATCGTCCATGTTCATCGCCTGCCGGGTGATTTCCAAGGGCTTGACCGTGTCCACCATCACGGCCAGTTCATCGGTCCGCTGCAGGGAGCGGCTGGCGACGATGGTTCCCGGATGCGGCCCGTGGGGAATGCCGCGCGGGTGCAGCGTGATGGAAGCCTCCTCGACGCCGCGTCGGCTGCCAAACCGGCCCCGGACATAGTACAGCACCTCGTCGGCCTGCACGTTGGAATGAGCATAGGGTACCTTGATCGCCTGGGGATGCGTGTCCAGCATCCGCGGAGCGAATGTGCAGACGACAAAGCCGGGAGCCTCGAAGGTCTGATGAATCGGCGGCGGCTGATGGACGGTGCCGGTGATCGGCTCGAAGTCGTCGGCATTGAACGTGAACGGATACACGAACCCATCCCAGCCGACGACATCGAACGGATGGCTCGCCAACGTGTATCGCGTCAGCCGCTGGCCGTCCTTGACCAGCACCGTCACGTCTTCCTCGCGGTCAATGACCAGTTCTTGCGTCGGTCCGTGAAAGTCCCGTTCGCAGTACGGTGCGCCGAGCCGGATCTGCCCGTCGGGATTGAGGTAGCGCGGCGGAATGGCGATGTTTCCCGGAGTTTCGAGAATCAGCAGATCGGGCTGCACGCCCGCGTCGAATTCGACCTGGTAGGTCGTGCAGTGCGGTATGACGATGTAATCGAAGGGCTTGAACGGCAGCACGCCGAACATGCTCAGCAGCCGACCGCTGCCGCGGTGGACGAACAGCACTTCGTCGGCAGCACCGTTGCGGTACAGCTCCTTTTGCGGTTGAGCGGGTCGGCAGCGACTGATGATGATGTCGCTGTTGGTCAGAATCGGTATCCGTCCGGTGGCGACGTCGCCTTTCGGGGAGAAGTGCCCGGTCTTGAAATGATGGTGCCGGAGCGTCTCCTGGGGCACGATCTCCAGAGGCACGAAGCCGGCCGGTTCGACCTTCCGAACCCGGGTCGGCGGTCGCAGGTGATAGCAAATGCTGTAGGCCCGGCCAAACCCGGCCGTGGTGACGACCTCTTCGTAGAAAATGCCCTCGCCGCGAAACCCCGGTTCCTGCCGATGCTCGATGTGCCGCTTCGGGGGAATCGAACCCAGTCGCCGGTAGTACGCCATGACCGCCTCCGCCTTTTCAAGCGGTTGGCGTGCCGGAGTCGGAGGCCTGATTCCCAGCGCTCCGGGAGGCTGTCCCTATAAGCCGCGACAAAGCGGATGCTTCAACGGCAGCCAGGCCCCGCCCTCCTTGGAGCTGGTCACGCACTGGGCGATGAAGTTCATGCCGTCCACGCCGTCGGCCACGTTGGGGTATATGCTCCGTGAGGAATCCACCTTGCCTCCGCTGGCACGCACCGCCATGTCATTGTAAGCTGCCGTGTAAATGTTGGCGAACGCCTCCAGGAACGCCTCCGGGTGACCGCTCGGCAGCCGGGTGGACATCGCCGCCAACTGGCCGAGGTACGGCCCGCCGGCCCGGGTGTAGAGCTTGTGCGGTTGGCCGTTGACCCGCACCAGCATCTTGTTCGGCTCCTCCTGATGCCACTCGATGGAGGCCTTGGTGCCGTCGATCTCGATCCACAGGTCGTTCTCCCGACCGTGCGAAATCTGGGAAGCCGTCACCGTGCCCAAGGCCCCGTTCTCGTAGCGAATGATCGCCGTTCCGTAGTCATCCAACTGTCGGCCTGGCTCGAAGATCTTGAGCTGGCACGAAACTTCCTTCGGGATCAAGCCGGTGATGTAGCGACCGAGATTGTAGGCGTGGGTGCCGATGTCCCCGAAGCAGCCTGCCGCCCCTGATCGGGCCGGATCGGTTCGCCAACTGGCCTGCTTCTGGTTCTCCGCTTCGAGCCGGGTCCGCAGCCAGCCTTGGATGTAGAACGCGCGGATGGCCTGGATTTCGCCCAGTTCTCCGTTGAGGACCATCTCCCGGGCCTGCCGCACCAGGGGGTAGCCGGTGTAGTTGTGCGTCACGGCAAAGACCACGCCGGTCCGTTCCACAATCTTCGCCAGTTCTTCGGCCTGCTTGAGGTCGAAGGTCATCGGCTTGTCGCACATGACGTTGAAACCGGCTTCGGCGAAGGTCTTGGCGATGTCGAAGTGGGTGTGATTGGGGGTGGCGACGGTGACGAAGTCGATGCGTTCCGACGGCGGCAGTTTGGCCTCCGCGGCTGCCATTTCCTGATAGGAGCCGTAAGCCCGTTCGGGTGGAATGTCGTAGTCCGGAGCGGAGGCCTTGGCCCGGGCCGGGTCGGACGACAACGCTCCCGCAACCAACACGGCCCGATTGTCCAAAATCGCCGCGGTCACATGGACCCGACCAATGAACGCACCCTGACCGCCGCCCACCAGTCCCATCCGCAATTTGCGATTCAACGGGGGATTGACACCCATCGCCTTTGGTCCTTTCCGCCAACTGAAGCCAAGCCTTTTGTGGTTCCTGACTGCGCATCGTTGTAGCACGCTGTCCAGCGAGGTGCCAGTAAAAAGGCCTGACAGACGGATCGGCGGATCCTGCCAGAAGCCGCGGTTCGCCTATTGCCGAGCGCGAATGTTTGTCTTTCAATTTTCCCCAACCAGCCAAGCCACCCAGCGGAGGGAAGCCGAGATGGCAGGACATTTCAGTCTGGAGGGACGGGTCGCTCTGGTCACGGGAGGTGGGCAGGGCATCGGGGAAGCGATCTGTCGCCGTCTGTCCGCTGCGGGGGCGAAAGTCGCGGTGTTCGACCAGGATGCGGAAAAAGCTCAGAAGGTGGCTCGGGAGATTGACGGCTTACCTGTTGCGGGAGACGTGACCAGCGAAACGGACATGATCCGGGCCTTGTCCCTGGTCACGCTGCTTGGTCCCCTGGATATTCTCGTCAACAACGCCGGGATCACCGGCAAATCGGCCGCCACCTGGGAACTGGACCGGGCGGAGTTCGAGCGGGTCTTGCAGGTCAACCTGGTGGCTCCGTTCTGCTGGTGTCGCGCGGTCTTGCCGGGAATGCTCCAGCGCCGCTACGGACGCATCGTGAACATCGCCTCGATTGCTGGCAAGGAAGGCAATCCGATGCTCGGTCCCTACTCAGCCAGCAAGGCGGGGCTGATCGGCCTGACGAAGTCGATGGCGAAGGAAGTTGCGGGGCAGGGGGACATCACCATCAACTCCGTCTCTCCCGCCGTCATCGCCACGCCGATCTTGAAAGGACTGCCGCAACGGACCATCGACTACATGGTGAGCCGCATCCCGATGGGCCGGGTCGGAACGCCGGAGGAAGTGGCGGCGGTGGTGCATTTCCTGGTCAGTTCCGAGGCCAGCTTCACGACGGGGCAATGCTACGACATCAGCGGCGGCCGAGCGACGTATTGACACGCCATCGACAACGCCTGGCCCGCAAAAAAGCAAGGCTGACTCAGCCGCGGCGATGCTGCCGTAGCTGGTCAGCCTGAGCTTGTCACGGGTTGTTTGAAAAACGTCAGAGGGCTGAGGGGGACCGCGCCTTAGTAGCGGCGTCCTCCGCCGTAGCCACCACGTCCACCGCCGCCGCGATTGCCATAACCGCCGCGCCCCCCTCCTCCGCGGTCCTCGCGGGGTCGGGCCTCGTTGACGGTCAGGTTGCGGCCGCCGTGTTCCTGACCATGCAGGGCGCTGATGGCGGCCTGGGCTTCCTCATCGCTGCCCATCTCGACGAAACCGAATCCCTTGGAGCGGCCCGTGTCCCGATCCACGATGATCTGTGCCGAGACAACCGTGCCGTGAGCCTCGAACAATTGCTGAAGCTCGCTCTCGGAAACCCCGTATGCCAGGTTTCCCACGTACAACTTCCTGCCCATGAAGGGCCTCCTCACAAAGACGCTTGCCGAACCGACTGTCGCACCTTACGAATCGCGATCCGACAAGCAAACTGCATGCACTGACAAAGAACGTCACTGGGGCAGGTGGACAACAGACAGGCGAGATGTTCTTGGCAGGAACACGGCCATGAAAGGTCGCTCGGCCCTAGCTTGCATTATCATACACAGGGCGGTCATCCTTTCCAAGGGATTCTTTAGCGAATTCAGCGTTTCAACTTTTTGAGCAGGTCCGCGGCTTCCTGAGCCGCCTTGGTGTTTGGCCAGCGTTTCAGGATCTGCTCGCAGTACTCGATGGCATCCTCGGTCTTGCCGAACTCGATGAGCTGACGGGCCTGCTTGAGCCTCGACTGAGCGAGCTTTTCCTGCTGCTCCTCGGAAACCTGGGGCTTCGCCTCGGCCGGCGGTTTGTCGTCCTTCGCCTGGGGCTTCGGCTCCGGTTTCGGTTCCTTGGCCGCTTCGGGTTTCGGCGCCGGCTCATTCTTGGGAGGCATGGGTTCTGGCGGAGGGGTGGGAGCGGGCTTGGGAGGATCAGCGGGCGTCTTGGGCCGCTCCGGCTCCTCGGTCGGCGGCAGGCGGCGAAGGCTGAGACGAAGGACGTAGCGCTGCCGCACCATGTCTGGCAACTGCTCTTCCTCGATGGTCGCCGTGTAATCCAGATCCTCGGTCATCGAATCGTCGAGGTTGAACTGCCACGTTCCGCTGCCGGTGACTTTGAGCTTGTAGGTGGGACCGGCGTCTTGTTTGTGGGTGTGATCGGCC
>JANWWR010000001.1 GCA_025055835.1 Gemmatales bacterium | reverse complement strand
AACCCGCCGCCACCGAGGCCGCCGCCTCCAAACCCGCCTCCGAATCCCCCACCGCCTTGGGCTAGAAGTTCCGGGCAGGCTGCGACAAGGAAACTCAGGGTGGCCAACACGAAGGCATATCGCTGGTGCAGCGGCATCATGGCATCACTCCGACCCAAGATCCCTATGCTTTGATTATCTTCCGCTGTCCCCCGCCTCTGCAAGTCAAACTACTGATTCTAACCGCTTTTTCAGACAATCACTTCCGTCCGCAGAGATCAAGGCAAAAATGCGTTCGGTGAAACGCCTATCCAAGTTCGGAGAGCGTCGTAATCTGCATCATCTGAGAAAGCTCTACCGATTCCCACAAATCGCTGACCACCCCCTGCCGACGCTCCTGGAATCAGGCATAGAATTGGATTGTTGACTCCCAGCTGAGTGCCTATAATCGCGGCACAGTTCGGAGGAGGTGCCCCTGTGCTCAAGATCGTCGAGTTTGGCCATGAATGTTCAGATCGCGCGACCGCGCGTGAGTGATTTGGTGTTCCACCTGTACAACCGCCCGCTCCATCCGGAGATATTCGAGGTCTTTTCGGAGCGGCGGCTCACCTGCGATACGCAGAATGTGCATGTGCGAATTACCCGCTCCGGCCATGTCTTGACCTGGGAACGCAACGACGTTTGGCTCACGGAAGTGACCGCCGCTTCCAGCGACGAACTGCCTGAGAACAGCCTGCTACATCATCGCCTGCGCGGCGAACAGGTCGGCCAAGTGCAAGTTCGAGCCGACATCCGTTATCAGATGAGCACCCAGGTGGAGGTCCTGCCGTGGGAAATCTTTCTTCATGTCCATGACGAGATTCTCCACGACGGAGCACGGCGGGGAATCCTCCACAATTTCCAACCCAACCACCGGCTGGCCCTGGCTCCTTTGGGGTTTCTGACCATCGAAGGCAACAAGCGCAGTCTCGTCATTCAGGCTTTCCATACATTTCCTGAAGAATGCACCATCGTGAAATCGCAATCGCTCATCGACTTGCTCTGACAAAAGCATGACCCAGCCGCACCGCGTCGAGGTCGTCGACTCGCACACCGGCGGAGAGCCGACCCGTGTCGTTCTCAGCGGCGGACCCGATCTTGGCAGGGGCCCCCTGGCCCAACGTCGGCAACTCTTCGAGCGAGAATGGGACCACTTCCGCTCGGCCATTGTGAATGAGCCGCGCGGTTCCGATGTCCTGGTCGGGGCGTTGCTCTGTCCTTCCAGCGAACCCGGCTGCATTGCCGGAGTCATCTTTTTCAACAATGTCGGCACGTTGAACATGTGCGGCCACGGGATGATCGGTCTGGTCGTCACCTTGGCAGAATTTGGGATGATCCAACCCGGGCGCCACCGCTTCGAGACCCCCGTCGGTGTCGTTGAGGCAGAATACCTGGGAAAGAATCGGGTTACCGTTGAGAACGTCCCCAGCTACCAGTACAGAAAAAACGTCCGCACTGTCCTTCCCGACGGTCGGCAGGTTCAGGGCGACATCGCCTGGGGTGGAAACTGGTTCTTCCTTGTCGAAGAGCACGGTCTTGAACTCGATTTGGGTCACGTCGAGGAGTTAACGGCATTCACCTGGGAGATCCGGCAAGCCTTGGAACGGCAGGGGCTGACCGGCGACCGGGGCGGGGTGATTGACCATATCGAACTGTTTGGGCCTCCACGAGACGCCAGAAACCATAGCCGAAACTTCGTACTCTGTCCGGGCAAGGCGTATGACCGGTCGCCGTGCGGGACGGGAACCAGTGCCAAGCTGGCCTGCCTGGTCGCCGATGGTAAACTGCGGCAGGGGGAAGTCTGGCGGCAGGAAAGCATTCTCGGCAGTGTGTTCGAGGCCGAGGTCGTCCGGATACTTGAGGACGGCAAGATCGTGCCGCGAATCACCGGCACCGCCCATGTGACTAGTCATGCGACCCTGTTGCTGGACCCCGAGGATCCGTTCTGCTGGGGAATCCGACCATGAGTGCCGGATGCGCGGTCATCATCGGGGCTGGAGTCATTGGTGCTTGGTCCGCGTACTTCCTCGAGCGAGCGGGATGGAAGGTGACGGTGCTCGATCAGGGCGGCTTCGGCAAGGGCTGCTCCCACGGAAACTGCGGTTACGTCTCACCCAGCCACGTTTTACCCATCCCCGGACCGAAGGCTGTCGGCACGGCGATCCGAGCGCTGCTCCAGCGAAACGGGCCGTTCAAGATTCGTTTCCGATTCGACCCGGCCTTGTGGCGATGGATGGCCTTGTTTCTTCGCCGTTGCAATTACCGCGACATGCTCCGAGCCGGTCATGCCCTGCATCCCCTCTTGCAGTCTTCTCGAAGCTTGTATGAACAGGTGATTGGCAAGGAGAAGCTTGACTGCGAATGGCAGGCCCGCGGACTGATCCTCGTATTTCGGACGAAAGCCGGGATGGAAGAATATGCCGAAACCAATCACCTGCTTGCCGAGGAATACGGGGTTCCAGCCAAGCGACTGGATGGGGACGAGCTGAGCGCGTTTGAACCGGCTTTAAAACCTGGACTTGGCGGCGGCTGGTTCTATGACATCGACGCCCATCTTCGCCCGGACCGTTTCATGGCGGAGATGCGACGACTGTTGGCTGAGCGGGGAGTGACCATCCTCGAAGGCCAAACGTTCCGAGAATTTCGACGCAAAGGACCCCAGGCCGAGGCGGTCGTCACAGAACGTGGGGAACTGACTGGTGATGTCTTTGTCGTCGCCACCGGCGCATGGACGCCGCGCTTCAGTAAACAGCTGGGCTGCACGATCCCCATTGAACCGGGCAAGGGCTACTCGATCACCATGGGCAAGCCTGCCCACTGTCCCCGTGTGCCGCTGATCTTTGAGGAACATCGCGTGGCCGTGACGCCTTTGGACAGCGGATACCGGCTTGGCTCGACGATGGAATTTGCGGGGTACGATTCGACCCTGCGTCGAGATCGGCTTGAACTTCTTAAGGCAGGAGCGGCAATTTATCTACACGAACCTGTTGGAGAGCCAGTTCTGGAAGAATGGTTCGGTTGGCGGCCGATGACTCCGGACGGCGTCCCAATCATCGGGCGGTCTCCCGCCATGGGAAACGTGTTTATTGCCGCCGGGCACAATATGATCGGCTTGGCTACGGGTTCCGGCACGGGTCGGCTCGTGGCTGAACTTGTCAGTGGACAGCCTCCGCATCTCGATCCCCACCCTTACCGGCCCGAACGATTCACATGACAACGGGATGTGCCGCGGGTTTGCAAATCACGGAGTTGAAACGGCAGCGGTTCAATCCACGGCACTGAGTCCCGGGCCTGTCAGCACTCCCGTTTCAACCATTCCATCGACAACTCGAAAGAGCGTGGGATAGCGATCCTCCCACGGTTTATTAGCCTGGGGCATGTACTGGCGTGCGTTTGCCTCGATGGCTGCGACGCCGGGAATGTGAGCGGCCAAACCCGCAGAATGGATCAAAGAGGCCCCTGGGCAGGTGAGATCCTGAACGCAGCGAAACATGCCATACTTCTGGATCGCGGCCGCCATGAGCAGCGATTGGGTCTGACCCTTACACGCCTTCAAGGCCGCTCCTGTATACCCGAGTTCCCGAGCCAAGTTGAGCGACTCCAGATCGATCAGCGATTCGTCGATGACCACCGGCTTGATCCGAGCGGCTTCGTGCATGGGATTGTCTTTCTGCGTCGTCAGATCACGAGCCGTCGGTTGCTCGATGTACTGAATACGGTCGAAAGCGGACGGTGCCGTCTTGCGGATTCGGTCTAGGAACTCGAGGAGGTAAGCGACATTCTGGCATCGCTCATTGAAATCCAAGGAGTAGCACCAGCGAGAAACACCCCGACGGGCTTGAGCAGTCTCGGCGACGCGATCGACTCGTTTCACCCGCTCGACGTCCCAATTCAGATCGTCTCCATTGAGCTTGATTTTCAAATGCGTCAAGCCGTCTCGCTCGATCCACTCGGCCAGGGTTTCGGGAAGACCGTCTCCAATCGGCTGGCTCACGTCGTCAACATTGAGAGGGTCCAATGCTCCGACCAGATGATAGAGCGGCAAGCGAGGGACCGGCTCGGGCAACAGGTAGCGGTCCAAAGTCTCGCCGACGAACTCGGAGCCAAGGAATCGGCTCAGGTCGGCGGGGAGGAAATCCGGGCCATAGGTGTGATAGCAATTCAAGCCGTGGACTTTGCCGAAAGCATCGTGCAAGGCGGCATCGAAGGGACTGGCTGTGACCAGGGTGCAAAGTCGGGGGATCGGCTCGGACAACGCTAACTCGCGGCTGACGGAATCGGCGGCGGAAAAGAAACTTGGTTCCAAGGTCCACGTCAGTTCGATGGGATGGCCCGCATCCGGGCAATTGGCGTAAATCTGGCCAAGTCGCTCCGCCAGGGCACGCATCGCCCCGAGCGTCTGATCGTAACTCAGCTGTCGGGAAGGAAAGGACCAAACGTTTCCAAGGGGCATGGAGCCGAAGCCGATGGCTCGCTTGCCCGTCGCCGTTTCGCAGGTCATGCGGACGTTTAACAGCGTAGCGCGGTCAAAAGCCACTCCACCGAACTTGATCGGAGTCCGGTACCGATGTTCTTCGTAGGCGATCTCAACGTCACGGATACAGACAGAGGCCATGATCGAATCAAAACCTTGGAAACCAGCCGACATCGCGCTGAAACTTTCAGGTTTTGACGAACCGGCTGATGCGGGCCAGGAACTCGGCGTTACTTGGATACTCGGCTAATTTCGCAACCAGAGACTCCATCGCGGCCACGGGGTTCATCGAAACCAGGCTGCGCCGCAGCAACGTCACGCCCTTGAGGATGTCCGGCGGCAGAAGCCGTTCCTCTTTCCGAGTGCCGGACTGGCTGATGTCGATGGCCGGGAAGACGCGACGATCGGCGAGGCGGCGGTCGAGCACCAGCTCCATGTTTCCCGTGCCTTTGAACTCCTGGAAGATGATGTCATCCATCCGGGAGCCGGTTTCGATAAGGGCGGTCCCGAGGACCGTCAGCGAACCACCTTCCTCGAAGGCTCGAGCCGTGCCGAACAGTCGCTTGGGCACTTCCAAGGCCCGGATGTCTATGCCGCCGGTCATGGTCCGACCGCTCGTGCCGACCTGCTTGTTGTAAGCCCGAGCCAGCCGGGTCAAGCTGTCGATCAGGAGAAAGACGTCCTTGCCCATTTCCGTCAATCGCTTGGCTCGCTCCAGGACCAGCTCGGCCAGTCGGACATGCTGGGAGGTGTCGTAATCGGAACTGCTGGCCAACACCTCGCCCTTGATCTTGCGGCGCATATCGGTGACTTCCTCGGGCCGTTCGTCCACGAGGAGCATCATGACGATCATTTCCGGATAGTTCTTGGCGATGGCCAGGGCGACGTGCTGGAGGAGAATGGTTTTGCCGGACCGCGGCGGTGCCACGATCAATCCGCGCTGGCCCTTGCCGATGGGGGTCAGGAGGTCCATGACGCGCGTCGTCAGTGGCTCTGGGCCGGTTTCCAAACGAAGCCACTCGTGCGGATCGATCGGCGTCAGTTCGTCGAAATTGCGTTGCTTGTACTGAGCGGGATCTTGGCCTTCGATCAGGTCCACGCTGGCCAACCGCAGTCCGTGGAGTTTGGGGTTGGGTTCGACCCGACCGGCGATTCGCAGCCCCGGCCGCAGACCATACTTCTCGATCAGGGCGGCATGAACATACGCGTCGTTTGGCTGGATGGTAAAGCTCTTAAGAGGATTGCGAAGGAAGCCGTAGCCCCTGGAATAGACTTCAAGAATCCCTTCGGCTTTCCCGTTGGGTGCTTGCATGGAACCCTCTATTCACGGCAAAAATCAAACCTTGCGGTGTGCGGTGCTGGCCTCGAATGTTCCGTCGGGCAGGGGATGCAGCTGGTAGTCGCCGAACAGATTCGGAGCCTCTGTCTGCATGATTCGCAGAATCTGCACGGCGAGCTTGCGAATCTCCACTTCCGCCTGCCGGGATGCTCTCATTTCGATGAAGTGCCGCAGCGCTCGGGCGTTTGCGGTCATGAAAATCTTCGTTTCCGTGGCGTTGGGAAGCACGCTGCGGGCTGCCTGACGAGCCAGCTTGCGGCGTTGGGTCCGGTCTGGTTCGTCCTGAAACTTCGCCTGCAACTTCTCCGCCAGGACGACGTAGGCTTCGTGAGTTCGCCGAATGGTATCCATCCAAAGCTGGTGCAATTCCGGATCTTCGGCGATAACATCCGGCTCAACATACTCCGCCACGGATTCATCCACGTACCGCTGGCTGAGTTGGCTGTAGCCAAAACCCGCCCGATGCCGGACCAGTTCATGCGTCAGCGAGCGGCTCACGCCGGTAATCAGAAAGTTCCACACGGCATGTTCCAGGACCGAACCGTGGCCCACTTCCAACAGGTGGCCTATGTAGGCGGAATTGCCACCCGGCCGAGGACGGGCAAAGCTCATGTAGCAAACGCGGCCTGCTGTTTCCACCAGATACTCAGCCGCCGTCGGAGCGTCCGATTCCCAGGACACCCCATGATCCCGTAGAAATGCCTCCAGCTGGGATTCGTCCAGCACCTGCCTGCCAACCAGGTAGACGACCGGCTCCCGAAATACACGGATGGCTGTGGGATCAGACATCAAGAACAAGCCCCTTCCGTGCCTGGCAGGAAGCTATCGGGACAGGCCTCAGTATCAAAAAACCGAAGGCAGGCATTGACGAGGCCGTGTCACTCGTGAGAAATCTGCCTGCTTCCCTTCAAAGTCCGGCGCTTCAGCCTGTCGAAGGCACACTCAGCCAGTGCGACGCCACCCGGATGCAGGACGGAGCCGATAGACGCTGACCGGACCGCTCAGACAAGGAAGGAAAACAACGGCAGCCCGAACTGATGGAGAAAGTAGCCATCGAAGCAAGTAGCGTCAAGGCTTCGGACCTTCGCCTTGGTAAAGCTTTCCACTTGGCGTTTCAGCCTTTACTGCTTTTGCTAGGGGTTCATCACCCTTCTACCTCCGCGAAGCGTAATGCGCCACACGCGGGGAAATGCAGCCATCAGATAGAGGAGAACCTACACTTCCTTCGGGGTCTGCGATCCTGTTTCCTTGTCACACCATGAATCGCTTTCCTTTCTTGGCTGCCAATCGGACTTGGCTGATCGTCTGGACGGTGCTATTGATCCTGCTGTTCGCAAGCGTCGGGCTGAAGATGATCTCAACCGTCCGGACCAATCAAAGGGCAGCCGCAGCCCGGCACGCCAGCCGAGTTGATCCAGATGCCGACGAACCGGGCGTCACCGCCGCAGACCGGTCATTGCCACCCGGGGCCAAGCCGATTCTCGTCACTGCGGGATATTACGTCGATCGCATCGTCGAAATGTCCGTCAAGGACGTCTTCTGGACGGTCGAGTTCTACCTCTGGTTTCGCTGGCAGGGTGACACTCTCAAGACCTGCGAGGGCTTCGACGTTGTCGACGGCTCCGTGGAAAGAAAAGAGAAAGAGGTGGACGAAACGATTGGCGGACAACGGTATCAACGCTTTCGGGTGCTTGCTCGGATCACCAAATTCTTTGACGTGACGCGGTTCCCTTGCGATGACCATCTCCTGACCCTCGCCGTCGAGTTGCCCAGCTTGCCGCGTCACGAGTTAATGTTTGTGCCGGATCAGCAAGGCAGCGCGGTAAGTTCCCGGGTGCGAATTCCCTCCTACACGATCTGGCA
>JANWWR010000213.1 GCA_025055835.1 Gemmatales bacterium | reverse complement strand
GAGGTCTGGATTGAACGCGGCGAACTGAGCCTGGCCGCCGAGACGCTTCAGCGGGCCGTCGCGGTTCAGGGTTCCCGCCATGTCGAAGCAGCCCGCCAGCGACTCGATCAACTCCAGGGCCGCCTGCAAGCCGCTCCGTAGTTCTCGGCGTGACGTATTGGCTAGTGCGACCGGGAAGCTGACGCTTCGGGTTACTGTCGAGCGGAGGGGCGTCAGCCGTCCGTGACGGTTCAGGAAAACCTCAGGCGACCGGGAAGCTGACGCTTCCCGCTCGCCGCTACACAGAGGGCACTCCTCCCGCTCGCCGGAAGCGCGACGAAAAACGGCGAGCGGGGCACGTTAGTGCCCCGGTGCGCCACCGTACCCCCTCGCTGACGCTTCGGGTTCCCACCGAGCGGAGGGCGTCAGCCCTCCGTGACGGTTCCCTCGCTGACGCTTCGGGTTTCCGGGAGGCGAGTTTTTTCATTCGGCCTGTAACCCTTTGGGCCTTCGGGGATCATTCCTTGCGAAGGCCGTGAGTCGGCGGGGCCGGAGCGAGAAGGGCTGGAGTCTGGTATCCGTTCATTCGCAGCGCACGGCCCCCGGGGAAGGTTATCAGGAGGAGATGCATGTCGGTGAAGACCATTGACGTTCAGGAACTGCGGGAGAAGATGCTTCGCGGCGAGAAGGTCGAACTGCTCGACGTGCGGACGCCGGCGGAGTTTCAGGAAATCCACGTACCGGGAGCGAATCTGGTCCCCCTGGACCGCCTCGATCCCAAGACGTTCATGGCGGGACGAAACGGCTCCACGGAACCGCTCTACATCCTGTGCCGGTCGGGCAACCGTGCCCGCAAAGCCTGCGAGAAATTCCTGGCCGCCGGGTTCGACAACGTGGTCTGCGTGGAAGGCGGAACGTTGGCCTGGGAAAAGGCCGGTTTTCCGGTCAATCGCGGCCGCAAGGTGATTTCGCTGGAACGGCAGGTGCGCATTGCGGCGGGTTTGCTTGTGGTGGTTAGCTCGCTTCTGGGCTTCTTCGTGCATCCCTATTTCATCGCCATCGCGGCCTTCGTCGGTGCCGGGCTGATCTTCGCCGGCATCACGGACACCTGCGGCATGGCGATGATCCTGGCCCGGATGCCGTGGAATCAGGCGGGCGGCTGCGAAACTCCCGGCAAGTCGGCCAAGAGCAGCACGGGGTCTGCTGATAAAGGGGAGGCCAACAAGGAAACGCCATGCATGACCTCGGCCTGAGCCTGCTGTTCGGCCTGGTGGTCGGTTTTTCGCTCGGGCTCACCGGCGGAGGCGGTTCGATCTTCGCGGTACCGCTCCTGATGTACGGGTTGGGGATGCCGCTTAAGGAAGCGGTGGGCGTGTCGCTGGCGGCGGTCGGCACGACCTCGCTGTTAGGGGCCTTGGGACGGCTTCGCACGGGAGAGCTTCAGATCGCCGCCGGCGTGGTTTTCGCCCTCGTCGGCATGGCTGGTACGCCGCTAGGCGTCTGGCTCCACGGACAGTTGCCGGAGAAGCTCCTGCTCGTGCTGTTCGCGGGGCTGATGCTGGTCATCGCGATTCGGATGGCCTGGGTAAGCTCGGGGCCTCGGCCGGCAGCGACAGTGAACCTGGCTGGTTTTCCGTCGTGGCTTCGCTGGCTGACTTTGGCGGCATCCGGCTTCGCGGTGGGCGTTCTTTCGGGCATGTTCGGCGTCGGCGGCGGCTTCTTGATCGTGCCGGCGCTGGTGCTGGTTGGCGGCATGGAGATGCACCGGGCAACGGCCACTTCGCTCCTGGTCATCGCCCTGATCAGTCTGGGCGGGGTGATTTCGCATCTGAAAGCCGGCCGACCGCTGTCTTGGGAAATCACGGCCGCCTTTGTCCTTGGAGGCGCGGCCGGTTTGGCCTTGGCGATTCCTCTGGCCCGGAGGCTGTCGGGAGCGGCCCTGCGGCAAATCTTCGCGGCCGTCATCGTCGCTGTCGCCCTGTTCATTCTGTTCCGAACGCTGTACGACACGGGAGGTTGACCCATGTTTTTCCGACAACGATTTGTTCCAGGACTGGCGATCTATTCGTACATGGTCGGCGATGAGCGGACCAAGGAATGTGCGGTGATCGACCCGACGCGCGACGTGGACGAGTACCTGGCCATTGCCAAGGCGGAGGGGTTGCGGATCACGCACATTCTGGAGACGCATGTCCACGCCGATTATGTCAGCGGCTCGGCGGAACTGAAGGCCCGTAGCAGTGGAACGGCCCAGGTGCATTGCTCCGGCCTGGGCGGAAAAGAATGGACGCCGCCCTACGCCGACCATGTCCTCAAGAACGGCGACGAGATTGTCATGGGTTCGGTCCGGCTCAAGGCTCTGCACACGCCGGGACACACCTATGAACACCTGACCTGGCTGGTCTTCGATCACACGCGGAGCAAGGACACGCCGTGGCTCGCCTTGACCGGCGACTTTTTGTTCGTGGGAGACGTGGGCCGACCCGACCTGCTCGGAGAGGAGGCCCGGAAGAAGCTCGCGCACCAGTTGTACGAAAGCGTGTTCAAGATCCTTCCCCCCCTGCCGGACTACATGGAGATCTATCCGGGGCACGGAGCAGGCTCGCTGTGCGGCAAGGCATTAGGCTCCCGCAGCGCGACGACGCTCGGCTACGAACGGCGGTTCAATCCCTCCCTCAAACCTGCCGATGAACCGACCTGGATCACCCGCCTGCTTGAAGGCATGCCGATCGCTCCGCCGTACTTCCGCCGGATGAAGCAGGTCAACGCCGCGGGTCCGAAGATTATCGGCCTGGAACTGCCGGGGCACCGTCGCATTCCCGCCAAGGAAGTCCGCGATCGGGTCTGCGAGAAGTGCCTGATCCTCGACGTGCGGCCCAAGGAGGCCTTTGCTGCCGCCCACATTCCCGGCTCAATCAATATTCCCCTGGGTCACAACCTGCCGACCTGGGCCGGCTGGGTGTTGCCCTACGACACCCCGATCAACCTCGTCCTGGACAACCCGAATGACCTGACCACCGTGGTCACGCACCTGATTCGTGTGGGACTGGACGACGTGCAGGGGTACCTGGACGGCGGCATCGAGGCCTGGGAAACCGCCGGGTATCCTCTGGAGCGGATCACGACGCTGTCGGTGCACGACCTGGCCAGGCAATTGAAGAACGGTACGCGGCCCACAGTGCTCGACGTCCGCACGGAAGCCGAGTGGAACTCGGGACACATCGAAGGAGCGATTCACATCCACGGCGGGCAGTTGGAAGAGCGCTTTGCCGAGGTGCCGCGGGACAAGCCCGTCGTGGTCGTCTGCGGCAGCGGCTATCGTGGTTCGATTGCGGCGTCGTTCCTGAAACGGGAAGGCTACACGGACGTGTCCAACGTCATCGGCGGCATGGCCGCCTGGAAAGCCGCCGGTCTGCCGACGGTTTGAGCGCGTCAACAGCACAGAAACCTGCAACCACACGAATCAGCGTCCACGGGAGATTGGCGATGACTACCGCACTGAGGCATCAGATCGTCATCGTGGGCGGCGGGACCGCGGGTATTACCGTGGCGGCTCGGCTGCGGAGGGCGGAGGCCAATCTGGACCTCGCCATCATCGAGCCGTCCGACAAGCACTATTACCAACCCCTGTGGACGCTGGTCGGCGGCGGCGTCTTTCCCAAGGAAACCAGCGTCCGACCGGAATCCGACTACATTCCCGACAAGGCCACCTGGATCCGCTCCTCCGTTGCCACGTTCGAACCGTCGAACAATGTGGTTGTTCTGAGCGACGGCCGACGGATCGGCTACGACTGGCTGGTCGTCGCTGCCGGCATCCGCATCGAGTGGGACAAAATCGCCGGTCTGCCGGAGGCCCTCGGGAAGGGCGGCGTGTGCAGCAATTACAGTTATCAGCACGTGGACTACACCTGGGAATGCATCCGCAACTTCCGCGGGGGTCAGGCGCTGTTCACCATGCCCAATACCGCCGTCAAATGCGGCGGCGCGCCTCAGAAGATCATGTACCTCGCCGCGGACTATTTCCGGCGGCACGGGGTCCTGGCCCAAAGCAGGATCATCTACGCCACCGCTGGCGCAAAAATCTTCGCCATTCCGAAGTACGCCGCGACGCTGGAAAAGGTCGTGGCCCGCTATGGCATCGAGACGCGCTTCCGCCATAACCTCGTAGCCATTCGGCCCGGAAGCCGGGAAGCGGTTTTTGAACACCTCGACAGCAAGGAAACGATCGTTCTTCGCTACGACATGATTCACGTCACGCCACCCATGGGGCCGCCCGAGTGCGTCAAGGACAGCCCGTTGGCCGACGCTCACGGCTGGTGCGACGTGGATAAGTTTACCCTCCAGCACGTTCGCTATCCCAACGTGTTTGCCCTGGGGGACAATGCCAATCTGCCTACGTCCAAGACCGGGGCAGCCATCCGCAAGCAAGCCCCGGTGCTGGTGGCCAATCTGCTGTCCGCCATGAAGGGTGAGCCGCTCACCGCCCGCTACGACGGCTACACGTCCTGTCCCATCGTCACTGCTTACGGTCGCCTGGTGCTGGCCGAGTTCGATTACGATCATCAACCCCGGGAAAGCTTCCCGTTTGACCAGTCCAAGGAACGCTACTCGATGTGGCTGCTCAAAAAATACGGCCTGCCGTGGATGTACTGGCACGGCATGCTCCGTGGCCGCATGTGA
>JANWWR010000180.1 GCA_025055835.1 Gemmatales bacterium | reverse complement strand
TGGGACACGTTTGCGGGCATGAGGCCTCGCCATGACGCAGGGAGCCAGAAACCTCGGCAAGGCTCGGATTGTACTCGTCCACGACTGGCTGACCGGCATGCGTGGCGGCGAGAAGTGTCTGGAGGCGCTGTGTCGTCGTTGGCCCGAGGCCCCGTTGTTCACGCTCTTTCACGTCCCCGGCAGCGTTTCACCGATGATCGAAACCTGCCCGATCACCACGAGCTTCTTGAACGACTGGCCCGGCATCTCCCGTTACTACCGCTTTCTGCTTCCCGTGATGCCCCTGGCAGTCAACCGCTTGCGGATTCCCAAGGCCGATCTCGTTGTCAGCCTCAGCCATTGCGTGGCCAAGGCGGTGCGGGTTCCTGCCGGCACCCCGCACATTTGCTACTGCTTCACGCCGATGCGCTACATCTGGCACCTGCAAGAGGCCTATCTAAAGTCCAGATCGACGTGGTCCCGCTTGCCCCTGGAACCGCTGCTGGCTTGGCTGCGGCACTGGGATCGAGCCACGGCCCGCGGCGTCACGCACTTTGTCGCCATCAGCGAGACCGTGCGGAAGCGCATCGCGGAATGCTACGGCCGAGAAAGCGTCGTCATCTATCCGCCCGTGGACACCGACTTTTATTGCCCCGCCCGTGTCAAGCGGGACGAATACTACCTGGTTGTCTCAGCCCTGGTGCCTTACAAGCGGATTGACCTTGCCATCAAGGCGTGTAACCAGCTCAAGAAACATCTCCTTATCATCGGTCGGGGTCCCGAAGCGAAACGTCTGCGTGCCTTGGCGGGGCCGACGGTGCAATTTGCTGGCTGGCAGCCCGATGACGTGGTCCGCGATCACCTGCGGAAGTGCCGGGCCTTGCTTTTTCCCGGCGAAGAAGACTTCGGCATTGTGCCTGTGGAAGCGATGGCCTGCGGCACGCCGGTGATCGCCTACGGTCAAGGCGGGGCTACGGAAACGATCATCCCGCCGACTTCCGCCCACGAGCCGACCGGCTTATTCTTCGCGGAGCAGACTTCAGAGGCGCTGGCCGAAGCGATCTCAGGGTTTGAACAACAAGCCGAGGCCTTCTCCCCTCAGGCTTGCCGCAGACAAGCGCTTCGCTTTCGACGACAGCGGTTCGAGGAGGAACTTTTTGGTTACCTGGATCAAGTGGCCGGTCTCGTCTCAGCTCCGAAACTTCGCCGAATCGCGGCCTAAATCTGCGGAACAACCAACGAGCCGAGTACTGGCACCCGCTGTCCACTCAAAAGGGTCATTGCCTCGGCAGTCTTACCCGCAGCGTCGTCCGGCATGGCGGCCAGCAGCACCGTTGCCGGGAACAGATGCACCAGCGGAGACGGCAGGCGAGGCGGTTGCCAGGACTCCGTGACGAACAGACTGAGGGCAAAGTCCTTTTTGATGTTCCGGAGGATTCTGGAGAGTCGGCTTGGCACCGTCTCCCAGGGCACGGCGAGCCGATGTCCTGGGGCCAGGAAAAAAAACTTACCCTGGAAGCATTCCTGCACGGCCAGGTTGATCGGCAGGCCGGCGATTACGTCTGAAAGGCCCGGCTGACCGACTAGTCCGAACAGATCGGCCAGTTCCTTCCGTCCCAAACGAGTGTCCGCCAGCAATAAGCGACCCGGAATCTTCTCGCTCAGAATCAGGCCGATTGCCGCTGCTGCTGCATCCACGGGAACCGAATGCATCGGCAACAGGATCACGGTGGTTTGCCGTTTCTCGGTCAGATAATCGGCCAAGTGCGAACCTGCCCTTCGGCACACGGACAGCCAGGGGAGTAATGGCGCGGGAATGTCCCGATCCGTCGGGGCTATTCGGAACTGGCAATCCGGCGGCAGGTTGCCCGAATCGGCGGGCTTCTCAGGTGCTTGCGAGGAGATTAGTGGGGTCGCTGAGCAAGTACTCTGGGAAGCTAATGGGGTCGTCGCTTGCTTGGAATCGCTGAACGGCACTTCGATGAACGGGACGATTGTTTCCCCCGCCCACCAATCCTCCTCGGCAGGCTGGGCCGGTGCTTCAATCGCCAGAGGCGGCTCCTCGGCTTGGGGTGGCACCGTCTCAGCGACTCGGCGTTTCAAAGCATCCAGCATTCGACTCATGGCTGCACGGCTCCTGCGGCAATCCGTTTAAGCGCATCGTTTGGCGGAGATAGCTTCACGCTTTAGCCCGTTCGCTTCTTCCGCCGACCGTTCTTCGTCCCGTTCCGCCAGAGGCAGTCCCAGATCGTGCAGAGCGTCGGCGACCGCCTCGGCATCCACCGTGGCCATTTCTCCCGCCGCCGCCAGTTGCATCGCCAGGTCCGCCGCGTGGTTGAGCAGTCGGGGAACTCCACGACAGGCCCGGGCCAGCATCTCCAACGCTTCCTCGCTGAAAACCTGCTCCGGTCGCCCGCCGGCCACTCGAATCTGATGGGCGACGTAATCCGCCGATTCATGCCGATCCAGCGGACACAATTCGATGCGGGTGCGGATGCGCTGCTGAAGCGCGATCAAGCCGGGACGACGGATCATCTCGGCCAGCATCGGCAATCCCGCCAACACGATCTGCACTACTTTCGCTTCCGACGTTTCCAGGTTGCTCAGCAGCCGCAGTTCTTCGAGAAGGTGCGGCGTCAGGTGTTGGGCTTCATCCATGACCAGCAACACCCGCCGACCGCTTTCAAACGTCCTGAGAATCTGTTCTGTGGTCAGCAGTCGCAGTTCATGTTCGCTGCGGCCTTCGTAGGGCAATCCGAAATCAAAGAGCAGGGTCTGATACAGTCCCGCCGCGGTGCCGAAGTGTGCGTTGGTCACAAAGAGGACATGCTGTTCCTCTTCGGTCTGGGCGATCAGCCGGTGCAGCAGCAGGGTTTTACCCAGTCCTGTTTCGCCGGTCAGCACCGCGAAACCTTCATCCAGGGCCAACGCCTGCCGCAGTCGAGCCAAAGCGATCTCGTGGCCGGTGGCGGGGTAGTAGAACGGGGTGTCGGCGGTTGGACGAAAGGGGCGGTCGGTCAAACCGAAGTGGCTCAGATACATGGACCTCCCCCGCTAGTCGCAGACCACGGCGCGGAAACTTCGTCATCTCCTACGCGGTCGGCACGATCCCCATGCCGACCCACGACCCTTTCGCCGACCATGAAGTTTCATCGAACTGCGAGCCATCGCATCTTTAGAACCGCGTGAAATGCTCATGGCCCGACTTGGCCAAGCGTCGTGCCGGCAGTTAGTCGAAGGTGATGGCCACGGGAGCTGCATTGGGGTTCGGTTGAGAGGAAACCGCAGGCTGACTCGGAGCAATGGGCAGGGTGGTGGGACGACCCAGCTGAATGGACGGCATTTTCGGCAACGGCTTGGCCTCTTTCTCATCCAGCCGAAGCGGGGCAGGTTGTTCCGGCAGCATCAATTGAGGCAGGTCGGAAGTCGGCGAAGGCAAAGACCGTGGCGGAGACGAAGCCGATTGCTGCGACGAGCCTCCGCCGAACTCTGCCAGATTGACGGCGTTTTCGGAAGCGGGTGGGGCTTCGAGTTTGGCGAGGGCGCGGCGGGCCAGGTCCAGTTCCGGCTGCAACGCCAACGCCTTGCGGTACGCCTCCTTCGCCTCCTCCCGCTTCCCCTGCGTCTGGTAGATGAACGCCAGATTGACCTGCGCCTCC
>JANWWR010000022.1 GCA_025055835.1 Gemmatales bacterium | reverse complement strand
TTCCGCTCCCATACTTCACGGCGACCAGCACGCTCCTGGCGAGGCGGGGGCAGGTCGCCTTCCGCCGGGGTAATGGTGAAGCGGTATCGGCCCTTCGAGCCGAACGTCGGTTCGTCCACGACCTGCACCTCGGAGATCGTGACTGTGTTCCCGTAGTGGTTCTGCAACACCTCCGCGACGGGAAGCCTCTGGAAACTGAAGCTGGCGCAGAGCAGAACCAGCACCAGGGAAACGGCCAGAAGCACATAGAACAGTTTCTGGTCGATGGTTTCGTATAGCGAATCCTTGAGAACTGCGAGGAATTTCATGGCTGACGCTCTTGCATGTCCATCAGGTTCATCAGGATTTCTTCCAGGGACAACCGCTTCTCCGCCAGGTAGCGCAGACTCAGCCCGGCGGCGCGGATCGAGTCCACGACCTCATCGATCCGCTGCCCGTCACTCAAGAACACTTCCCAGGTTTCATCGCCGAGCGGTTTGACGCGGAAGCCACGGCTCTTCAGCGTTTCCGCGGGAAAGACCTGGCCTCGGGCCAAGCGAAGCTCGAAGCAGTCGGCGACGCGGGTCAGGTCATTGACGTCCCCTTGAAGGACAAGATGGCCTCGATTGAGAATCCCCACCCGGTCGCAGATTTTTTCCACCTCGCTGAGCAGGTGCGAGTTGAGGAAGATGGTCTTGCCCCGGCGTTTCAGGTCGAGCAGGATCTCGCGGATTTCCCGGCGGCCCACCGGATCGACGCCGTCGGTCGGCTCGTCGAGGAAAACCAGTTCGGGATCGTGCAGAAGAGCCTGGGCGATGCCAAGCCGCTGCTTCATGCCCTTGGAATAGGTGCGGATTTTGCCGTGCATCCGCGGGCCGAGGCCAACCCGGTCCAGCCATTCGCCGATGCGTTGCCGACGTTTGCGCCGCGGCATTCCCAGCAAAGCACCGTAGAAATCCAGCAGACTGAAGCCGGTGTGATAGTCGGGGAAGCGGTGATCTTCGGGCAGATAGCCGATGCGGTAGCGGATCGCCAGGGAACCGACCGGCTGGCCCAGCAGGTGGCCCGAACCTTGGGTCGGCTTGACGATGCCGAGGAGGATTTTCACCAGCGTCGTTTTGCCCGCTCCGTTGACTCCGAGCAGGCCGTAAATCTCTCCGGGTTGCACGGCGATGGAGACGCCCTGCAACGCTCGAATTTTGCCGCTATAGTCCTTGGTTAACCGATCCGTTTCGATGACCGCCATATTAAGCCCGCTTCAAATACGCTCCTGAAAGTCGCTGCGCAATCTGTCGGTCATGCCTTCGTTTTGTCCATTTAACTATTCGCCGGAGGAGGCTCGGATTTTTCAACCTTCCGGGCGTTCTTCAGGGATTTACAGTCCAGCACGTCGAGGATGGCTCGTCCCGACAGCCCATCGCGGCCAAATCGCAGTGCCGCCTTGCCTGTAAGGATCTCGACGAGCACACCACGAACATGCTCCTTGCGCCAGCCGGCGTCCAGCCGGGTCGGCCGGACGGTCTCGCCGAAAAGGCACTCCCGAATCAAGGACCGCAAATCAGCGTTCGTGGCAACCAGTTGAGGAGCGATTTGCAGTCGATTGCTGATTTCGTGAACCACGGCGGTCAGCACGCCGGTCAGGAGGTCAACTTCTTGATTGCGCTGTTTCCGCGGGGCGGCATCGGGCAAAGCCTCCATTGGCAAAGTGCGAGCCTTTTCGACGGCTTCCAGAATGTGTCGGAGATGCTCCCAGGGCAGGCCACGGACGCTTTTCAGGTCGTCCTCGCTCCGCGGATTGCGCGTGGCGACGTGGACCAGGAGATCGTCGCGGCACAGGTGTTTTGGTGGACAATTCAGTCGGCGTGCCGTGGATTGCCGCCAGTGGTAGAGTTCCCGGACAATCGCTAACTGGCGACGATTCAGACTAGCGACACCCGGCAGTTTACGCCACTTTTCCGCGGCGGAAGCTTCTTCCTTCTCAGAACAGGTGGCCAGCCGCTGGAACTCCTCCTCGAGCCAGGCTAAGCGGCCGAGTTCCTCCAAACGCTGCTTCAATTGTTGATGGCTTGTTAGAAGATACCGCACGTCATTGTAAGCGTAGCGGACTTGTTCCGCGGTCAGGGGTCGGCGTCTCCAGTCGGTCAGGCGCTCGCTCTTGCACAGGGTCACACCCAGGAGCGATTTCAACAGATCTCCGTAGCTGATCGGGTAGCCGTATCCCAGAAAACCCGCCGCCAGTTGCAGGTCGAAGAGCCTGCCGATCGGACGACCGAAGAGGCGATGACACAACCGGGCTTCCTCCCGACCGGCATGGACGACGATTTCCCGACGGGCATCCGCGATCACGTCCCAAAACGGGTCGAGAGGCCCGACGCCAAGCGGGTCGATGAGATACAGTCCCTCCTCCGTCGCCACCTGAACCAGGCAAAGTTGAGGATGGAAACTTTTGTCGCCGATGAATTCGGTATCCAGACCGAGGCGACTAAATCCGGCCAGCTCGGCACAGAGCTTCATAAAGTCGGCTCGACTGGATATGTAACGCTCTTTCAACATACGGACCATCCGGCATCGACATGGATGACCGCTCCCGTGATGCAAGCGGCTTCGTCACTGGCCAGGAAAACGGCGGCTTTAGCGACAGCTTGGGCCGGACAGGCTCCACCGGTCAGCGGCTGCTTGTCACGGACAAACGCCATGATCGCCGGGTCCCCCAAGGCCCGCTGTGCCATCGGAGTGTCAACCAGACCCGGCGCAATGACATTGACTCGGATGCCTTCCGCGGCGTACCGGGCCGCAGCCAGGCGGCTCAGGCTGATGACTCCTCCCTTGGCCGCCGTGTAGCCGACCGTGTCAAACAACGGCGGAGCCGGTGCGAACGCCAATACGCTGGCCAGATTGAGGATTACCCCGGAACGCTGCTTCCGCATCATTCGGATCGCCGCCCGGTTGGTCAAAAACACGCTGGTCAGGTTGAGCCGCAGCGTGTATTCCCACCCCGCATCCGTGCATTCGTCCAGTGGCCCATCCCCGTGCTTGCGTCCGCTTCCCCCTGCCACATGGAAAAGTACATCCAATCCACCCAGTTGTTCCGCGACCGCGGCAAAGGTTCGGTCCACGTCCCGCGTGTCGGAAGCATCGCCAAGGTGAAGGCCGACCAATCCCGCTTGTTCCAG
>JANWWR010000148.1 GCA_025055835.1 Gemmatales bacterium | reverse complement strand
GTACAATAGCCGATGCTATGCTGCGGGTGGCGATTATCGTCGGTTCGTTGGCGCTGTTGGCCTTGGGAATCTACCTGGCGATCCGCCAGGCGACCCAATGCCCCCGGTGCGAACGGACCGACCACCACGACGGGGGCTGAGACCGTGGCGCGGTGTGATCGGGGCTACTTGTGCGACGTCTGCGGCCAGCAGGTCGAGGAGATCACCGACTCCGATCTCTACCTGGCCTACGTCCTGGGTCTGGTTCCGGTCGAACGGCTGCCATTTCATCCCGAGCGGCACATCCGCTGCAATCCGGCCCGTGCCCAGTTCATCGTCGATCCGGAGTTTCCGCCGGTCGTCTGCGACGGCCCGTTTGCCAAGGAGCAGCTCGATCCCGAATTCGTCGCCGAGGAGGAAGCGCGGGTGACGCGGGCCTGGCGTCGGCTCCACGAAGTGCGTCGGCTGCGGCTGCCCATCGACGACTATCCCTTGCCCGAACTACGGACCCCTTGATCGGAGATTGCCGCGTGAATGCCTCGATGACTCGCCGTAGCTGGCTGACCCACTCTGCAACGGCCCTGGCCGGTCTGGCTTCCGCCTACGCTGCCGGATCAGCCCAGCAGCCCATCACGCAGGCCCCCCCGATTGCCCGGCCCGCCGAGGAGCCGTTCGGCTATTGCCTCAACACCAGCACGCTGTCGGGGCAGCGGCTCGGCATTGTCGAGCTCATCGAGATCGCTGCCAGGGCCGGCTACCAGGCGATGGAGCCGTGGATTCGAGAACTCGATCAGTTCGTCCAGGAAGGCGGCAATCTGAAGGAACTGGGACGGCGTTTCCGGGACCGCGGCATGAGCGTCGAAAGCGTGATCGGCTTTTCGGAATGGATCGTGGACGACGAGGAACGCCGCAAGAAAGGGCTGGAGGACTTCAAACGCTGCCTGGACATGTCCGCCCAGATCGGGGCCAAGCGGATCGCCGCCCCCCCGGCAGGAGCGACCACGCAGGCCGATCTGTCCGTGGAACGCATCGCCCAGCGTTACCGAACCATTCTCGAACTCGGTGATCAGTTTGGCGTCGTGCCGCAGTTGGAAATCTGGGGCTTTTCCCGGACGGTGCAGCGGCTCGGCGAGGCCCTGCACATCGCCGCCGAGGCCGACCATCCCAAAGCCTGCATCCTTGCCGACATCTATCACCTCTACAAAGGCGGATCGAGCTTCCACGGCCTGAAGTTGCTTGGCCCGAATACCATGTTCGTCCTTCACTGCAACGACTACCCCGCCGATCCGGACCGTTCCACGATCCGCGACGAGCATCGCATCTATCCCGGCGACGGTATCGCTCCCCTGAAGCAAATCTTTCGTGATCTGCATGCCGCCGGATTCCGCGGCTGGCTGTCGCTGGAACTGTTCAACCGCGACTACTGGAAGCAGGATCCCCTCGTGGTGGCCAAAACGGGCCTGGAGAAGATGCGCTCCGCGGTCCGAACCGCCTTCGCCTGATTCCTCCGCAGGCCAATCAATAGCGGATTTCCAAGCCGAAGTGCAGGCCCATGGCCCAGAAGTCGGACGACTTCAACGACGGCTGCGGGACGGCCGGGGCGGTCAACGGACCGAAGGCGAGGCTGGACGGCACCTGCTCGGCGTTGACGACGCGGTTGACCTGTTCGCCGGGCCTCACCACATCGCTCCAGTACAGGAACGTGTAGCCGATGCGGGCCGTGATGTTCTCCCGGATGCAGTAGCGGGCCGTGATGTTGATCTCCGGCACGACGGCGAAGACGCATTCATCGTGGCGGCCGATGTTGGACGGCAGGCAGAGCAACCCGCCGGGAGCGACGCCGATCGGCTCCGGCTGACCCAGGGCCGTCGTGCTGCCAGTCAGGCTCAAGAGCTGGTGCGTCCATCCGAAAGCCACCTTGCCGACGAGGTCCACCGACCAGCTGCCGAGATCGATCCGCGTCTGTCCGCCGATCTGCGCGCCGTAGAAGCGGTTCTGTGTCTCGAAGCCGTCGTTGATCCACATCCGCGTCGGCTCGAAGACCGGCGTGCCGATAAACCCGGCGATTCCTTCCTCAAGGATGGTCACGTCCTGATGGACGTAGAGGGCTTCCTGAAGTTCGAGGTAGCGGAAGCCAAGGAGGAGGTGGACGCGGCGGCAGTCGTCGCAGCCCCAGTTCTGAAGCAGATTCAATTCGCCGCCCCACAGTTGGCTGTTGGAGCCGACCGCGACGTTGCCCCGGAAGGCATTCGGAAAGCCGACCGAGGATCCCGTCTCCTGCCCGAGGATGATGTCGAAGACCGGGCGGGTGATGACGGGGATGCCGGTGTCGTCCGAAGCCGTCGCGAAACGTTCGGAGCGCTGTTCCAACATGAACGCGCTGAACTGGATGGTGCGGCAGTCATCGGCATGCCAGTCGGCCGTGATCCGACCGCCGCTGAACGGGCCGAAGTTGATTCCCGATCCGCCATACAGAACGGTCGTGCCGGGATTGCCGAGAATGCCTTCCGATTCTTCCGTGCCGAGCGTGACCAGCGGCTGGGGATTGGGTCCGTTCTTGATCCACCACAGCAGGTAGTCCGCCTGAAGCGTCAGGTTCGGAAAGCCGCAGGCGGGTTGGAACAGCCCTAGAGAACAACCCGCCGTCCAGTATTCGGTGGGAGCGGGAGAATCGGCTGGCTTGGGGGGTTCATCGGTCCAGGCGGCAGCGGCGGCAACGAGCACACCCAGGGTGGCAAGGATCAGCGGTCGCATCATGCTCCTCCTCGGTCGTCGTCCTCGGCTTGCTCACGGATTCGCCGAGGGACTGGGGCAGGTTCGGCCTGATTCTCCATCGTCATTTACTCTTGCGGAATGCTTTCAGATTGGAACGATGCCGCGGTCTTCGCAGGTCGCGGGAATGGCAGGGTTGGCACACGCTGTAGAGTCTCTCTTGATTTCACGGTCAAAGGCGTTACCGCCTCCGGTTCGACCCGGGTTGGCAATTCACACCGGATCATTTCGCTCCCGGCGCAGGTCTGCGGGTTAAAGCGTAACTTCCGCACAAAAAGCGACGAATTTTTGCCTCGGGCAATTTGCTTCGGCGGGAGCATGACCTAGGTTTCTTTCGCATTCACGGAACGGAGCGAGTCTGCCGAACTGACGGACTTTGCCAAAGAAGAGGTGCCTCATGCGAACACGTCGAAACATTTTCCAAAAGGTTCGTCCCCGCCTGGAATGTTTGGAAGACCGGGCGTTGCCAGCGGTCTTCACCGTCAACAGCACCCTCGATTTGCCGGACACCAATCCCGGCGACGGCGTGGCCTGGGCCATCGACCCGGAGACCGGCGATCTGGTGACGACGCTGCGGGCGGCCATCATGGAAGCCAACGCGTTGCCGGGTCACGACACGATTTATCTTCCCGCGGGCACCTACATTCTGACCAGGAAAGGGCCCAACGAGGATGCCGGGCACGACGGTGATCTGGACATCCTCGACCATGTGGACCTGATCGGTGACGGAGCCGACAGCACGATCATCCAGGTCATCGCGAGCAAATCTTTTGGCTTTGACCGCGTTCTCGACGTGCATCTCAGCGGACCCGGCCAATCGCTGCTGAGGGGGTTCACCGTCACCGGGGGGCACCTGGCCAGTGATAACGGAGGCGGCATCCGCATCCAGATTCTCGACCCGGAAGCCAGTCTGACGCTGGACAGCCTGTACGTGAGCAATAACACGACGCCGGGCAGTGGTGGCGGATTGTATATCCGGGCGGTGACCCGAGTCACCATCGAGAATCGAGACCTGGACTATTGGTCGCCAGATAGCCCGCCTCCGTCTGTCCTCATTCAAAACAGCACGATTTCAGGCAACTACGCGGCCAGCGGTGGAGGCATTGCCGCGGATCTGGGTGAGATTGCCATTGACAACACTACCATCTCCCTAAACACCGCCGAATTGCTCGCCCCTTCAACCGGCCTCGGCGGCGGGATTCTTAACAAGCTCGCTAATCTCTACCTGATTCACGTCACCGTGGCATTTAATCGAGCAGCTGCGGGAGGCGGTTTATACTGCGACCCCAATGCTCGCCTAGGCGGCATGTATCACGTCGCCAATTCGATCATCGCCGCCAACACGCTAGTGTCTCCGCAACTTCCCGAAGCGCATGTAATCGAAGGCCCTGATTTATACGGATTCCTGTACTTCAGCCACGGCGGGAATCTGATCGGGGACAGTTCTGCCAGCGCCGGATTTGTCAACGGCGTCAATTTCGACATCGTCGGCGCTAGGCCAAACATAATTGACCCGAAACTCGGTCCGCTGGCGTATAACGGTGGACCGACGCCGACCCATTTGCCGTTAGCAGGCAGCCCGGCAATTAACAATGCGTTAGGCAAGTTTTACCTGTCCCGGGACCAGCGGGGGTTTGGTCGGCCATTCGGTCCCGTGGCTGATATTGGCGCCGTGGAACTTCAGGAGATTCCCGTTGTCGATACCGACCTGATCGTGGACATTACCACGCCCAACGCGCTGGTTCGCGTCGGCAAACGGCTCACCTATACGATTGTCGTCAGCAATGCCGGTCCTGGCCCGGCGACGAACGTGCAACTGTCCCTGCTTTTGCCTGAAAATGCCACTTATCTCGGTTTCACGACCAGCGATGGCTATTTGAGCTACCACCTCGGTCGGGACATGGCATTTGACTTCGGCACGCTTGATGTCGGCGAGCAAGTGACGATCACCGTTTCCGTGCGGATGCGGCGTGTCGGGTTGGCCGCGCTGGAGGCGCTCGGCACCACGCGAAGCGACGACGTCAACCTCGCTAACAATTACGACGTGGCTTATCACTACGCTGGCCGTCCGCTCTACATTGACGACCGGATTTTGACGCTGCTCCTGGGTCGGCCCCGGAACCATCAAAACGGCAATGGCAACGGCGGCATTTTCGGCGGTGGCGGAGGACGATAGCGTTTCCGCGCGTGTTGCACCGCTCTTGAATCCCCGGTAGGCTTTCCTGCTGAGCGAAGGAAGCGAGGCGGTTCCGTTCATAAGCCTGACACGGGGGATTCACCATGCTGCGGGTGGCATTATGCGTCGCGCTGACCCTGGCATACGCCTCCTCAGCACCAGCCGATTGGCCGACGGTCCGCGGCAATGCCCAGCGGACCGGCTATGTTGACAAGCCGTTGAACCTGCCCTTGCAGGTCGCCTGGGTTCGGCATTTGCAGGACGAGCGGATCGGGGCGGCGGTCGAGCCTGTCGTCGCGGAAGGCCGATTGTTCATCGGCACCCACAACGGCAATCTTTATGCTTTGGACGCAAAGACGGGCGAGCCGCTGTGGCGATTCGCCGCTTCCGGAGCCTTTCTCCATGCACCGACGGTGCACCGGGATCAGGTCGTAGCCGGTTGTGCTGACGGGCATCTGTACGCTCTGGATGCCGCCACGGGGCGGATGCGCTGGGCGCATTACTCGGGGCCGGGCGGATATGCCGCTTCTCCGCTGCTCGCCGAGGGACTGGCGATTATCGGATCGCGGCTTGGGGAACTGGTCGCCGTCAGGCTCGACGACGGCTCCGTGGCCTGGCGCCAACAGTTAAAAGTCCCCATTCGACAGACCGCGGCATACGACGCCGGTCGGGTGTTTGTCACGGCGGAAGACCTGCGTCTGCGCTGCTACGAGGCGTCGAACGGCCGCCTCGTCTGGGCGTCGGAGCCGCTGATCGGGCAGACCGCCCGGGAGTATTACCCGGTGATCGTTCGCCACGGCGACACAGCCCGGGTTGTCGTTCGCACCAATCCGATTCCGAACATGGCCCAACGGCTCTCCGCGGATCGGCAGTTCCTTTGCCGCCAGGCCAACGTCAATGACAGCGATTGGAAGAATCTGGATGCCTGGACGCGGAATCCCGAAGCGATGGGCAACGAGGAGCTGTGGCGTCGGGAGCAGGAAGCGATCCGCCGGTATCTCAGGGAACAGCCCTTGGCGCGGACGTTTTACCAGTTTGACGCGGCAACGGGCAAACCCCTTGAAGAAGCCCCGGTGCTGTGGATCGGTGGCTGTCAGAGCGTCGGCACGCCGCCGGTCGCCCTGCCGGATGGACGCATGTTCGTCTTTTATCGCAGTGCCTACGGCAACTGGAACCTGGGAGTCGCCCCGCTGGTCGCCCTGGGCTTCCTCGATCCGTCCAATCGGATTACTCCGCTGCGGCACCGCCACGGCATGCAACCGCCCTGGAACACCTTCTGGGGCACTGCCGACGAGAGCCAGAACTTCGTCATCGCCGGCGAGCAAGTCCTCATCGTCCATCAGTCCACGCTCAGCCTGTTCGACCTGAAGACACAAACCCTGCGCAACCTGGCTGGGGAGCGGGATAGTTGGGGCGGATACCGCAATTTGACCTGGGCGCGGAACGAGTGGAACGGCCCGGCGCGGAGCGGCGTCGCCGTGGCGGGAAACCATGTGTACTGGCAAACGGGCAGCCGACTGCTTTGCCTCGGCCCGGAAAAATCGGCCGGAGTCGCCGACATCGGCATCGACGGCCGCCGCGTGCCGACGCACCAGGCCCCACGACCTCCGAAGCGCGATCTCCGCAAGGAACTGGCCTCCGCGGTCACCGAGCTGCTTGAACAGCGCTGGGCGCCGCTGCTTCTGGAACCGGGTCTGGCGGGGCGGGAAATCGCTTTCGAGCACAGCAGCGAGGTCTTCGACGCGCTGTCCGCGGCGTATCCCCATCTGCCGGAGGAGTTGAAGTCGCGGGTCAGGGACTATCTCGCTGAGCCGTGGCGGCAGCATCCGCCATTCACGGCCAAGGGCTGGTATGCCCTGGATCAAGGCACCCGGCGGGAATATTTCACCGTTCCTCCGGAAGCTCTCGCGGCCAAATCCACGACGCCGCAGCCTCACCCCTTCGGCAACCTCTACGTCGTCCTCCGCTATGCCGAGCGGTGCGGCCAGTGGGATCGCCTCCGCGACAGCTGGCCGGAGATTCGCCAGGCCTACCTCGACTTCAAGCAACGTAACTGGAAGCTCGATCCCAGTCGCGGCGATTTGTACGCGAACCGCTACCTCTCCTCCCTTTGGGCCTTCAGCCGAATCGCTGAAAGGATGGAAGATCAGGCGTTGGCCGACGAGTCACGAAAAGCGGCCCAGGAAAACACCCAGGCGCTGATCGCCTGGTGGCAACGCAGCGCGGAGCAGTTCCGCCCCAAGGTGTTCCGCGACATCTCCGATTGGGACCATTTCATCAACCACGGTGACGGCCTGCTCTTCTGCATCCGACCGCACAAGATGAAGATCGCCCTGTTTCACGACCTGACGCCGGAGCTTGCCGCCACGATCCGGCAGCAGGCCCCGCAGGCGGCCGCGAAAATGCTGGAAGCCTTCGAGCAGCTTTGCCCCACCTGGCACCTGGTCCATGAAGAACGCCAGCTGCATTACGGCGAAAACCTCTACGATCCTCCGGATTTCGCCCTTGACGCCTTCCGAGCCATGCTGCTTCTGCGCGATCCGACCGGAGAACGGAATGAAGCGTGGATCGACATTCCCAGCTGCAAGGCCGATCTGACCTACATCACCAAACTGGCCATGTTCCTGGAAACGAGCTGAGGGGGAATCGGACAGGGGGAGGTAGTTCTACGTTCCAGAGTGGGCCAGTTCTCGTTCGATGCCGGAAAGCAGGTCGGCGACGACCTTTTGCGCTCCGGCCTGAATCAGTCCGCGCGGCACGGCCTTGAGCAGCCCGCCGAGTTCGCGGATTTCGACCTGCCAGGCCATCCGCGTCGTTCCAGCCTGGGCGGGATCCTCGGCCAACGCCAGCGTGGCCAGCACTTCGGTACTGGTGCCGACGCCCTTGGTCCTGGCCAGATAGCAGGCGGTGAACGGGGCCGGATCGGCCTGCCGTTCCAGAGTCAATTGCAACTCGCCGCGGACGAACGAGAAGCCGGGCCGGACCACCGCCTTGGCCGTCTTCGGGCCGACCTCTTCGAGGCGGGCCACGTCGGGCAAGCATTTCACGAGAAAGCCCAGATCGGTCAGCCGGGTCCAGACCACGTCCCGGGGCCGAGCGAAGCTCCTGTCGCCTTGTAGGACCAGCATCGGCATCTCCTGCGGCGTTTTCGGGTTGGCCTTTGTCCGCCAGCAGTATGATAAAGATAGTCCGAGCCGCAAGGGAAAGCTTGGTCAGCCCGGCTCGGCATTTCCACGGAACCAGCGACCCACGGAAGCGAGAAGGCCCTTCCGGGGCGTCCAGTAACCTTGAGACTTCGCCCAAACCGCTTGGCTTGACCCTTTTTCCAAACGAACGTACATTGGCGAACTCGACGACGGCCCGATTCCGGCAACGGTGAAATTCTTTGGGGAAAACGTCCCACGTTGCCCGCCGAGGGTCGGCGTCGGCCAGTCACGGAGAGACCATGAGCACGACCACGACGCAACAGCCCGAAACGGAACTTGGCGAAAGCCTGTTGGAGCGGATCGGCGATGCGTTGTCCGCATTTTCGGACGCCACGGCCCGGTTCCTGACCCGGCTGCTTGGCTCCAGCAGCTACCGCACGATCAAGAACCTGGGCTATGTGGCGGTCAAGGACGGCGATCCGCCGTACAAGGTCGTTCCCGGTTCGTTATTGGCCCGCATCAATGATCTGGAACCGCGGATGCGGGAACTTTCGGACGAGGAACTCAAAGCCCTGACGCCGCAGTTCCGCCAGCGGCTGGCCAACGGCGAATCGCTCGACGATCTGCTGCCGGAAGCCTACGCCGCCTGCCGGGAATCGGCACGCCGCTACAAGAACATGCGGCATTTCGACGTGCAGATTCTGGGCGGCATCGTGCTGCACCGCGGCTGCATCGCCGAGATGGTCACCGGCGAAGGCAAGACGCTGGTCGCCACCCTGCCCGCCTACCTCAACGCCCTGGAAGGCAAGGGCGTCCACATCGTCACGGTCAACGACTACCTGGCCCGCCGCGACTGCGAGTGGATGACGCCGATCTATCAGGGCCTCGGCGTCACCGCCGGGTACATCCAGGTGGACATGAGCGCGGCGGATCGGCGACGGGCCTACGACTGTGACATCACGTACGGCACCAACAGCGAATTCGGCTTCGACTACCTGCGGGACAACATGAAGCCGGCCCGCTGGGGCGATCCGCATTATCCCGTGGAGTATCAGCAGGTCCAGCGGATGCTCAACTACGCCATCATCGACGAGGTGGACAACATCCTCATCGACGAGGCCCGCACGCCGCTGATCATCTCCGGCAGCGCCTTCGGCGACGTCAGCCGCTATGCCAAGGCCAACGCCATCGCCAAGCAGCTCAAGCCGGGCATCCACTTCGAGATCAAGGAAAAGGAACACACCTGCCACCTGACCGACGAGGGCATCCGCGAGGCCGAACGACTGGCCGGGGTCGAGAGCTTCTACACCGCCGGCAACATGGAATGGCCGCACCTCATCGACCAGGCCCTCAAGGCCCATCACCTCTACAAGCGGGACAAGCACTACGTCGTCATGCCGCACCCGGAAACCGGGGAGATGAGCGTCATCATCGTGGACGAGTTCACGGGCCGCCTCATGGTCGGTCGGCAGTGGAGCGACGGGCTGCATCAGGCGGTCGAGGCCAAGGAAGGCGTCAAGATCAAGGAGGAAACCCAGACGCTGGCCACGATCACACTCCAGAACTTCTTCAAACTCTACCGCAAGCTGGCAGGCATGACCGGCACGGCCATGACCGAGGCCAACGAGTTCTGGAAAATCTACAAGCTGGACGTCATCGCCATCCCGACCAACAAGCCCCTCCGCCGCGTCAACTATCCCGACGTGGTGTACCGCTACGAGCGGGAGAAGTGGAACGCCATCCTCGACGAGATCGTGGAGGTGCACAAGACCGGCCGTCCGATCCTCGTCGGCACCGTGGACGTGGCCAAGTCGGAAAAGCTGGCCGACATGCTCAAGAAGCGGGGCATCAAGTGCGAGCTGCTCAACGCCAAGCCGGAGTTCGCCGCCCGGGAGGCCGAGATCATCGCCCAGGCCGGTCGGCTCGGGGCCGTGACGATCTCGACTAATATGGCCGGTCGCGGCACGGACATCATCCTCGGCGGCAACCCGGAATTCCTGGCCTGGGCCAAGCTGCGGAATCAGTACGCCTCCCGCCTCGACGTGCCGCCGGACATCTGGAAGCAGACCGTCGAGGAGATCGAGGCCAAGGAGAAGATGAAAGAGGAGGGCCGCAAGGTCGCCGAGCTGGGGGGCCTGCACGTCATCGGCACGGAGCGCCACGAGTCCCGCCGCATCGACAACCAGCTCCGCGGCCGAGCCGGTCGGCAGGGCGATCCCGGCTCCAGCAAGTTCTTCCTCTCGCTGGAAGACGATCTCATGCGGATCTTCGCCGGCGAATGGGTGACGCGGATGCTCAACTGGATGGGCGTCCAGGAAGGCGAGCCGATCTCCGGCGAGGGCATCCCCGGCAGCGGCATGGTCACCCGCCGCATCGAGGCGGCTCAGAAGAAAGTCGAGGAACGCAACTTCGACATCCGCAAAAACCTGCTGGAATACGACGAGGTCATGGACCACCAGCGGAAGCGGGTCTATGGTTTCCGCCAGGAGATTCTCGAAGGGGCCAACTGCAAGCTCCGCATCCTCGAAATGCTCGACGACCAGGTCCGCATGGCCGTCGAGCGGTTCCTCGACGACGACTACGGACCCGATGCCTTCGCCGAGTACGCCGCCAATCGGCTCGGCGTCGAGTTCGACGGCTCGAACTTCAGCCGCAGCACCTTCGAGGAAGCCGTCCGCTTCTGCAAGGACAAGGCCTCCCGCCAGGCCGGTTCGCAGCTTCAGGATGCCCTCGAAGAAAACCTCAGCAAGGACGCCGACCCGCGGGAATGGAACTGGCAGGCGTTCAGCAATTTCCTGAAAAACCGCTGGGGGCTGGTGGTCAGCGACCGGGAACTGCGTCAGATCGGTCGGGACCAGCTCTTCGACAAACTCCTGCCGCGGATTCACGACCGCATCGAAGCCGTCGATCTCAAGGACGGCGAGGCCATGCTTCAGCCGGACTACGGACGCAAGTCCCTGTGCGATTGGCTCCGCCTGAAGTTCCAGATCGAGATGCCGCCGGAGGCCTTCGCCGACAAGGAGCCGGACGAGGTGCGGGCCATGATCCGCGAGCAGCTTGACCGGCTGTACGTCGAGAAGGAGATCGAGTTCCCGGTGCAGGCGGCGTTGGCCCGGTTCATGTCCGACCGGCAGGTGCTGGGCGCGGCCCGCTACGACCGGGAAGGCCTGTACCAATGGGCCAGGGAGCGGTTCCCCGAGGCAGCGGATCGGTTCTCGGAAAACGACTTCCGCACCCTGTCCAAGTCCCGTCTGCGGGAGATTCTGCTGGAGGCCAGTCGCCGCTCATATCCGGCTGACGCCTGCAAGCGGCTCGATGAGGCCCTGGATCGCTATTTCGGCGAGGCCAAGGTGCTGAGTCCGGAACGGGCCGCCGAATTGGCCGCCTGGGCCAACGCCACGTTCCATCTCGACATCGCCCCCGATGCCCTGGCCGATCTGACCTACGATCAGGCCCGGCAGGAGCTATGGGACGCCTTCGACGTCCGCTATCGGCCCGAAATGCGCGCGATGGAGCGGTCCCTGCTGCTGTCCATGCTCGACAGTTCGTGGAAGGACCATCTCTACACGATGGATCATCTCCGCAGCGGCATCGGTCTGGTCGGCTACGCCCAGATCGACCCGAAGACGGAGTACAAACGGCAGGGCATGAAGGCGTTCGAGGCGATGTGGGAAGGCGTGCAGGCCAAGGTCACGGACCTGATCTTCCGCATGGAGGAGACGGCCGAGCATTTCGCCAATTCGTTGTGGCAGATCAGCGCGGCTCGCAAGGAGCAGGCCGCTTCGGTGCTGGCCACCGCCGCCCAGCAGCAGGCCGCCACCAACAGTGGCGACAAGCCGATCCGCAAGGAACCGATCCGGCACTCTGGGGCACGGGTCGGCCGCAACGATCCGTGTCCGTGCGGCAGCGGCAAGAAGTACAAGAACTGCTGCATGAGGACGATGGTGTGACGCCCTCAGCGCCGCCCTGTTCCTCAACAGGCGCGCGGGTGAGATGATCTCCCCCAGCAAGCGGGGGCCGACCCTACGATGGGAATGGAATCCCATGCCGAAGCTGCTCGATGTCTTCTACCTGCTTCTGCTTGTCGTGGTCTCGCCGTGGCTGGCGTACAAGGCGATCCGGACAGGCAAATATCGCGTCGGGCTTTGGCGGAAGTTCTGGGGGCTGACGCCGATCCGCACCGGCTCCCGACCCTGTGTCTGGTTTCATGCCGTGAGCGTCGGCGAGGTGCTGCTGCTGCGGCCGATCCTCGCCGGCTTTCGCCGCCGCTGGCCGGACTGGGAAATCGTCCTCTCGACGACGACCAACACCGGCTTCGAGGTGGCCCGAAAGACGTTTCCCGATTTGTGCGTCTTCTATTGGCCACTGGATTTTTCCTGGGCGGTGCGTCGGGCTTTGCGACGCATTCGGCCATCGCTGGTGGTGCTGGCGGAGCTGGAACTGTGGCCGAACTTCATTCGCCTCGTCGGCTCTGAGGTGCCCGTGGTCGTCGTCAACGGCCGGATGAGTCCGCGGAGTTATCGCGGCTACCGGCGGATTCGTCCGCTGATTGCTGACGTATTCCGACGTCTCTGCCTCGTGGCCGTGCAGACCGAGGAATATGCCCAGCGGATGCGATCCCTGGGCGTGCCGCCGGAGCGAGTCCACGTCACCGGCTCGGTCAAGTTCGATGGCGTAAATGTCGGTCGGGACCATCCTCGGACGCGGGAACTGGCTCGGCTACTGGCTCTGAGGCAACATCCGGAGCAAAGCGAATTGGTGTGGTTGGTCGGCAGCACGCAGGCCCCCGAGGAACAGATCGCCCTCGACATCTACCGTCGGGCCGTCGAACGCTTCCCGCAACTGCGGCTGATTCTGGTTCCACGTCATGCCGAGCGGTTCGACGAGGTGGCCGCGCTGGTGGAGCAGTCCGGCCTTCCGCTTCTGCGTCGCAGTCACCTGACGCACCCCGATTCGGCGAGCGGAAGCCGTCAGGCTTCCGGTATTGATTCGGCGAGCGGAAGCCGTGAGGCTTCCGGTATTGATTCAGCGAGCGGAAGCCGTCAGGCTTCCGGTGCGAACCCCATTATCCTCCTCGACACCCTCGGCGAACTCGCCGCCGCCTGGGGCCTGGCCGACGTCGGTTTCGTCGGCGGAAGCCTGAGTCGCCGGGGCGGGCAGAACATGATCGAACCGGCGGCGTGCGGGGTCGCGGTCACGTTCGGTCCGCACGTCTGGAACTTCCGGGACACGGTGGAACGGCTTTTGGAAAACCAAGCCGCCATCCAGGTCGCCGACGCCGCCGAGTTGGAACAGGTCACGCTGAGGCTTCTCGGGGACGAAGCGGAGCGCCGTCGTCTCGGCGAAGCGGCCCGACGATTGGTCTTGTCGCAGCAGGGAGCAACCGAGCGGACGCTGGACCTTCTGCACAGGTTGTTGGCGAGCGGAGAACACAAGTCCCCCGGGGAATTCCAAGCAGCCTGAAGCTCGCCATGCTATAAGGAAAAGGATCGGATCCCGGAGCCGCGATCGAGGGCTGGAGCGTGTCGTTTCTGGAATTTCTGTTGCCGAACTTGCCCTGGCTGGCGACGGCCATCGCCGTGGCCGACGTGCTCATCATCCTCATCGCCATTCCGTGGATCCTGACGATCAAGCGGGAGCCAACCAGCGCCGTCGCCTGGTCGCTGGTGGTCATTCTCGTGCCGCTGCTGGGCTTTCTGTTGTTCGTGCTGTTTGGTTACAACCACGTCTATCGGCCCTTGCGGCGGAAGCGGAGCCACCGAGCCAGATACCGGGCGCGGTTCCCGTCGGTGACGCCGACCACGGGCTACGGCGAGGCCATTGACTACCCGGCGTCACGGACCTATCAGCGGCTCGGCGAGGTGGCCTTGAATCTGGGAGCGTTTCCGGTCCTGGGCGGCAACAGTCTTCGGCAGTTTCACGACACGGCCCCGGCGTTCGAGGTGCTGTTCGAGACCATCAGCCGGGCCAGGCACCACGTCCACGCCGAGTTCTTCATCGTCCAGCCGGACGCCACCGGACAGGCTTTTCTGGATCGGCTGGCGGAACGGGCCAAGGCGGGGGTGGAAGTGCGGCTGCTGTACGACGCCATCGGCTCCCGACGCCTGACACGGAAGCTGATCCGCTCGGTGCGGGACGCCGGCGTCCGCATGGTGCCGTTCATGCCGCTCGATCCGCTGCGGCGACGCATCCAGGTCAATCTCCGCAATCACCGCAAGATCGTCGTCGTGGACGGCGAGATCGCTTTCACCGGCGGCATGAACATCGGCGATGAGTACCTCGGCAAGAAGCCCCGGTTCGGCTACTGGCGGGATTCGTTTCTGCTGATGCAAGGCCCGGCGGTTTCGTGCTTCCAGCGAATCTTCGTCGAAGACTGGGACTTCAGCGCCGGCGAGGCGGTGAGCGGACCGGCCTACTATCCGACGCCCCGGGCTGTCGGACCGCACGTCGTCCAAGTCATCGAATCCGGCCCGGACCAGCAGACGAACGCCATGCGGGAACTGCTGTTCTCGGCCATTGCGGTAGCGCGGGAGCGCATCTGGATCAGCACGCCCTACATCGTGCCCGATCAGGGGATTCTTGACGCCTTGCGGATGGCGGCGCGGTTCGGCCTCGACGTCCGCATTCTCTGGCTGCACAAGCCCGACCACCAGTTGCCCTACTGGGCGGCGCGATACTTCCTCCCCGAACTGTTGGCCGAGGGCGTGAAAATCTACCAGTATGCCCGGGGCATGATGCATGCCAAATACATGATCGTGGACGGGCAATGGGGCTGGCTGGGCAGCACCAACCTGGACAACCGCAGTCTCGTGCTCAATTTCGAGGCCAACTGTCTGTTCCATTCCCCGGAACTGGTGGCCGAGCTGGAAGCCGCCTTCCAGGACGACATGCAATACTGCCTGCGGCTGGAAGGTCGGAAGTTCGACGAGCGGCCGTTTTTGGCCCGCATGACCGAGAACTGCTGCCGTCTGCTCTCACCGCTGCTCTGAGGTGAGCGGAATGCACAGCAACTCCAGATCCCGGGCCGTCACGGACCGCTGGCCACCGTCGCTGCGGACGTACAGGAAGCGACCAGCGAACGCCGGATGCGCCCAGACGTCCTGCCTGGCCACTTTCGTTCGGCTGAGTTCCTGGTAACCTTGCGGCGTCAGCCGAGCGAGGATCAGTTCGCCGGGCGCGTTGAGGATCAGGGCCTTGTCGCCATCGTTGACCCAGATCATGCTGACATGGGGATTCCTGCCGCGCGGCGTGAGCCGATGGTCTTCCCAGAGAATCTTGCCGGTTGCCAGTTCGAAGCAGATCAGCCCGGAGTCCTTTTCCAGGGAATAAACCAGGCCGTCGCGATAGAGCGGCTGGGCCATCAGCCCCTGAAGCTTGGCATCTTCCCAGATCAACTCGGCATCCGTCGGTGCGGGACCGAGGCGGATCGCCTTGGAGCCTTCCCAATAGCCGGTGACGAAGACGATGTTCTCCTGAAAAATCGGCGTAGCGATGGACACGCCGTAGGTAACCTTGTACGGCACCGACCACAGGAGTTTGCCGGTATCGGCGTCCAGACCGACGATGTGCTCCGGCGTCCAGCCGACCATCTGCCGACCGGACGGGGCCTGAATCAGGATCGGCGTGCAATAGCCGGCGGGAT
The DNA here is from genome assembly GCA_025055835.1 of Gemmatales bacterium. Lineage (GTDB taxonomy): Bacteria > Planctomycetota > Planctomycetia > Gemmatales > HRBIN36 > JANWWR01. The sequence goes on along the minus strand of JANWWR010000148.1, from coordinate 10,684 downwards.
CGGCGACGGACCGCCAGATTTCCTTGCCGGAGGTCTTGTCGAATGCGATGTAGCAGCCGTTCGGCTCCGCGCCGGTGTGGACGATGACTCGCGGGCCGTCCACCACCGGCGAGGCGGCGAAACCCCATTCGGGGATGCGGGCCTTGTGTTCGCGGACCATGTCCTTGCTCCAGAGGACGCGGCCGGTGGCGGCCTCGAAGCAGTGCAGGTGCCCGACGGCTCCGAGGGTGAAGACGAGGTCGCCGTCCACGGTCGGCATGGCGCGGGGACCGTTGGCATAGCCGCCCAGATCGCCGTAGCGCACCGGGTAGCGGTGGCTCCAGCGCTTCTCTCCCGTGGCGGCGTCGAGACAGGAAACGATTTCCCAGCCGTCGGGTCGGGTGGCGTCCTTGCGGTCGGCCTGCGGATCTTTCTCCCATTCCATGAGGAAAAGTCGTCCGTCGGCCACGGCGGGACCGGCGTAACCACCCAGCACGGGAATGCGCCACCGCGGCTTGAGGCCGTCTTCCGGCCAGCGGTCGGGCAGTCTGGGAGCGTTCCAGGTGCCATCGCCGCGGACGCCCCGCCAGCGCGGCCAGTCCTCCGCTCCGGCAACCAGTGTCATGCCCATGACAACGAAGACGATGCCGATCCCGATTCCCCAAGATCGCATGGATTCTCCTCCGTTTACGAGGACGTCACAAACCGTGCCGCTTCCCGCAGCATCTGCCAGGCCTCGGCGACGTGATGCCGCTGCGTCGTCAATCCTCCGACACACAGCCGCAGCGTCCAGCGGTCGTTCAGGCGTGTGTGCGTCAGAAACATTTTGCCGGAGGCATTGACGCGTTCCTGAATCGCCTGGTTGGCGGCGTCGCCGCCGCGATGGCGGAAGCAGACGAGGTTCAGATTCGCCGGAGCGGCCAGTTCCCAGGCGGGATCAGCCCGAACCCCGTCGGCGAACTCGGCGGCCAAGGCGACGTGGCGGCGGATCAGGCTCCGCAGACCCTCCGCCCCTTCGCAGCGCAGCACAAACCACAGCTTCAAGGCGCGAAAGCGTCGGCCCAGCGGAATCTGCCAATCGCGGTAGTCGAAGACCGTTCCGGCTTCGCTGGCCGGGTTCCGCAGATACTCCGGCGTCACGCTCATGGCCCGGATCAGGCTTTCGCGGTCGGCGACGTAGAAGCAGTCGCAGTCGAAGTTGACCCCGAGCCACTTGTGCGGATTAAAGCAATAGCTGTCGGCCAGTTCCAGGCCGTCGTGGATGTCGCGAAATTCCGGGCAGATCGCCGCCGAGCCGGCCATGGCAGCGTCCACGTGCAGCCACAGGCCGTATTCCCGGCAGATTTCGCCGATGGGCCGCAGCGGATCGAACGCCAGGGACGACGTGGTGCCGACCGTGGCGACGACGCAGAACGGCTTGCGACCGGCCTTGCGATCGGCCTCGATGGCGGAGCGAAGGGCATCGGGTCGAAGAGCGAACGACGCATCCACGTCAACCAGCCGCAGGTTGTCCATGCCGAGGCCGGCCAGGGCCATCGCCTTGGCCACCGAGGAATGGGCCTGATTCGAGGCATAGGCGGTCAGGCCTGGCGGACAGCCTCCCCGGCGGGAGGAAAAGCCGGTCGCCCGTTCCCGCGCTGCGATGACGGCGCACAGCGTCGCCGACGAGGCCGTGTCCTGGATCACGCCGCCGCCGGACGCCGTGGACAAAAAACGCCGCGGCAGATCAAGCAGTTCGACGAGCCAATCGAGGACGTGGGTTTCCAGTTCGGTGCAGGCGGGGCTGGTCAGCCAGAGCATTCCCTGCACGCCCAGCCCGGCGGAGAGCAGTTCGCCGAGGATGGACGAAGGCCAGCGGTTGCAGGGGAAGTAGCCGAAAAACCGCGGCGATTGCCAGTGCGTCACCCCCGGCAGAACGAGTTCCTCGAAGTCCTTCCAGACCTGCTCGAATGGTTCCGCCTGCTGCGGCGGATGCTGGGGCAGACGGGAACGGACCTCGCCGGGCCGCAGCGGTGACAACACCGGGTACTGCTCGACCTGGTCCAGGTAGCGAGCGATCCAGTCCACGACAAGTCGGCCGTGTTGGCGAAACTCCTCGGCGGTCATGGCGGTGGCGACACCTTTACTTCGGCCTCCGGTCTGGTGGGCAAAGCCCCGTCGCTGTTGCCGTCCTGAGTTTCTGCGGGGAGGGGGACTGGGGCGAGGGAAGCCGGGGCGTGGCCCTCCGCTTTGGCGACGTAGGCAGCGGCGCAGACGTCACCCATGACGTTGAGCACGGTCCGGCACATGTCGAGCAGACGGTCCACGCCGAGAATCAGGCCGATGCGTTCCGGCTCGACGCCGACCGAGGCCAGCACCATCATCAACAGGGGAATCGAGCCGCCCGGCACGCCGGCCGCTCCGATGGCCGTCAGCACCGAAAGCAGCACCACCAAGCCCTGTTGCCCAAGCGTCAGTTCCACGCCGGTCAACTGGGCCAGAAACAGCACCGTGACGCCTTCAAACAGGGCCGTTCCGTTCATGTTCATGGTCGCGCCCAGCGGAAGAACGAAGCCAGCAATCTGCGGCGGGATGCCGAGCTGCGTCTGGGCGATCCGCATCGAGGTCGCCAACGTCGCACTGCTGGAACTGGTCGAAAACGCGGTGATGGCGATGTCCCGGGCTTTCCACAGGAACGCATACGGATTGATGCGGGCCAAAGCTCCCGTCAGCAGCGGCAAGATGCCGAAAAACTGGATGCCCAGACCCAACAGCACCACCACGACGTACATCAGAAGCATTTGCAGCAACTCAAGACCGAGTTCGGCGGTGACGCTGAAGATCAGGGCGAAGACGGCCACGGGAGCCAGCATCATCGCCAGGCCGATGATGTACACCATCACTTCGTTGATGCCTTGCAGTACGTTGAGCAGCAATTCGCCGTGCTTCGCGGGAATGGCTGTGATGCCGATGCCGAACAAGAGAGCGAAGAAGATGACGCCGAGCATGTCCATGTCGGCGGCGGCGCGGATGGGATTGCGGGGCACGATGTTGACCAGCGTGCCGATGCCGAACTGGGCCGGCTTGCGTTCGCCGGGCAGGGCCTGGTCGCGGGTCGCGGCATCGAGTTTCTGCCGGGTTTCATCGGACAGGCCGACGCCGGGCCGGATCACGTTGACCAGCACCAGGCCGATCACGACCGCCGCCGCCATGCTGACGAGGAAAAAGCCCATCGTCCGCAGGCCGATCCGGCCCAGCTTCTTGAGATCGCCCAGCCTGGCCACGCCCGCTGCCAGGGAGGCGAAGACCAGCGGCACGACGGTCATTGTGAGCAGGCTCAGGAAAATCTGTCCGAGCGGTCGGGTGACGTAATTGAGCAGGGGCGGCACGAACGGCAGGGCGGATCCGCCGAGCAGGTTGATTCCCAGTCCGCAGGTCGCTCCGAGTACCAGGCCCAGCAGGATCGCCGAGCGGAGCGACAAGCCGGGGATCAACCAGGAACTCATGACGGCTACTCACGCCAGCAGTTTCGTGACCACTTCCCCATGCACGTCGGTGAGGCGGAAGTCCCGGCCCTGGAAGCGGTAGGTCAACCGGGTGTGGTCGAAGCCGAGCAGATGCAGGATCGTGGCGTTGAGGTCGTGGACATGGACGCGGTCGCGGACGACGTTGAAGCCGAACTCGTCCGTTTCGCCGACGGTGATGCCCGGTTTGACGCCGCCCCCGGCCATCCACATGGTGAACGCATTGGGATGGTGGTCCCGGCCGTCGCTGCCGCCCTGGACCATCGGCGTTCGGCCGAACTCGCCGCCCCAGATGACCAGCGTGTCGTCCAGCAGGCCACGCTGCTTCAGGTCGCGGAGCAAGGCGGCGGTCGGTTTGTCAGTGGCCTGACAATTCTTCTTGAGGTCGGCCACGAGGTTGCCATGCTGGTCCCAGGCTTCGTGGAACAGTTGCACGAAGCGGACGCCGCGCTCGATGAGCCGACGAGCCAGCAGGCAGTTGTTGGCGAAGCTGGACTTGCCCGGCTCGGCCCCGTACATGTCGAGGATTTTCTGAGGTTCGCGGGAGATGTCCATCAGTTCCGGGGCGCTGGTCTGCATGCGGAAGGCCAGCTCGAAGGACTGGATGCGGGTGGTGATCTCAGGGTCGCCGGTTTCATCGAGGCGGAGGCGGTTGAGGGTCGTCACCGCGTCCAGGGTCGCCTTCTGCGTCGTCTCGTCGATGCCGGGCGGATTGGACAGGTAGAGTACCGGGTCGCCGCCGGTGCGGAACTGCACCCCCTGATATTGCGTCGGCAAAAAGCCGCTGCCCCAGTTGGAATTGCCGCCGCTGGGGCCTTTCGTGCCGGAACTGAAGACGATGAACCCCGGCAGATCTTCCGCCTCGCTGCCCAGACCGTAGGTGACCCAGGCCCCCAGACTGGGCCGACCAAACTGCTGCGAGCCGGTGTTGATCAGTATCTGGGCCGGGGCGTGGTTGAAGGCATCCGTGACCATGCCCTTGATGATGGCGATGTCGTCCACGACCGTCGCCAGGTGCGGCAGCAGTTCGGACAGCTCGGCTCCGCATTGGCCATGACGGGCAAACTTGAACTTCGGACCCAGCAGCTTCGAGTTCGGATTGATGAACGCCGCTCGATAGCCCTTGAGCAGTTCCGGCGGAGGGAGCGTGCCATCATACTTGGCCAGTTGGGGTTTGTAGTCGAACAGTTCCATGTGGCTGGGACCGCCGGCCATGAACAGGTAGATGACCCGCCTGGCCTTCGGGGCGAAATGCGGACCGCGCGGCGTCTTCGCCTCGGCGTGGCGGCCCAGGAGATGGCCGAGGGCGATGGCTCCCAGACCGACGCCGCATTGCTGCAAGAACCAGCGGCGGGCGACCAGCTTCGGGTCCACCTGACGATACAACTGCCGATAGTAGCGGTCCTGGCAATTCATGGCGTGCAGCCCCAATCATTCCCGCGTGATGGTTTCGTCCAGATTCAAAAGCACTCGGCAAACCACGGTCCAGGCGGCCCGTTCGACGACGGCCTCGGCATCCAGATGCTCGGGGGATGCGCGGGCACTGGTCAGAAGTCCCTTGGCATCGCCCTTGCCCTGGCGATAGTGTTCCCGTTGTCGGTGCAACAGGTCGGTCAGCGCCTGCATTTCCCGGTCGCTGGGCTGGCGTGCCGTGCAGAGGCGGAAAGCATGGCGGAGCCGGTCGGCATCGGCCTGGCCGCCTTCCCGCAGGGTGCGTTCGGCCAGTCCAGCGGCACATTCGAGAAAGAGCGGTTCGTTGAGGGTCGTCAACGCCTGGAGCGGCGTATTGGAACGGACCCGCTTGACGCAGGCGAAATCGCCATTGGGGGCGTCGAACGCTTGCAGGGCCGGGTAGGGAACGGAACGGAAACGGAAGGTGTACAGCGCCCGGCGATAGCGGTCGGGGCCGGTTTCCTCCTTCCAGACCTTGGGGCCGTAGCTGGCCGGCGGTATGAACAGGAACGCCGGGGCGGGCGGGAAAACGCTCGGTCCGCCGATCCGGCGATGAAGCAGCCCGCTGGTTGACAGGGCGATGTCACGGACGACCTCGGCCTCGACCCGCAGGCGCGGCATCCGAGCCAGCAAGCGGTTCTGCGGATCGCGTTCGAGCAATTCCGGGGTCACCTTGGATGATTGCCGATACGTCGCCGAGGTCACGATCAAACGATGCAGGTGCTTCAGGCTCCAGCCCGAATCCATGAATTCGACGGCCAGCCAGTCGAGCAGTTCGGGATGGCTGGGCGGCTCGCTCTGGAGTCCGAAATCCTCGCTCGTGGAAACCAGACCCGTGCCGAAATACGCCTGCCAGACGCGGTTGACCAAGGCTCTGGCCGTCGTCGGCGAACGCCGGTCCACCAGCCAGCGGGCAAAGGTCAGACGGCTGGCGTCGGCGTCCCGGGGCAGCGGATGAAGCACCGAAGGGACACCGGCCTTGATCGGCTGCTTCGGCTTGAGGAAGTCGCCGCGCTCCAGGAAGCGCGTGTCCCGCGGCGTCTCCCGCTGCTGGAGCGTCAACTGCGAACTGCCGCGCGGATGCTGAAGCCACAGCTCCTCGATGGCTTGATTCGCTTCTGCCCATTCCGGCACCGTCGTCCGCCAATAGCTGAACAGGGCGTCCCACTGCGGCTCGCTCCGCAACTCCGCGGGAATTTCCAGAATGGCTCGGACGTATCGGGGCACCGGGTCGGCCACCGCGGCGGGATCGTCGGTCACGGAGAAACGGAACCGGCCGAGATTGTTGTTCTGGTTGTCGTCGCTGTTCCAGCCGCCGTGATTCTGCACCAACTTGAAAACCAGCAGCGCCCCCGAGGGGAATTGGAGCGGCTTCTCCAGCACGAAGACGGCTTCCCGGGGCACGTTGCTGCGGCCGGGACCGATTTCGACCGTCCATGCCGTTTCATCCTTGTTGTCGATGGCGTATTGGATCGGGCCGGTGACGCGGCGGCGTTTGCTGTTGTCGTCGAAAATGCGGTCCAGCTCCCGTTCCGGCGGATTGACGTCGGCGGTGGCCGCGACGATCTTCACTTCCTGCCGCTTGCCCGGCTCGTCGGCGGGAGCCGCGACGAGTTTGAACTCGGTCAGGGCGCAGGTGCCGAAGATGGATCGACCGGGTCCGCCCAGGGGCAGGTTCGGATCGTTCAGCAGCTCCAGACGGACGGCGGTGACGGTCGTCAGCGGGGTCTTGACCTCGAACTCCGTGGTGTGCTTGGTTGGGGCGTAGCCCGCCGCGAGGATGGACCCGTCGTCGAGCAGGTAGTGCTTCTGTCCGCCGCTGCCGTCCAGCTCCGGACGGACGACGTGCCAAGTGATCGGCTTGCGATTCTTCTGTTCCGCTTCCCAGGCCGCCAGGCGTTCCCGCCAGTTCGGGTGGCGTTCCTTGAGACCGTCTTCGATGCGGCGGATCTGCTCGAAGAGCATGGCCCGGCGACGCTGATCGTCGGCGGAGTACACCGGCACGCTCGCCTCGTGGTCGTTGTTGAGGAAGGCGAACATGCCGTAATAGTCCTCCTGCGTGATCGGATCATACTTGTGGTTGTGGCACTGGGCGCACTGGATGGTCAGGCCGAGAATGCTTTTGCCGATGGCGTCCATGCGGTCGAACATCGCTTCCATGCGGAACTGTTCGGGGTCGATGCCGCCTTCCTCGTTAATCATGGAATTGCGAAGGAAGCCGGTGGCGACGCGGGGATCGTCGCTGGGAGGCAGAGGCGACGCCGCGGCGGCCGCGGACTCGGCCACGAGATCGCCGGCGAGTTGATGAATGATGAACTGGTCGTAAGGCAGATCGCGGTTCAAGGCGGCGATGACCCAGTCCCGGTAGCCCCAGACGAAGCGGGGCTTGTCCTTCTCGAAGCCGTCGGAGTCGGCGTAGCGGGCGGCGTCGAGCCAGTGACGGCCCCAGCGTTCGCCGTAGTGTGGCGAGGCCAGGAGGCGCTCCACTTGCCGCTCGTAGGCGTCCGGGGCGTCGTCGTGGAGGAAGGCGTCCAGCTCTTCCGGCGTGGGAGGAAGACCGATCAGGTCGAGACTGAGCCGACGCAGCAACGTTGCCTTGTCCGCCTCCGGCGAGGGATGCAGGCCCTCCCGCTGAAGCCGATCGCGGATGAAGGCGTCAATCGCATTCCTCGGCTGTGAAATCTGCACTGCATCGCGGCGAGCCGAGGGCGTCAACACATCGCCTTGGCGAGCCGAGGGCGTCAGCCCTCGGGTCTCCTCCACCTTCGGCACCACCGGCCTGACCGGCGGCACGAACGCCCAATGCTCTGCATAAACCGCCCCCTGACGAATCCAGGTCTTCAGCAGGTCGATCTGCTGCGGCGTCAGCTTTTTACCCGTTTTCGGCGGCGGCATGACGGCTTCCGGGTCGTCGGTGGTGAGCCGTTCGATAAGCGTGCCTTTTTCCGGATGCCCGGGTACGATGACCGCTCCGCCGTCTCGCTCAGCCACGGCGGCGTCCCGGCGGTCGAGCCGGAGTCTGGCTTTCCGCTGCGTCTCGTCGGGACCGTGGCACTTGAAGCAGTTGTCCGCCAGGATCGGCCGGATGTCACGGACGTAATCCACCGGCTTCAGGCCGCCCTGAGCCTTTTCCGTTCGGTCTTCGGTGCGGGCTGGCAAGAACAAGCCTGCGGACAGCACCGCGACGATGACGGCCCAGGTCCAGCGTGTGTGCCGGTTCATGGAAGCGACTCCCCTGCGGGCAGGACCGTTTCAGGAAGGACAAAGCAATTTTACCTGAGTTGTTGGAGGGTGCCAGGGGGGAACACGGAGGGCTGACACCCTCCGCTCGGTATCTCGGTATCCAGTCCGAGCGGGCAGCGTTAGCTGCCCGTGCTTCGCCACGATCACGGAGGGCTCACGCCCTCCGCTCGGGGAACACGGAGGACTCACGCCCTCCGCTCGAAAAACCGAGGCGACTATCGAGGGGTAGTCGGTGGCGCAGTTTGCGAAACCTCGACAAACTGGAACGCCCTTGCCCTGGCAACGGATTGCAGAAATTACAAGGCACGTTCGGCACGACCGACGGGACCGCACCAGCCTCCCATTTTTTCCGCAAGCACAACCACGGATCGGCCAGCAACTTAGACGATGATCTCCAGGAAAAGCCCGGGTCCGTTTCTGGCTCGGCCCGGGTTTTGCGGTCATGCTTGCAGCGAGGGAAATCGCTCAGGGCGCATCCAGGGAACGGAGTGCGGAGCATGATGTCGCGGCGGATGGTGTGCTGGGTGGTGGCGGCGGTGGTCAGCTCGATGGGAGCGACCTACCGCACGCCGAACTTTGTGGTCCAGGCCCCGACGCCGCAGATCGCTCAGCAGGTCGGCGAATATGCCGAGAAGTGGCGCAAGGAAAAGGCCCTGGAATGGCTGGGCAAGGAGATGCCGACCTGGGGCCAGCCGTGCCCCTTGCGGGTCACGATCACGCCGGGCGGCGCGGGCGGGGCCACGACTTTCGCCTTCGACCGCGGTGCGATTCTCTCCCAGGAAATGAACGTGCAGGGTTCCTTGGAACGCATTCTCAACAGCGTCCTGCCGCACGAAGTCACGCACACCGTCTTCGCCTACCACTTTCGCCAGCCGCTGCCCCGCTGGGCCGATGAAGGCGGCTGCGTCCTCTCCGAGGATGATCTGGAACGCCGTCGGCACGACGAACTGGTTCGGCAAAGCCTGGCCGGGGGAAGAGCGTTTCGGCTGCGGGTGCTGTTCGACATGAAGCAGTACCCGACCAGCGGCCAGGACATCATGACGCTCTACGCCCAGGGCTACTCGCTGAGCCGATTCCTCGTCGAAACCACGGACCGAAGGCGGTTTCTCGATTTTGTCGGCGAAGGAATGCGAAGCGGCTGGGACAACGCCGTTCGCATCCACCTGGGCATGAATCGGGTGGAAGACCTGGAAGCCGCCTGGCTGGACTGGATGCGCGGCACCTTCCAGCCGGACAGCAAGTTGTTGACCAAGAACACTCGTTCCGGAGGGCCGACCCAGGAACCCTCGCCCCCGCTCTCCGCCCCCGTTGGCAGAGGGACGACCAGCAGTCCTCTCTCTCCCGGTGGGACTGGAGCTGGGAGTGAGGCGGTAGCCGCGCTCGACATCCCGCCGTCGAGCGCGGCCGTGGTGCGAGGGGCCAGTCCGGAAGAAACTCGTCCCCGTCTCAATCCCCAGGACGGCTGGTCGCCGTTGGCCGGTGTGCCGCCTCTGCCGCAACGTCCCGCCCAGCGTCCCCCCGTGGCTCGGCTGCTCGCTCCCGAAATGGAGCCGTGGGAGCCTCCCGCCCGCCAGGCCGTCACCCATCCGCCCCGCTGAAATCTCCTCCTCCGCGCCGGAGAATCCGCTCAGTCTTCCAACGCTCATTTGACCTCCGGCATGTCCCGACTATGGATGCAGGCGCATCTCCAAAGCTATCGCATCGCCGTCTCAGGCACGGGGTCTGATGACGGGGTGCGAGCGGTTGCAACAGGAGTCTGCACATGCTGAGGAAGGGACTGTTGGGAGTGGCGCTCGCTTGGGCCTTGGTGGCCGCTCCGGCCTACGCCGCCGAGAAGGACATCGTGGACACGGCCGTTTCGGCAGGCAATTTCAAGACGCTGGTCGAAGCGGTCAAGGCGGCCGGCTTGGTGGAAACGCTCAAAGGCAAGGGTCCGTTCACCGTCTTCGCTCCGACCGACGAAGCGTTCGCCAAGCTGGGCGACAAGACGATCCAGGACCTGCTCAAGGACAAGGAGAAACTCGGCGCGATCCTCAAGTATCACGTCGTCCCCGGCAAGGTGATGGCCGAGCAGGCGGTCAAGGTCAACGGGCCGGTCAAGACCGTCCAGGGCAAGGAGGTCATGATTCAGACCCGCAACGGCAGCGTGTACGTCGGCAAGGCCAAGGTCATCAAGACCGACATCGTGTGCAGCAACGGCGTGATCCACGTCATTGACGCCGTGATCCTGCCTCCGTCGGATTAAGTGCCTGGCTGTCCTTCAAGCAAGCTTCAAACGCCGCCGGCCATTTCGCAAACCTGTCGAAATGGCCGATGGCTTTTTGTTTTGGCCATCGCTTTGCCGAGGCGATTGCAAGTTGCTTGAAGGTGGGTATGCTCATGCCTGGGTGGGGGGTTTTGTGCTGGCGGTACGTGCCATGTAGGAGAGCAGGTCATGATGTGCCGAATGGTCGGCTTCGTCTCGCTGGTGCTGGCCGGAACCTGGGCCGGGATCATCGCCCAGGAAG
>JANWWR010000137.1 GCA_025055835.1 Gemmatales bacterium | reverse complement strand
TTTACAAGGGTCCGAGAGATTCAATTCGTCCATGCAGAAGGGCTGAGAAACCCGACGTCTAATGGCCTGACGAAGCCATCCTGTCACGAGCGGCGATGCGAAGTTGGACCCGAGCCTTTGCGGCAGCCATCTGCCGGGCGTCACGCTCCCTGACGGTAGCAGCGGGCTGGCGAGCCGCTTCCAGGTCCGCCTCGGCCCTGGTCACGTCGATCTCCACCGATCACATGGCTCGGGAGGTTAGGACCGTGACCACGTTGCTCCGGACCTGAGCGAAGCCGCCGTCGATATAGAACCGTTGCGAGTGTCCCCCGGTGGTCAGGCGCAATTCGCCAGTGCCCAGCCTTCCGATCAGAGGTGCTCTGCCCGGGAGTACGCCCAATTCGCCGTCGTACATCGGCAAGGCGACGAACTCGGCCTGTTCGTCGAGAATGGTGCGTTCCGGAGTGACAACGACACATTGCAGTGTGCCACGGGCAGTTTGCGTTTCCATAGGTGCAGCCTGTAACAGTTGCCAGGAACTATTGGCAGGGCCTCAGTGTTCGCTTAGGCAGATGTATCGGTCCAACCCGGCAAAGACAATCCCCAACGTCAACGGTTGTCAAGCTCGCTTTAGGCCGATGAACCGGTAGTACGGTGTTTGGAATCCAGGCAAGTAGGGCATCCTGGCCCAGTGTTCCGAGAAACTCACAGTTTCAAAGCGGCGCTCGAGATAGGGAATATGATCCGGCGAAGGATAGACGTTGTCGACGTTGAACCAGATAGGCCAGAAGGTGCGAGTGAACCAGGTGTGTTGTCGGTGGCCTGCCTCAGCATGTTTCCGAGAGACATAGAAATCCACGACGCCAATATGGCCGCCGGGAACCAGAAGTTCCAGGGCGTGGTCGATGGCGGCGAACCAGTCGGGGATCATGGTCAGGGAATAGGAAAACGTTACGATATCCGCCTGACCTTCGGGAGGCGAGAAGGTGATCGCATCTGCCAGAACCGGCTCCACGTTGCCCCAACCGCGACGTGCCACGCGGTCTCGGGCAATTTCCATCAATGAGGAGGCCAAATCTACGACGTACACTTTGCGAAGCCGAGGCAGGCGGTCAGCGACGAACTCCAGATTCTGCCCCGTGCCTCCCCCCATGTCGATCCACATGCCCCCATCGGGGAAAGGCAACTCGCGAAGCATCTCTTCCCGACCGCGAAGCAGCCGCTTGCGGAACTCGTCGTAGTGGGCAGCTTGATTCCGATAGAAACTGTCCAGCCGCTCGGCATGGCTTCGCCCACGAATCGGCTTGAGCGTCAGGTTGTAGAGTGTTTTCAACTCAGCCAGCAATGACATCAGCGGCCCTCGCGATGCATTCTTGTCCCGGCTCAGCGTGGGCAGGCTAGGCCAGGGCAAGGTCGGCGATGTAGAAGCTGCCGTAGGTGTGGACCCGGTCTTTCGCGTGCAGTTCCGCCGCCAAATCCTGATGATAACGCAAAAGATCACCGACCCGGTAGCACCGCCCCTCGACCTCCACCTTGATCGGATCAACGTATTCGACTTTCAGTCCTCCGCTGCGCCACAGGATGCGAGCATCCGGTGTTGCCCGGTTGACAATGGCCTGCCACTCCCGCTCCAGTTCGGCATGTCGGAAGGTACTCAGCCAATCCATGTGGTCCAGTAAGACGAACCGAGAGATCTTGCCGTCATGGTTGTCAAGAAACTGCTGAAGCGATCCCGTGTGGATGCTGATGCGGTCCAGCAGGCCATTTCGGAGGCGGTGAAAGTTGTCCTCCTTCAGGTATTCCGGACAGCAGCTTCGGGAATACTCGCCGGTCAGATAAACACGCCAAAAATAGTTGTCCCATATGGGCAGACAAGCGAAGACTGCTTCAACGCAATCCTCGATGTACTTGGCGATGCCTCCTTCGTAATAACGTTCCACCTGCTGCCGCTGCGGCCGCGGCACGCCGACGAAGGACAGCGTCGTATCCCGGCCGATCATCCAGCGAATGAATCGCTTCCAAACCGCGTCGCGGAGCTCGCCAAAATAGATGCTCTGTTGTTCGTCGAGGGTGGTGGCCGCGAGCAGTCGGCTGACGGCATCTCGGACTCGGGCAATGCGGTCAATGTAGAAATTGGCCAGGCGGGCAAATGTGCCTGAACTGCCGTGAAAATAGAAACTATTTCGCCAGCCTCCCGGATCGAAGAACGCAATGTGCCGGTCCCAGTACTCTGCCGCGGTGGCCCCAAGACTGGGCCTCAGGTAGTTCTGATACACGGTGCGATAGTTTCGAAGCCGGCCCCGGCCGAACATCTCGAAGAAGGTCTCGAAATCCAGGTTCCTGATGGCGACGATTTTCAGTTCGAGCAGGGCGTTCTGGCGGGGATTCATGTCCACGGCGTAAATGTGCCGCGGGCCAACCAGGGCATAGTCGAGCACATTGCACCCAGCGGAGGTGATGACGGCAATCGTGTCGTCTGGTCCCAGATCAAGGGCGACCCGATCCAGCCGAGGGTCTTCCCAGCAGGTGTTGTAAACCAGATTGTTGCCGTGAACGAAGGAGAACCACCGACCACTCAGCCAATCGCCTCGCAACATAGAAACCTCGAACGCAGGGCAGGACGCCGCCTTCATGCTTGCCGATTCGCTGAAATCGGGGAATCGGAGGGATGGTCCCAAGCACGATCAGGATATGGAGCAGTCTTGCCAAGAGCAAACGAAATTGCTTGGGAAAACCGCAATGCTTTTACTATCGACTCCCTCCCGGGAGAACGACCGTGTAATCCGTGTCGGCATCGCTAAGGGTACGGATCTGGACACGCGAGAGGATGTTCTGCAACTCCTTGAGATAGAGGGTAAGCAACAGATTCCCAGCAGAGGGATCGTGCGGATTGTACTGCTCAAGCAGGGCGAGAAAGGCTGTAGCCTCGGCTTCGGCCCGGCGAACTCGGTCCCGAGCACTCGCCTGGGCGTCGCTGACGATGCGGCGGGCCTGTTGCTGGGCTGAGGAAATCTCGATCTGGCTGGCTCCCAGGGCTTCGCGCTCGGTGATTTCCTTCTGCGTCCGAGCGCGATTCACTTGGCGAAATGCCTCGGCTAGTTCTGCCGGGGGTTGCACGTAGGTCAGGTTGACGCTTTCGATGACGATGCCGAGGCGATACTGACGGACTTCAGCGGACAACATTTCCTGGATGCGGGACTCCAAACCAGCCGCCTGTCCCAGGAGCACAGCATCAACTCGCTCGGACGCCAAGGCCCGGCTTAGAGCCGCCTCCGCGGCACGCGGCAGGATGTCGAGAACCCGATCCGCATTGAGAACGTAATCGGCAACTGCTCCTGGCGTCTGGCGATCCACGCGATAATACACGCTGATGCGGACATCGATCAGGTTGTTGTCGCCTGTCAACAGTTGCCCGACAGGGACGCTTCGCTCGGGCTGAGCCAATTCGGGGTGGAAGCCGATTTCGATTTGCCGCTGGGAGTCCACGGCGATGCGGTCCACGCGATCGAGACCCCAGGGCAGGCCGACGTTCAGCCCGGGTAAGCGCGGCTCCTCCAAAACCCGGCCAAAACGGCGGACGACGGCCAGTTCTCCCGGCTTGACCTGATAGATGCCCGTGGCCAAGTAGCCCAGGGCCAGCAGGAGGACAGCAGGCAAGAACCAACGTGTCATCGGGACGGCCCTCCGGCTGGTTGCGATGGAGGCGCGTCGGAGCGGCTTGCCGATCCGGTTTTGGCCTTTTCATCTGAGGCAGCGGTACCGCTCAGGCCGGCACCCGAAGAATTGGTCGCTCTGGGCAAGTCCCTTAACAACGACAGAAGTGGGTGATCCAGGGACAGAATGACCTGGGTCTTATCGTCCCCAAACATCTCGCGGTAGCTTTCCAGCATCCGGACGGTGCGATAGAAGTCGGGAGCTTGCTTGTGAGCGTCGTTCAGGATCCGGCTGGCGTCGGCCCGGGCCTGGCCTTCCAGGCGGATTCGTTCTGCCTCCGCCTCGGTGCGGATTCGGCGTGCCTCCAGTTCTCCTTCCGCCCGAATCCGAGCCGCTTCGACCTCGCCCTGCAACCGGTAGTTATTAGCCTCTCGTTTGCGATCTTCTCGGATCTTGGCGAAAATCTCATCCCGCACCTGTGCCGGATGGTTGAAGCGGCGAAGCCGAATGTCCACCAAATCAATGCCAACTTCTTGGGCACGCTTCGTGAGACTGGTAGGCATCTCTTCGGGACCGGAGCCGCGGAGATAGGGCCGATTCCTTACCTGTTCCAGCACATCGCCGATGCGAAGCTGGCGGACATCGGTGTTCACCAGTTGGTTCAAAAGAAGCCCGCTGAGTTCGACCTTGAGTCGGCTGATGATCTGGCTGCGGAGAAAATCCTGGGCTCGTTCCAGAGTCCCGAAGTTCCGGACGAACAGATCCACGGAATCCCGCTCAGCCGTCGGTTCCGCAATCCGCCAGCAGACATATACATCGAAGGTTAACGGCAGCGGTTTGTCCGTCCCCGATTGCTCATCCCGGTCACGGATGAGCAGTTCCTGAGTTGGAACGTCGAAGAACTGGAGACGGCGATCCAGCCGAACCACTTCCTGAATCGGCCACGGAGCTTTCCAATGCCAACCCGCTTCGGAAGCGCCGTCGTAGGTAGCAATGTGTGCTCCGAATTGGGTGACGTAGGCGAATTCCGCTTGATCGACGAA
>JANWWR010000129.1 GCA_025055835.1 Gemmatales bacterium | reverse complement strand
AGACCAATTCAGTGCGACCGTGCTGGAAACGGACCCGAGCGACGGCATCAACACGGCCCAAGGCCCCCTGGTGGCTGGTCGCACTTATTACGTTCGGGTAAGATCGGAAAACCTGCTCCCGGCGGCGTACGAGGTTGACTTGGCTTTGACCTGAGGTTTGATCCCTGCTCACTGGTTCAAACCAGGGCTGGTGGCCGTACGGCGACCAGCCTTTTCGTTTCTACGGAGCAGATCAGTAAATACTGGTTCGCTGGGCAGCGTGATCTCCCAGCAATGCACCTGTCACCTGCGCTACCCCGTCCAACATCATTTTCAATTCACTGGTGATGCCGATGAACTGCCAGCCCTGTGCGATCCGTCTTCGGGCCTCCTCCACGTTCATGCAATGGACCCCCGGGGCGACCCCATACTTGCGGCATGTCGTGAAAATCCGCTGCATGACCTGCTCGGTTTCTTCCGGCGAAGGGAACCGGCCCGATGCGTCCCGCATGCTCCAGGCCAAGTCGTTCGGGCCGACAAAGATGGCATCGATGCCGGGTACGGAAAAGATTTCCTCGGCATGTTCCACGGCGCGGATATGTTCGCACTGCAAAACGATCAACAACTCTTCGTCGGCCCGGCGGAAGTAGGTGGCGGCGTCGGTGGCAAAGTTCAGGGCGTGAACCGTGCCGCCAACGCTGCGGGTCCCGTGGGGTGGATACTTGGCGGCGGCAATGGCGGCCTCAGCCTCCTCCCGGCTGTTGACCATCGGGACGACGAGGCCCATCGCACCGTTGTCCAAGGCCCGCTTGATATGGTCGTGTCGATTGGCTGGCACGCGGACCAGTCCGACGCAGCCGGCGTCGGCGATGCTGGCGAGCATGTGACACGTCGTCTCCCAGCTGACCAAACTATGTTCCACGTCCACCGTCAGCCAGGCGAAGCCAGCCCGAGCCATGAATCGGCTGGCCACAATACTGCCCAGCGACAGCCAAGTGCCGATGCTCGATTTGCCCGCCTTCAGGTCACGCTTCACGGTGTTGGATCGCATGGTAGTTCGCCTTCAACAGGAATCGCTCTTTTCCGGCAATGCGATGATACCGGACGGCAGGGCGATCTGCCAAAATTTGCCTTCCCGCGCAAGAATTGCCCCACCGAGCGTTTCTTCGGGATGAGGGTGAGCAAGTGAGGCTTCTGTCATGGCCCAGCGGATCGTGTGTCTGGTTTTGATGTTATGTAGTGCATCCGGACTCGGTATGGGCCGAGTCGAGGCGGCTTGGCTGGGCTTCCGCAACGACACCGAAGCGGCCGTCGTCATCCAGACGGGATCGCTGGTCGGAAATCGCCTCGTTCCTGGCGTCCCTCAACGCTTGTTACCAGGCGAAACGAGTTGGGAATGGGTTGGAGAGGAGAGCCGACGCCAGGTCCGCGTCAGCGTCGGCGGCCAGCTTGGCAGCGCGGCCCGCGGATTGGAAGCCTCGGTCGGCAAGCTGGATGTTCTCTACGCAATCCGCGTCCGGCGACTGGCCAACGGCGAAACTTTCTTCGCCCTCGAAAAGGTCTGGGAAGGCCGACGCCGGACCAAGCCCGGCATCAGGTGAGCGTTGGGTTATTTAGTGGCTGCGTTGCTCGACGATGTTTGTCAGGCGGCCGATGCCCGTGGCGTCAATGTGAATAATGTCGCCGGGTCGAAGCGTGAAATCGTCCGGCGGAACGATTCCGGTCCCCGTCAACAGCACCACGCCGTGAGGAAAACTATTGTCCCGTCCCAGCCAGGCGATCAGATCGGCGAACGTCCGGGCCATCTCGCTGATCCGCGTCGAGCCTTCAAACACACGCTCTCCGGCCCGATCAATGGTCAGGCGAATCTGAATCTCTCGGGGGTCAGCGATGGAGTCGGCCAAGGTGATTACGGGGCCGAGAGCACAGCAGGCATCGTACACCTTGGCCTGGGGCAGATAGAGCGGGTTCTCGCCTTCGATGTCCCGCGCGCTCATGTCGTTGCCGATGGTGTAGCCAACAAGTTTGAGTTGCGGATTAAGAACCAGGGCCAGTTCCGGCTCTGGCACGGACCAGCGGGAATCGGCCCGGATGCGGACTCGTCCTCGGTCGCCGACCACCCGATGCGGCGTGGCTTTGAAGAACAATTCTGGTCTGGCGGCGCGATAGACGAGGTCGTAGAACTGCCCCGCTCCAGCAGATTCCTTTTTGCGGGCCTCCTCGCTTCGTTTGTAAGTGACGCCGGCAGCCCAGACTTCCTGCCGGTCGATCGGCGGGAGCAAAGTCAGATCGCTGATCGGCCAGTGCTGGGAGCGGTCGTCGACAAGCTCGCGGGCCAGAGAGGCCGGGTTTTCGTCGTGAAGGATGTCACTGAGCGTGTGGATGCCGGGGTAGTCTTCGAGGTCCAGAAAACGGACATGGCCGTCGGAAACGACTCCGACCCGCGTCTCGCCGCTGAGCCATTGGACCTTGCAAAGCTGCATGACGCCCTCGCCGCGATGTCGTTCCCAGCCAAGTCAGACCACCTCCGCCGCAGGCCAGATCTCGGCGGACTTCAAAGGAATCGTATGAAGGGGCCGCAAGCGGTGGTAGGGCTTTTTCCTCCCAACCCGGACTCAAGCAGCAAGTTTGGCGTGGGCCGGTCTGGCCAAGGCATCAAGGACGTACCGGGCTGCTCGCTCACAGGCTCCCGGTTGTCCGACCTGAGCATTGAGCCGACGAAGTTCCCCGACAAGCCGCTGCCGTTCGAGCGGATCCGTCAGCCAAGTACGGACGTGTTTCGCCAAGACCTCGGCGTTGCACGAGGTGCTGACATATTCCGGGTACAGCGTTTTCCCGGCGAGCAGGTTTACCAGCGTGATTGAATTGACCTTGAGGAGCCGCTTGCCGAGTTCATACGTAAAGCGCCCCACTCGGTAGGTGATGACTGCTGGCGTTGCGTGGTGCATCATTTCCAGGCTGACCGAGCCGGACACGGCGATGCAGGCTTCGGCCAGACGGATGATTTCCGGCGTTTTCCCGACGTGTGCCTCGATGGAAATACGCGTCCCGCTCAACTCACCCAGCACGCGGGCCCGATGCTCAGGCTTATAACAGGCGACCAGAAACCGCAGATCGGCAAATTGCTCTGCCAGCAGTTCCGCCGTCCGCTTCAGCGTGCCAAAGTTGGCGGCGACTTCTTGGTTCCGCGATCCCGGCAGCAGCCCGATGATCCGTCCGCCGCGGCGGTATTGCTGGGCCATGAACTCGGCGTCCAGGGGGCGGGCGCGGACGGCATCGAAGAACGGATGTCCAATGTAGGTTGCCGGCACCCCACGTTCCTCGTACCACCGCTTTTCGAAAGGCAGCGTACACAGCACATGGTCCACATGGCGGCGCATCTTTTCGACTCGCCAATCGGCCCAGGCCCAGATTTGCGGGGGAACGAAGTAAAAGACCGGAATGCCGTGAAACCTCGCCCGTCGAGCCAGCCACCAGTGCAGCCCCGGATAGTCGATGAGGACCAAAGCGTCGGGCCGATGATGTCGGAAATAGCGGTCGGCCAGGGAAAGCACGGCCAAAAACCGAGGGAGGTTGGCCAGTACCCGCGTGAAACCCATCACCGAATGTTGACACAGGGGGTAGAGCAACCGACAGCCAGCCCGCTCCATCAGGTCCCCGCCGAATCCGACGCATTCCACCTCGGGGGCCAGCCGCTGAAGGGCACGGACCAGGTTCGATCCGTGCAGGTCGCCGCTCGGCTCCCCGGCGCTGACGAAGATCCGCATCGCCTGCCTCCTTGCCGAACTTATGCCGTTCCGTCGGCTCGCGTGATTTCTTGACGTAGTTTCTTGAAACGGCTGAGACATGCTAACTGAAACCGGCCGGTTGCCACAATGCCGACCGAATTCTGGAGTCAAAAGTCAATCCACAGGTCGGCCCATGGCCCGCATGAGCATCTTCATGTCGTCCCAGACGTCCTTCTTGGCGGCGGGATTGCGCAGGAGGTAGGCGGGGTGATAGGTGCACAGGACCGGAATGCCGCGGTAATCGTGGAACCGGCCCCGGAGCCGACCAATGCTTGCCGTTGTGTTCAGCAAGGCTTGTGAGGCACAAGCTCCCAGGGCACATATAAATCGTGGCCGGATGATAGCCAATTGCCTCTCCAGAAATGAAAAACAGTTGGCGATTTCGTCGGGCAGCGGGGCGCGATTGCCGGGTGGTCGGCACTTCAGGACGTTGCAGATGTACACGTCCTCCCGCCGCATCTTGCACGCCGCGATGATGCGGTTGAGCAATTGTCCTGCCGCCCCGACAAACGGTTCGCCCTGAGCGTCTTCGTCGGCTCCCGGGGCCTCGCCCACGAAGCACAATTCGGCATCGGGATTGCCGACGCCGAAGACCGTCTGGGTCCGGTTCCGCACCAGCACGGGACAACGGGTGCAATGGCGGACCTCGTTTTCGTCAAGAAGCTGCAATGCCCGTCGCTTTTCCTCGGACGAAAGCACCGGGCCAACCGCAGGTGCATCCGAGAACAGACTGGGGCTGTTGGCTTTCGGCTCGGTTCGCTGGCGCGAAGAGGGCACGGTGGCTTCCTTCAGCTGAGAATGCTCCAACCATTCCACCCCGGCAGAGCGAAGTGCTTCCATCCGCCAACGGAGATGGCGTCGGCGTTTCTCTGCTTCGTCACTCATGGGTTTTCCGATCCCTGGTGGTCCAGCAGGTCACGAAT
>JANWWR010000056.1 GCA_025055835.1 Gemmatales bacterium | reverse complement strand
GTCGATCTTGTCGGCTCCGCGAAGGTGGCTCAAAAGAAGGCGATGGATTTTCGTCCAGACACCGGCTTGGTCATCGCGTACCTCTCTGCCTGCCCGGCAGGATAACAGCAATCTAGAGTTGCGATTAGTTTCTGGTGGTAGAGTTTCACCAGCTAACCATACCAACGCGTGCAGGTTAGCGGCTATGCTACGATGTGAGGCGGCACTACCAAACGGCAGCTACCGGCGCAGTCGCAATTGAAGGATTAAATATGCGAAGGCAATTTGCGCAGCCAGCAGTCCTGCTAGCCATACCCAACAAGTAGTGGGGAGATGCCGATTGTCCTGCGGAAAATGCTTATCGGCGATGTCAATTTTCACCCCGGAATCCTGGTTCGCCGATTCGCCATCGGAACGCTTATTCTGGTCCTTCTTGTCCTTCATGGCCTCGGCTTCGCAGACCAGCATCCCTTCGTAGGTCCAGCGACTTGGCATGATGGAAGCGGCAGCGCGAACCATGCTCGGCATCTTGTGAACCGGCAGAAGCGCCCCGCCCAGCACTACCATGGGAATCAGTACAAGCGGTAACAGTCCCACTGCCATTTCGGACGTGCGAGATAGTGCTGAAATACAAATACCAATACCCAAGCCGGCTAATGCCGCGGTCAGGGTAAACACATACATACTAGCAGAAGCAGCCTTCCAGTTGCATAAGGATGAAACGATCAGCACAAGGACAAGACATTGAAAGACGCACAGTCCTCCCAGAACCGCGAATTTTGACAACAGGTATGGCCACAGTTGCAGACCGACCATCCATTCGCGCCTTAGAATGGCCCACTCGCCGACGATTTCCCGTGCCGCATTGGAACAACCAAACCAAAGAGCCGCCAAGCCCGTAAGAAAAACGGTCAAGGGCTTCGCATGAAGGTAGTCTTCGGGATTTTCGCTGGAGGCCTGATTGCCAAACACCAGGACGATGAGGAATGCGATAATCGGGGCTTGTGCGACGAGTATTGCTGTCCCGTAGATGTCCCGGCATTTGATCCGAAAACAGCGACGAATCATCGTCCAGGCCTGCATCCAGCCTGGCACCTGCGAAACTCTTCCAGTGGAAGTCCCTCTGTTGGCTGCGTACCCGGCCGAAGGGCTGGAGGGCGATCGGCGATTGTCAACAAAGTCCCGGAAATACTGGGACTTCCTATAGGACGCTGTCCATTCCCTCGATGGCTTTTTGTTTAGACCGCGAAGTATTTCGTCCGGCAAGGGATCCATACCCGGCTTGAGGTGGGGTAAACCCTGAGGATTGAAGAAACGCACGGCATCCGGATAGGCCGGCCCGAAGTAGGCCAGTGCCCCTGGCTCCGAACTGTTACGATCCTTGGAAATTACAATAAGATGATCGAACAGGCGAAAGACATCGAGTCCTGGTTGGTGAATGGTCACGACAATAATTTTACCGCCGTCTGCCAGTTTCCTCAGGACCTCAACCACAAGCAGGGCGTCCTCGGACGACAAACCGGAGGTCGGCTCGTCGAGGAAAAGAACCACGGGATCCGTCAGCAGTTCCATCGCCAGATTCACCCGCTTGCGTTGTCCTCCGCTGATCCCTTTTCGCTCAGGAGATCCAATCAGTACCGATTCACAACCTTCAAGACCAAGCTGGCCAATGACTGATTTGATACGATCCAGGATTTCGCTATCGCTGTAATCGCTGGGAAGCCGTAGCCGTGCCGAGTAGTAAAGCGCTTCCTGAACTGTTAGCTCGCGATGCATAATGTCTTCTTGGGGAACGTATCCGAGAAACGGGGAAAAGCGCTCGTAATTATCATGGAGACTTTCTCCGTTAAATAGAACGGATCCCTCCGTGGGGCGAGTGTAGCCGCATAAACACATCATGAATGTCGTCTTGCCTGCGCCGCTGGGACCCATCAGGGCGACTAGTTCTCGTGGGAAAAGCGTCAAGGAGACTTGCCGAATCAGCCATTTGTTCGCGACGTGTACACCAACTTCCCTCGCTTCCACTACCAGTCGATCTCGGTAATTCCATTGCTCCAACTTGCCGTCCGGGCTGATGCGAATGCAGTTGGTTCCAAACTGCACCTGGTCACCAGGTCGAAGGGCAACCTGCCCCCGGACAGCCTGCCCGTTGACAAAGACCCCCTTGGCCAATCCAATTGCGTCCAGAAGGAATTGTTTGCCCTTCTGGACAACCTGGGCCGCCTGTCGGCCAACCCACGGATCCGCCTGAAACTTATCGCCGAGTCGGCCCAACATCACGTGATCGACACCTAAGGTCGCCTGGGGCCGATACCGGTCACTGGCAATCAGGGACTGCACGGGTACTCGCAGTGTCCCGAAGAATACCACGTCCTCCGGGCGTACTTTGGCCTGTTGGACGCGGTTATAAACATATCCCACCGCAGTACCGTTAAACGAGCCAAGGTCCTCAAGGTACCAGCCATCCTTCTTCTGAATTAATTGAGCGTGGTAGCGGGAGACGGTGGGATTTTCAAGAACCACATCATTGTCCGGCGCCCGTCCAATGCGAATAGTTCTGCCGGTTGAAGGAGCCAGTTCGTGGATTTGGCCGCCAAGCTCCGCCGCGATGGTCAAGGCCTGCGGTCCACCGGCAACGAGTATTCCTTCCGGCAGCGTTCTGTGATCTGCAGCAGAATGCAATTTTTCAGGCGGCTGTGCTTGCTCAGGCGCATGAGAAACAACATTTTCCTTTGCCGTCTGGCTTGCGGCCTGGCTTGTTTCTGAAGGCGGAGGTCGATGAGAAGCCGGAGGAGGCGGAGCCGAAAACCCCGCAACCTCGACCGGGACAGTCACGTTCGGCCACGGCATGGGCACGATGCCAGCAAGCAGTATCTGATCCGACATGCGCACCGAAACCGCCTGATGCGGGCTCAGACGCCCACCATTGACAAATGTCCCATTGGTTGAACCGAGGTCTTTTAAGAGCCAACCCTGCTCCGTCCTCTGCAACTCGCAATGCTTGGCGGAAACCGAAGGATGCTCCACAAGCAATTGGCATTCAGGCGAACGGCCGATGAGCCAATGGTTTTCATGCATTGTTAGTTCCCGGTGTCTCTATTGCCCCGTCAGTGAATGTTAATCACTCTACCTTCGAAACGCCTGACCTGCTCACATCATGTATCTAATGCAATTTAATCTATTTTACATCACCTATATACCACATGCGTATGGTCTTATCATAGAAGCTGGACGAGATTACATACCGCTCTCCAGCCGCCAACACTAGTCGATGCACGCCGTTTTCATGTCCAGCGAAACGGCGAACTTCATGCCCGATTTGCAGGTCCCAGACGCGCACGGTTTTGTCCGCACTTCCGCTAACAAGGTACTTTCCGTTTTTCGCAAACAATATTCGATTGACGGCATCCTCATGACCGCTTAAAACCCACTTGTGTTTCTGCTTTAGGATATCCAAAATATATATTGGCCCCACTTGGGTCCCGGCTGCACCATAGTTCCAATCTTCCGCCATTGCGACCGTAGTAACACTTCCGCTAACAACACCATGGTAAATGTTTCTGCCCAGGCGAATATTCCAGAGATCCAGCTCGGATCCGTTACCCGCCAGTAAGTACGTGCTACGCCGATCAAGAGTAATGGCAGGTGCGAAATCACGAAATGTCTTATTAAATGTGAGAGGAGTTTTGGCAGTTTGAATTTCCCAGACCTTTACTAAGCCATCATGATTAGTTGCAGCTAAATGTTTTCCATCTTCCGAAGCTGCCATGCTAAAGGAAATTGTTCCCCCATGTTCAAAGCGACGAATTTCATGGCCGGTACTGAGATCCCAGACGCGGACCGTGCCGTCGGTACTCCCGGAGACCGCATATTTCTTATCATGGATTATATGCAGCCTAAGAACATCCTTTTTATGACCGGTGAGGGTCCATACCAGCTTGCCAGTGGACAAATCCCAGACTCGCACAGTGTCATCCTCGCCGCCTGAGAGCACAATTGTGGCATCAGGAGCTATTGCCACGCTGTAGACAGATCCCTCGTGACCCTTGAAACAATGCGTTTCCTTACCCGAGTAGGTATTCCAAACTCGAACCGTTCCGTCCAGGCTGCTTGAAGCTAGGTATTTTCCTGTGCGATCAATTGCCAGGTCCGTGACGCCTTTCTGGTGGCCTTCTAGTACCTTGTTCTCCGCAGGAATGTCATAAATGACGTCTTCTATTCGGAGAATCACCATGGAGCCATATTGCATGGCTGCCAATCCGATGAAGAGCAAAATACCTGCGCTTACTGCCATAATGGCCCATTTGAGTACGGCGAGCATATGTCGCCCAAGGGGCGCTGGCGATGACTGATATGACCTGGAGGAATCAAAACCCAGATCTTGCGCCGGTGGTGGAGAAGCCTGCGTCGGAGATTGTGGGGTACTAGCCTTGGCTGACGGGAGTCGCTGAGCGGGAGCATTTTTGACCGGGGCCGCCGATTCGTTTACCAGGGATGCCACTGGTGGCCGAACCACAGGAGCCGTGGCAGCAAGGCCTTGGTTTGGCTGGATGGAAGCACCGGGTGCTTTGCTGCCGGGAACTGTCCGGGGTGTTTTGGCCCTGGGTGGTGCTGGATTCGGTTTTGTTTCCACTTTCGTTTGCGATGGCGTGGCCGGTGAATTTGCCGAATGCGATGGTTTGAGCGAGGCTCCGGTCCTGGAAAACCCCGTTCGGATGGCTTCGGCAAATTCACTACAGCTGCTAAATCGCTGGGTTGGTTCGCGGGACATGGCACGGGCCACGGCCTCGGCGACGGCGGTGGGAGCCCCGCAAACGCGGTCGAGACGCTCCGGTTCCGGCCCCATCAGGGACTGCACCAAGGTTGGCAGAGAGTCCGCCGGGTACGGTGAGTGGCCGGCGAAAGCTTCGTAGACCATGACGGCCAACGCATACTGGTCGGCCCGACCATCGTAGGGTTTGCCAAACAACACCTCGGGAGCCATGTACGCAGGAGTGCCTAGGGCCATCCCCGTTGCCGTGAGCTTGGTTTTGGCATCAAGATCGGACCCCTCCTGGACCTTGACCGCCCCGAGGTCGCTCAGGTAAGCCTCGCCGTGCTCATCAAAAAGCACGTTATCGGGCTTGACATCACGATGCACCAGTTTCTCAGCGTGCAGGAAATCGAGGGCCGAAGCAACCTGGCTGAGCCACGGAAAAAGATCTTTTAGACTCCCGGCACGTTGTTTCTTGAACCGCTCCCGCAGGTTTCCCCCGGAGATATACTTCATGACGAGAAACGGAATGTGATTGTGCTCTCCAACGTCGAGCACGGGTACCAAGTGGGCATGACGAAGCTCCATGAGCGCCTTCATCTCCCGCTCGAAGCGCTTGAAAAATGCGGGATCCTGAAGGAGTGCGATGCGAGGCACCTTGAGGGCCACCGGATGCTGGCGGCGCTGATCGAAGGCACGGTACACTGTTCCCATGCCGCCTTCACCCAGTTGTGCTTCGATAACGTATTGGCCAGCGATCGTTTTCCCGACCCAGTTCAACACGACTCGCGGCATGGGCGTCCCTCCGGCTATTAACCTAGGCTGTATTGTAGCACCGGGTCATCCTGAATGCATCAAGAAAAGCGTGAGGTGGTCCGAAAGGCAACAAATATCTCTTCCGGTCAATTCTCGCTGGCCGCCTGAAGACCCAACTGGCAACAGAACACATGGACGGAATTCCATGAATCCTGAGACGTTTCCACTGTAACCAGACTGCAATCCGGAGATAAAAGAAGAGTTTGTAAAACGCTGGCTGTCACAAGCCAACTTCCGCCTGGTTCTTAGACCCTCGATCAGAATAACCTTTTCTTAGATCTGTACAGCCGTTATTCCGGCCGGTGTGCCAGCAGGTTCGCGATGGCCAAGCGGATTCTGGATGATCCACCGGAGACGTTGCTCGAACCGCACCTGCGACCCAGGCGCTGCGTCTCCGCTACCCCGGCCGCGAACCGATCGACGATCACCAAACCCTGACCGGCACCCTGTTCGTCCTCATCATCCGCAGCCCCTTGGAGAAGTTGCATTGGGGCATGCGATGCGGCAGCGGCATGACGTGTTGGCGGCGGCTTCGCGACTGGACCCAAGCCGGTGTCTGAAGGAAAATCCACGGCATTCTTTTGAGCCACCTCCGCGGAGACAAAAGGATCAGCCGGTCCCGGGGGGTGATCGACCCGCCTTTGGTCCGAACGATATGCAATTGACCAATCCAAAGACAAGGATTGCCATTAGCGAACCTTTTAGCAGTCTGATCTTTATTGACCTCTGACATCGCGCACTACCAACAACGGTGGCACGTTCACAACAGACCCCTGAAGGGTAAACTACACTATATATTAGCGATAGGATTCATATCGTCTGCTGAGTTGCCACCATACTCGCGCTGATATACTCATCACGCCTTCCTCGAACTGGGATTGTCTGCTAGTCGCTTATGATCAGCTGCCAGGGCATCGTGTTCCCGAGTTCTAGGCCTCGACATCGTCGATCGCTGGTTTCTTCAGGTGTATTCGCCCGGTGAGGCGGAAGTCCTCGGCACTGGAGTAAGGCTGAACTCGAACCTCCAGGGATGTACCTTGCTCAAGCGGTATGCGGGCTACCTGCTCCGGCTCATCTTCCTTCGACTCGACCTCGATGATTTGCGGCGGCTCCCGGCGGTCGTCGCTTGTGTACAGCTCGAGCCGATGGAGGACGACGTCTGTTGCCGATCGTTGGCGGAAATAGAAGCGTAGACGCTTGTAGGAGTCTAT
>JANWWR010000055.1 GCA_025055835.1 Gemmatales bacterium | reverse complement strand
AGGGTAAGTCGCCCAGCAAGTCTGGTTGCGCTTGCCTGTGCCGTCACGATCATCGCTCGATCCCGCGGGGTGAACGGTTCGACGTCAGCGACCACGATTTTGCTTACGTCGTTGATCTTCACGATGCATGGGATTACTCGGTTTCCCGATCTCCTGCTTGCTGCGGCTTCCCAATCGCAGAATCCCCTGTTCTGAGACACGTTCTGCTCTGCATCTGGTTGTGTTAACAGGCTCACGCCGCGCTTTCGTTCGCCTATAAGTTGGGTGTCTAAACTTCGTTCCTATGCCGAATAGCGCCGGCTTGTGAATTGAGCCGAGCTGCTATCGGTCCCAGATGGAGAACAAGCGATGATGACGAAAGTGATTGGCGTGGGTTTGCTCGGCGTGGCCTTGGCGGCGTATGTCGGCACCATCGCCCTGACGGGAACCTGTCCGCTGGGCTGTTTGCTCCAGGCCTGTTCCTCGACGAGCGGGGAGATGGCTGCGGGTCCGGGCTGCTGCGAAGGCGGCGGATGCTGTCCGTTGTGCCCAGACTGTCCGTACTGCCCCTGCTGTGCCAGCGGCAAGTGCTGTGACGGCTCCTGCACCTGCTGCGCCGACGGCTCGTGCTGCGCGGCCACCAAGGCGGCCAAGGCCGGTTCGTGCTGTGCCGACCAGGCCTGCCCCGTGTGCCCGAACTGCCCGGACTGTGCCTGTGCCGCTTCCGGCAGCTGTGCCAACGCCTGCGAGTGCAAGGCTGACGGCTCCTGCTGCAAGAAGTGACCGCCGGGCCTAGGGCCTGAACCAACCTCGGAACGTCCATCGGCTTTGGTCGGTGGACGTTCCTTTTTGTCGCTCCGGGTGTCGGGCAGCCTCGTCAACGACCTGTCAATCAACACAGCAGGCAGTAATCCTGTTACAATGGCGTTCAGGGTGACGGATGAAAAACGCACCGTGGTACCAAGATGGGCTACGCTTCTCCTGCACTCGCTGCGGCCGATGCTGCACCGGCGAGCCGGGCTTCGTCTGGGTCAACGAAGAGGAAATCGCTCAGATCGCGGCGTACCGCGGACAGACAGCGGAGCAGGTGCGGTATCTGTTTGTACGTCCCGGGCCTCGCGGGCTGTCGCTGCGGGAGCAGAGCAACGGCGACTGCGTGTTCTATGATGCCAAGGAAGGCTGCACGATTTACCCGGTGCGTCCTCGCCAGTGCCGCAGCTGGCCATTTTGGGAGAGCAACGTCGCCACCCCGGAGGCGTGGCAGCGGACCTGCGAAGTCTGTCCTGGCGCGGGCCACGGAGAACTCATCAGTGCGGAGGAGATTGTACGGCGCATCCGGCTGATCCGTCTGTGAGGCCATGCACGAAAACCTCGAAAAGGAAATCCGAGCCATCTATGCCGAAGCCGAGGCCGACATCGCCCAGGCCGGGCCGATTTGCCAATTGAGCGGACGCTGCTGCCGGTTCAAGGAACATGGTCACACGCTGTTTCTCAGCAACCTGGAAGCGGCGGTGCTGCTCAAGCACGCCCCGGCGTATGACCAACCGGTTTCCGAGGAGGGATGCCCGTTTCAACGGGGGAAGCTCTGCACAGTGCGGGACCATCGGCCCTTGGGATGCCGGGTCTATTACTGCGATCCGGCGTACCAGGAGACGGGGCAGACGATCTCCGAGAAATACCTCCGTCGGCTCAAAGCCCTTGCGGACCAGTATGGCGTTCCCTGGCGCTACGCCCCGCTGCATGCGTTTCTCAATCACGAAGTCGAAACCATCCTCTGACCATGTCCACCCAAGAAGAAAACCCTTCGAAAACCCAGACACAAGCTGAATCCGACGCCGTCGGAGCCGGCATCGATTTCACCGATCCTAACAGTCCCCTGGCCAGGTATTACCTGCGAAGCAGCCACGTCGCCTTGGCGATCGTACTGGCCCTGATCTTCGTGGTCGTCGGCTACATGCGGCTGTGGCACACGGACGTTTGGGCCCATGCGGCCTATGGCCGATACATCGTCGAGAACTTGCGGTTGCCGGAACATGAATTGCTCTGCGACCTGGCGGAGCAGCATTTGCCGTATGCCAATTACCAGTGGATCAGCCAGGCAATCTTCTATCTGACCTATCGGTTGGGAGCATGGCTGGCGGGAGGCAACGAACTTCGTTCGCTGGCCGGAGGGGTCGAAGCGTTACGGGCTTTGTTTGCTTTGCTGGTCACGCTGCGGATCGGTTTCCTCGGAGCGGCGATTCTGCGGATGACCGACTCCGGCTGGTTAGCCGTCGCTGGCGTGGTCCTGGCCACGCTGCTCGGGCTGCCCAACCTGAGCGTTCTCCGACCCCAGGGATTCGGCGAAGTCTATTTCGCAATCCTGTTGTTCCTGCTGAGCGGGTCGGCGTTCTCGTGGCGCAGTGTGATAGCGACGGCGATTCTGATGACGATCTGGGCCAACTCGCACGGCTCCTATCTGATCGGATTGGCGGTTCTGGGCGCGGCAGTCGTCGTTGCGGCTCTCGGCGGCTTGACGGGAAAGGTCGAGCGTGCATCCGCAGCCCGGCTGGCAGTGGCCGGCATCTTGTCCGTTATCGGTGTGGCTTTGCTGAATCCCCACGGTCCTTGGCTGTTCCTGCACACACTGGACTTAGCCAAGCATCCGAACATCGCCGACATGGACGAATGGAAACCGCTGGACTTTGCCACCCCCTGGGGCGTCGTGTTCCTTGCCTCCACAGGGCTTTTGGCTCTCACGCTGGCCATGCACTGGCTCCTCCGCCTTCTGGGCCGGACTGGACCAATCGCTTCCTTCCCTCTGGTTCTGTGGAGTGCGAAATACACCCTGTATGTTCCTTTGCTGCACTGGATTCTTCTGCTCCTGTTCGCTCAGCAAACGCTCCAGCACACCCGCTTCACGCCGTGGTGGGTGCCGTTTATCACCTGGATGCTGGCGTGGCAGTGGCATACGGTGTTCGATCTGCTCGGCAGGCCCGCGGTGGATCGGGATGTGCTCAGTCTCCGCAAGACGATTCTTGCGGTGCTGTCGGTGATCGTTCTGCTTCTGTGGACGGCCCCGGCGACGTGGCTTATGAATGGCAGCCCGGCTCCCGTGGAAAAAACCATGCACGAGGCGACCCCGTGGCGGTTCTTCGCTGAGCTGACTCACCGTACCGGTGAGCATTATCCAGCCCTGGCCGACTGGCTCCGCAGATACGACCCGGAAAACAAGCTGCCGGGACGCATCTTCTGCACGGAAACGCAGGGCGACTATCTGGCCTGGGCCGGCCAGGGCAAGCTGCCCATCTTCATGTACACCCACGTGCATCTGTTTTCGCCCAGAGTCTGGAACGATTGCCAGCAGGTGAAGATGGGATCCGCGCTTTGGTCCGACATTCTGGACCGCTACGGCGTGGACATCGTTCTGGCCGAGGCGGAGTTGTGCCCGGGGCTGAGGCAGCGTTTGCAGCAGGCGTCGGACCGCTGGGAAATCGTCGTGGACGAGACCGGCGACCGGCGCAAGCGTGATCGCCGTGGCCGAATCCTCATCGCGGTGCGAAAGCTGCCTGCCGACAAAGCGAACGACGCACCTCAGCCCGAATAACGGCGGCAGCTTCATGCCCTATTGGCGAGACACTTTGACCCGAGTACAGCGGGAGTTTCGCCCGGGTCCGGGGTTAAATGTCGGAGACAGCCAAAGCAACGGATCGGCTTGGCTTTGCGTGGAATCAAACAATCCAGACACGGACACTGGCCGGGGAGACGAAGATGAGACAACTCGGATTGGCGACGCTGATCGGCCTGCTCGTGGCAATGGGGCTGAGCAGTTCGGCGGTCGGCTTGGACTGGCCGCAATGGCGCGGCCCGGAACGCAACGCCATTTCCAAGGAATCCGGGCTGATGAAGCAGTGGCCGGTTGGTGGGCCGAGGCTGGTCATGCAGGCCAGCGGCCTCGGATCGGGCTACTCCAGCGTAGCCGTCGTCGGCGATCGCATCTACACGATGGGCGATCAGGAAGACGCCTGCTACTTGCTCGCTCTGGACGAAACCAGCGGGAAAAAGATTTGGACCGTCAAGGTGGGTCCTCCCAAGGGTGGCGGAGGCTATCCGGGGCCGCGTTGCACGCCGACGGTCCACGATGGGCTGGTCTATGCCGTGGGACAGTTCGGCGACGTGGTCTGCGTCGATGCCGCTACCGGCGAGGAAAAATGGCGGAAAAGCTTCTCCCGCGACTACAACGGCAAGCGTGACGGCAACTGGGGTTGCAGCGAATCGCCGCTGATCGACGGCGAGAAGGTCATCATCACCCCGGGCGGCAGCATGGCCACGATGGTCGCTTTGAATCGCAAGACCGGCGAGGAAATCTGGCGGTGTCTGGTGCGGGGCTGCGGAGCGGGGCATTCGTCGGCGGTCGTCGCCGAGGTTGGAGGCATCCGGCATTATGTGCAATTGACGACAGGTGGCGTCATCGGCGTCCGGGCCGACGACGGCAAGCTGCTATGGCGGTACGAGAAGTTCCTCAACAACACCGCCAACATTCCCACCTGCATCGTTCAGGGTGACGAGGTGTTCTGTTCGGCAGGCTACGAGAACCGCAGTGGCGGCGGAGCCTTGCTGAAACTGATTCCCGAGGGCGACGGCATTCGCATCGAGGAGGTGTACTTCGACCGGGCCTTGAACAACAAGCACGGCGGCTGGGTGCGCGTTGGGGATCGTCTGTTCGGCGACCGGGATGACCGTGGCACGGTTCGCTGCGTCAATGCCAAGAACGGCAGCGTCATCTGGCAGAAACAGGGCCGCGGCGGTGGATCGGCAGCGGTGATGTACGCCGACGGTCGGCTCTATGTCCGTTATCAGAACGGCACCATCGCACTGGTTGACCCGGATGCCTCCGAATACCGCGAGATCAGCAGCTTCCGCATCCCGCGGCAGGACACCGGACCGAGTTGGCCGCACCTGGTCATCTCCGACGGCAAACTCTACGTCCGGGAACAGGACCAGCTCTTCGTTTACGACATCCGAGAGCGATCCTGACGGAGCAGGCGGCAACGATATTTCACGATACTTCCGGGTGCACCCACGGGGACCGATAGGGCCGACGCAACAGCTTGTTGGCCTCGGGATCGCCGACGACCTCGTGCTTTACCGGATCCCAGGTGAGCGTGCGGCCTAACTGCATGGCGATGTTGGCCAGGATGCAACTGGCGCTGCTGATGTGGCCTTCCTCGATGTCGGCGACTGGCCGCCCTCCGCTGGCGATGGCCCGCAGGAAGTCGCGCTGATGAGCGCGATTTGCCTCGGCAGCGTGCAGTTCCAGGTCTTTTTCGGTCCGATCTTCCGGGTATTTGTCCACAATGACGGCAGTACCGCTCTCCGTCGGCTCGGTCTTGCCGGTCGGAATGAAGTCCCAGCGGTGAACGCTGAGTTTGAGCGTACCCTTTTCCCCATAGATGAACCCAGCCCAGGGATATTCGGGATCGGGCGGATTGCCCCAAGTGCGGTGCTGCCAGACGATCGGGAACTGATCGTATTCAAACGTCGCCGTCTGCGTGTCAGTGATGTTGGACTTGCCGCCCTTTTGCACATAGATGCCGCCGTGAGAGCTGATCCGCTTGGGCCAACCGAGGCCGAGTTGCCAGCGGATCATGTCAAGCATGTGAATGCACATGTCGCCGACGATGCCGTTGCCGTACTCCATGAACGTCCGCCACCAGCGGCGATGCGGCAGGCCGTCGTATGGTCGCAGCGGGGCCGGGCCGGTCCACAAGTCGTAGTCGAGATGGTCCGGCACCGGCTGAACCGGCGGATTGCCATTGGCCCGCATGTGGTAGTAGCAGCAGATTTCGACGTGGCCGATGGTGCCTAATTTGCCCGCCTTGACGATGCGTTCCATCGCGTCCACCAGATGCGGCGTGCTTCGCCGTTGTGTCCCGACCTGCACGACCCGCTTGTGTTTGCGAGCGGCGGCGACCATCGCCTGCCCTTCGACGACATCCCGGCTGATCGGCTTCTGGACATAGACGTGGGCACCGGCCTCGACGGCAGCAATCATGTGCAGAGCGTGCCAATGGTCCGGCGAGCCGACGATGACAATGTCCAGGTCCCTCTCCTTGAGCATCTCCCGATAATCCTTGTAGTGGCGGGGATGCTTCTTGGAGGCTTGGCGTTCGGCAACCAGGGCCGAGGTTTCCGCCAACATGTGCTTGTCGGGGTCACAAATGGAAACCACCTCGACGGGAGCCACCTGGATCAACCGCAGCAGGTCGCAGGTGCCATACCAGCCGCAGCCGATCAGGCCCACGCGGAACTTCATGTCGCCGAACGGTTCCGCATAGCGGCTCGTCCCCGCATAGACCAGACCCGCGGCGACGGAGGATTGAAGAAACTTCCGACGGTGCATCATGGCCCGGGCCTCACTCCTTGCATGCGTTGGGGGAAGACTCACGGTTTGACGGTGTCAGCGGATACGCAACTTGTCAATGTACTCCTGCCACCGTTGCGGATTGCGTCCGAAGTCCTTGCCGTCGGACAGGGCCTTGAGCGATTCTTCAGCGGCCTCGGCGATGTCCTCGTTGCTGTCGGTCAACAGCTTGACCAGTTCCGGCATCGCCTTTTGATCGCCCTTCATGCCCATAGCCCGGACGACGGCGAGACGAACTTCCACGTCGTTTTCCGAAAGCCGTTTGACCAGGCTGGCCAGCGTCTGCCGGGACAGCCGCTCCGCCAGAGCACGGCGGACCATTTCTTTTTGTTCGTCCTTGGCCTGGCCGATCAGGTCGATAAGCGCCTGGGTGAAGTTGCCCGTGCTGTCCTTGGTGTCCTGGAGGATTTCCAGGATTTCGCGTTGCCGCTGGGGACGGGAGATGAGGAACTCGCCGCTGAGTTTCTTGGCCTCGGCCTCGGCCTTATCAGGCGCGATTTCCCGCACGGGTCGGTTGGTGGCCGGTTTCTTAGCCCCGCCGGTGACGGGATCCTGAACCGTCGCCGCTTTGAGCGGGTCATAGGTGCCAGAACGCAAAATCGCCGTGCCGCTGATGTCGCCGACCAGATTGGCCTTGCGGAGGAACAGGAGAGCGAACGCGGTGTCAATGTTCGGCGTCTCTTCGATCATCCACGAGCCGTTCTGCTGCTGCGAACGCAGGAGAATGTTGGCCCCGTAGTTGTACCAGTCGATGCCGTTGTAGTCCTTCCACCGATAGGTGACGGAAACGCGCTCCAGCGACCAGAGGAAATAAAGGAAATGCGTAATGTCCCGCGGCGATCTGGTCAGGGCGTGGGCGATATAGCCCTTGGCTTTTATCACGGCGGGGTCGGAGTCGATGTCGAGACGGGGCGAGGGGGGCGGCGGCTTGGGCTCGGACCCGTCCGGATTGTCTCCCCCCGCTCGCAAAACGGCAGCCTGTTCCCGCTTCGTGCCGTAAGCGATGGCTAACCCCAGCAAGCCGGCGCAAGTCATGGAAGGCGTGGATTCCTGGCTGCCGCCGACGCCGATGTTCATGCCATAATTCCACCCGCCGTCTTCCCGCTGGGTCCTGCGGAAGCGCCACTCGGCCAGGAGCAGCGGATAGTCCACCGGCACGTCATGGACACGGGCCACCCATAAGGCGAGCACGGCGAATTGAGTGTTCGAATTGTCGCTGCTGAGCCCCGACCCTTGCTGGCCTGTTCCCTGCACGTTTTTCACATTGCGAAGCCGCTTCAGCGTGGCCATCCACTGCGCTTCCTGTTGCGGCGTCAGATGCGGGACGTCGTAGCTCCAGCCGCCGTCACCCTGGTTCTGAGCCGCTGCCAGACGGACAGCCATGCGCCGGACCAATTCGGGATCCTTACCGTGGCGGTAGCGGTCGAGGAAAATCACGGCCAGCGAAATCGAGTAAGTTTTGGTAAGCCGAGGGACCGCGGCGCGGACAATAGCGGCCGCTTCCGTAATCATCTTGTCGTCGCGAGGGACGTCACTTTCCAGAAGGGCCAAGCCGACCAAGGCGGTCGCTCCGATATTCCATTCCTGGTCCGGCCCACCACTGCGATGAACCCAAAAGCCCGGGGCCGCCTGGTTGGCCCGCAGGAACCGCACCGCCGCAGCGACGGCTTTATCAATGGCATCCTTATCCACTTCCTGGGTTCGTCCCAGGGGTGCGGGACCGGCTAAGAAAAGCAGAGCCGGAAGCGCAGCGATAACTATCCCCCACGTTCGCATGGCCGCGTCTCCTCATGAAAAAGGGATAATACCTCCGTCTCCTATCTTAGCGAGGACCTGCAACTTTCTGCAATCATCTAACTGCCGTTTCGCCTTGCAATCGCCAAGCATCCACGGCATAAGGTACCGTCCTTCGG
This sequence comes from Gemmatales bacterium, assembly GCA_025055835.1. Taxonomy (GTDB): domain Bacteria; phylum Planctomycetota; class Planctomycetia; order Gemmatales; family HRBIN36; genus JANWWR01. The sequence continues at coordinate 24,025 of JANWWR010000055.1, read as the reverse complement.
GAATGGGCAAAGTTTGCCTCGGCATGGAACCAGCGCAGCGGGAGTGGCCAAGGATGGTCCGCGATCTTCGTGGGCTTCGATGCAGCCGTCGCCTTGCAAACGCCCTGACGCTGTCCATCGTTGTCGCCGCTCTCGGCTGTGCCAGTGGACCGCTTCCGAGCAATCCCTTCTTCGCCGATCCGGGACATGAATCCGGCGCGGTCTTAAGCAGCAATGAACCGAATCCGATCTGGGTGCCGCAGCGTCCTGAAGCCTACGCGCTGGTCTTCGACACGGCCTACGATGTGCTCGATGAATACTTCGACATCGCCTATTCCAATCGCTTTTCCGGCGAGATTCGAAGCCATCCCTTGGTAACGGCAGGCTATTTCGACGGCTTCGGGCTGCGTCTCGGCTATTACGACCACTACGAAAACACGGAAAGCACGTTGCAATCCGTCCGCCGGATCGCCTTCGTGACCATCACTCCAGCCACCAGCGGCGGCTACTACATCGACGTGCAGGTGTTCAAGGAGCTGGAAGACCTGCCCAGACCGTCTCACGCGGCGGCAGGCAGCGCCTCCTACCGCACGGACAATCCCATCGAACGCCAGTTTACCGTCGTCGATCCGTATTACGTTCGCCGCGGCTGGCTTCCCTTCGGTCGGGACCACGCTTTGGAACAACGCATTTTGCAGCGACTCAAGGAATGCCTCTGAGCGAAGGGCCACGCCGGTCCCTCTATGCAGCCGGCTTGGTGACACGAAGGCGTCATTCGCTGGACAGCGGCAATTTGACGGTGAACACGGAACCTTTGCCGACCACGCTTTCGACTCGAATCCGGCCGTGGTGCTGTTCGATGATCTGTCGGCACACGCTCAGACCCAGGCCGGTGCCGCCGTGGCCGTTCTCGTCGGGCTGTTTCGTGGTGTAGAACGGCTCGAAGATGAGGCGCAGCTTGTCCGGCGGGATGCCGCAGCCGGTGTCGGCGACGCGGATCTCCACCATGTTGTTCTCGCGGACTTCCCGCACCTGGACCCGCAAGAGTCCCCCCCGTGGCATCGCCTGCCGGGCATTGATGATGAGATTAAGCAGAATCTGCTCGATCTGCCCAGGAACGACGCAGGCTTTGGGCCGACCCTCGAAGCGCGTCTCGACGGTGATGTGGTGCTTGCTCAAATCCTTGGCCGTCAGGATGAGCACTTCCTCGACCAATGCGACAATGTCGCAGACCTCCCGCCGATTGATGCTCTTGCGAGCAAAGCCGAGCATGCTTCCCGTGATGGCGGCGGCTCGCTGACCGGCTTTCAGAATCTTCTCGAGAGCGTTGACGCGGGCGGATTCGCTGTCGGCCCGCAGTCCCAGCTTGGCGTAGTTGATGATCGTGGTGAGGATGTTGTTGAACTCATGGGCAACGCTGGACGCGAGCGTGCCGACGCTGCTGAGCTTCTGGGCTTGCAGGAGCTGCTGGCGGAGTTGCTCGGCCTCCTGCGTCGTCGGCGTCTCGACCGAATTGGTCATCGTCACAGCGTCACCTCCCGGACCTGTCCCTCGGCGCGACGGTCTGGCGTGTGCGTCCGCATAGAGGTATCGGTAGCGGCATCATGCCGTCTTCATCTTAACTGCTGGCCATTCAACCGCTTAAAACGACCTGACCAGGCCGACCGCATACGCTCCGGCAAGAAACCACCATGCCGGGTTGCTTCGCAGTTTGGCTCGATTGCACGCTTTGCATCAGTCCCGGTAGAGCCGATGTGTTTCGATGTAGCACTCGACAGCGCGAGGCAGAAGATAGCGGATGGTCCGGCCTGTTCTGACGCGGTTGCGGATGTCCGTGCTGGAGATGTCGATCCTCGGCGCGTCCACCCAGAGGACGCGGAAATGGGAGGGAAGGTTCGTCGGCTTCTCGGCCCCGGGCCGCAACGTGACCACCAGCGTGGCCAGTTCGGCGATTCGCTCCGGCTGATACCACAGGGGAAAATCCTGCAAAGAGTCCGAGCCGAGAAGCAGGAACAACTCGGCCTCGGGGCGTTCCGCTTGCAACTGCGTCAGGGTATCCACGGTGAAACTGGGACCGGGGCGGTCTTTCTCGATCTGGCTGACTTGAAAAGCTGGGTGCCCGGCGATGGCCAGTTCAAGCATTTCCACGCGGCGAAAAAAGGGCGTCTGCTCCCGATCCAGCTTGTGCGGGGGACGGGGAGCGGGCACAAACAGGACAAGATCAAGACGGGCCGCCTCCCGGCTGTTTTCCGCCAGAATCAAATGCCCATAGTGGACCGGATCAAACGACCCGCCAAAGACCCCCAAACGCATCACCGACCTCGTGGGTGGACAGACACCCGAAGATTTCCAGCGCCGCCTAAGTACTTCGCCGAATCACTCCCAGCGTCAGTTCCAGTCCCGCCTCCCAGCGGCCCGAGGCGTCGGCCTCGATGAGCCAGTGGGGCATCACCGTCGTGCTTTGATGCACCATCTCGAAGCCCCCCTCGGACTGGCTGACCGTTTGAATGGGAAAAGCCCACACGCTGGTCGGACGGGAAAACCTCAGCGTGGCGTCCAGTCCGAGCCATTCGTCCGTCAGTCCGAAGCACCGGACCGAGGGGACGTCTTGAAGCGTCTGCAACTGCCCGGCTCGAGGCCGGTCATCGTAGTGGAAGTAGCGGTCCTCCTGTCCCGCTGCCATGCCGGCGAACTGAAACTCAACCGCGAACCTGAGCCGCAAATCGCGGGGAAGGTCCTCAAGCACATAGCGAATGCCGAGGGATTCCCCCGATCCTTTCAGGCTGACGATCTTGGTCAGCGTAAGCGGTCGGCCCGCTACCTGACCCCGACGCCGAAGGGTCACTTGCACGCGCTCTTCGCTGCTTTGCACTTCGTGGTCAAACGGCCCGGTGACAAAATCGCCAAGTTCTTCGTAATGCAGGGAAGTCATCGCTGCCAGATCGGTGCTCGGCGACAGGAAGTGGTCCTGGAGCGACTTACGTTGGTAGCGGTCGTAGATGAGGGCCTTCTCCAGCCCCGTCTGCTTAAACCGGACGCCCTCGACGACTTTGCTGACGACGCTCTCGGCGTAGGCTCCTTGAGCGACTTTGGCGATGGTGTCGTGATAGGCCTCGTAGCGGCGAGACAGAGTTGCCAGCAGATTGTGATGGATGGGGCGAACGTCGAGTTCGTAGATCATGCCGCCGCGATGCGGAGCAACGTACACGGCGAGATGGGCGTTTTGCAGTTTGATTTCTGGTTGCGTGTCGAGATTGAAATCGCTGGTCACGGCGTCCACGGGCGGCGTGTCGGGGGAGACTCTTTCCAGGGCGTTTTCGGCCTTGATGAGGTGGTGGTAAACGGCGTTGCGAAGATGCGGCAAGTAAAGTCCGCCGAAGGCTCCGTGCCAGTAAGGGCAATTGCATTGAGCGCGATAGAGGTCCTGCCGTGCAGAAGCAACCTCGGCCTGCCGCTGGGCGGGAAGGGACAGAGAGTGCAGGCGGGAACTGGTCTCAAGCATTCGGCAGTACATTTCCCGGACTTCGGGATACTTGGCCCGGAAGTTCCGCCACATGCCTCCGCGGAGAAACGACCGCAGCCGGGGCCAGCGGGGATCGTGTTCCAGGGACTGCACTAGCTCCGTGTAGAGCCGCTGACGGTGCGCCGGCAAGGCCCACTCGGTCATTTCGCGGTAGCTGCAATCGGGCAGATAGACGACGCCCTGGGAGGCGGTTTCGTCAAGGGCCTGTGACAGTGTGCAGAAGCGAATCCAGTCGCGGTTGGCCCGCAGCAGGTCGAAGAACCGCCAAAGCCAGCCGTCCGTGTAGCAGTGCTTGTGCGTCTCGGGCCAGGCTCCGAACTTTTCCCCGTCGTCGGCGCAGACCACCACCGGATCGCGGTAACGGTGGGCCACTTCCCGCAGATAGCCGACGGCTTCCTCGGGGCTTTTCCACGGAACGAGATAGCGCATCGGCTCGCTGATCGGCCAGACCTTGAGCAGGCGGCCTTCGTCCTCGGTGAGGAACCAGCCGAAAAGTTGCTCCTCGTCCAGGCCAGCCTGGCGGAAATGGAAATCGTCCAAAAGCGTGTACTCGATGCCGGCCTCGGCCAGGTCGGCGACGAAATCAGGCTCCCAGACGCGCTCAGCTAGCCACATGCCGCGGATGCGGCAGTCGAAGAGGCGTTGCAGATGCTCCGTGTAGCTGGCGATCTGACCGTGCCGATCCCAACGCGGCAACATGCTGAGGATCGGTTCGTAAAACCCGCCGCCAAGGATTTCCATCCGCCCTTGTCGAACCAGATGCCGCAGCCGTTCGACATACTCAGGCCGATGGGCTTGAAGCCATTCCAACAGGCAGCCGCTGACGTGGAGCGTGATCGGGACTTCCGGGTAATGCTCGATCAGATCGAGAAACGGAGTGTAGCCGTCGCGGTAGGCCTGCTCGAAGACAGAGTCGAAATTGCCGACGGGCTGATGGTTATGCACTCCAAACACGAAGCGTAGCGGCATGTCGAGTCACCTCCTGTCGCATTCGTTGTACGTCCGGAGGGCCGAGCCGTCAGGCGCGGATTGCGACCTCGCTGCAAAGCGAGAAATCCGGACAGATCTGGCAGCAGCAAGGCATCCGTTCATTGACCCGGAAGCTGAGAAGCGATAGCACTACGTCGTCGGCTGACACGGACGCACCATTCAGCCTGGGCCTGAAGCCATGCCGCTCCAAACCTCCGGTTCCGTCACGTCCTCCGAGAACCGAGCCGCGTCGGACGATCTGGAACTGTTCCGCCTGGCACGGACGGGAGATTTCACGGCCTTTGAGCGACTCGTGGATCGGTTCCAGCCGCGGGTCTTCGGCCTGGCCATGCGGATGCTCGGCAACCGGCATGACGCCGAGGATGTCACCCAGCAGACGTTTTTGAGCATGATCGAACACCTCGATCAGTTCCGCGAGGAATCCAGCGTGGCCGCCTGGGTTTTTCGCATCGCCGCCAACCATGCCCTGAAGGTGATCCGCAAGCGTCGCGGCCTGCCGACGATGAGCGTGGAAAACGAAGCCGATGATCCGGATAGCTATGCTTCGGTACCGCATCCGGAGTTCATTGCCCCGTGGCGGGACGATCCGGCCGTGCTGGCCCAGAAAACCGAGTTGAAGGGCCTGCTCGATGAGGCGATTGCCGACCTGGACGAAAAACATCGGGTAGTCTTTCTTCTGAGAGATGTCGAGGGACTGTCAGTCCGTGAGACAGCCGAAGTTCTGGGCTTGAGCGAGTCGAATGTCAAAGTTCGGCTCCTTCGGGCTCGGATGCATCTGCGGGAGAGGCTGACCCGAGTTCTTGGCGACGAAACTCGCCGGCTGGTTCCCGATCACCGACATTGAAATGCCGACTCCTGTAACCAAAAACTGCTTCTCGGCATCATACCAGGTAGCTAGCGGAGACGAGCGATGACTTGCGAAGAGCTGCTGAAGAGTTTAAACGACTATCTGGACGACGAGTCGGTACTGGCCTTGTACCGCGAGTTTGCCGAGCATTTGTCGCGGTGCAATCCGTGTCAGGTCGTCGTGGACAATCTTCGCAAGACGATCCGTTTGTATCAGGACGGCGAACCCTTCCCGATGCCGCCGGAGTTCCAGGAGCGATTTCGCCAGGCTTTGCGGGAGAAGTGGAAGCAGAAGTTCCCGCAGGCTTCTGTCTGAGCCGGGCCGACGCCTCTCACGGCCGAAGATGCGGACTGACGACACCGCTTTGGCTGCTGATGAGATAGCCCCGCAAGTCCCGGAAAATCTGCTCGGCTTGTCGCCGCCAGGCCGCATCGGAGCCGCGGCCGAGATAGCGAATGAACACGGTCACCCACAAATAGCTGCGGCGGGAGTCCGGCGGCTGGTAGAGGTGCAGTTCCATTTCAAAGCCGCTTTTGCCGCCCAGACCGAGCCAAGCCAGCCGTCCCGAGGACACGGCATAGGCACTGCCCTTGCCGCCCAGCAGCACCCGAATCCTGCCCGGCACGCTCTCGACCACCTGCCCGCCGACGTCGTGGATGAAGCCCCGCAGTTTGTAGGCGGCGATGCTTTCTGGCATCCAGGCCTGGACCTGGTAGGCGGCGGTGAGCGGATCGAGCTGAGCGGGCAACGGCGGCGGTTCGTCGGCCTTGTCGTCCGGCTCGGGTTCTGGTTCGGTTTCGGCGACGGGTTCCATCTCCCGCAATGCCCGTTCGTACAGGTCGGCCAGCTCCCGGGCACTGGCGGGACGCTTCTCAGGCCGCTTTTCCAGACATTGCATGACTACCCGCTCGATGCTCGGCGGCACCCACACGGGGCTTTCGTGCATGGGCGGGGGATGGTCCACGGCATGGGCCAGCAGCATGTCCATCGTGGACAGGCCGCGGAACGGTAACTGGCCGGTCAGCAATTCGTACAGGATTACCCCGACGCTGTAGATGTCGCCGCGGTGATCGGTCTCTTCGCCCCGGGCCTGTTCCGGACACATATACGCCGGGGTACCGATGATGCAGTCGTTGCCACTGCTGGGACTCGATTTCATCTCCACCATTTGACGCAGGGACTTCGGCTCGATCAGTTTGGCCAAGCCAAAGTCCATGACCTTGATCTTTTCGTAGGGCGAATCGGCGTCGAGGACCATGAGGTTGGACGGCGTCAGGTCGCGGTGAATGATTCCCTGGGAGTGGGCTTCGTGCAGCACCTCGCACAGCTGGCTGAGCAATCGACCGACGCGGTAGGGCGTCAGATGGTGGTTCCGCTGGAGAATCGTCGCCAGGGTCTCCCCGCGGACGTACTCCATGATAATGCAATGGCCTTCGTCCGTGTTGACGGCGGCATCGTAGAGCGTGACAGCGTAGGGATGCTGAAAGCGGGCCATCAGCAGCATCTCCCGCTGGAAGCGTTCGCGGAAGTGAGGGTCCGCGGCGATGTGGTCGTGCATGACCTTCAGGACCACGGGCCGATTCAGATCCAACTGCTTGGCCAGATAGACCTTGCCCATCCCGCCTTCACCAAGCTGCCGGACAACTTCATAGCGTCCCAGGACGATCTTGCCGCGCATGGTCTTCCCGCACCCTGGGGGCGAACTCTCGGGGCACCGTTGGTTCCTCATCCCAAGCATAGGTTGCGGAATCGACTTTTGCCGGGAATTCGGCCTGTTTACACGCCAACTTCCTGGCGGTCGGACACCGGATGGGAAATCGGGCCGGTCGGGGCTTTGTGCAAGCGGGGCCGAGGTCCGACACTTGCTGGTGCGGTGCGCGTCTTGGGGACCACATACAGAACCATGAACACGAAATGGGATGCGGTGCCCAGCAAGACCAGGACGTGGAACAGTTCGTGGGAGCCGAAGCGTCCCACGGCGAGCGTCGGCCAGCCGAAGGCGTCGAGAATGCCGCCCAGGCCGTGCAGACCGGCCCCGAGCAGGCCCCAGAACGCCCCGCCCCAGCCGGTCTTGCGGACGATCACCGGAGCGGGAATCAGTCCGAACGCACCGACCCCCAGGTAGATCGCCACGGTGAGCGGATAATAGCTGATCGGCAAGGTCCACTTGATGACGCTGCCGACGACGGCCACAACCCAGATGGCCGCCAGGAACACCGTTCGGAACCGTCCTTCCAGGTAAACCACGAAGATCGGCGTGTAGGTGCCAGCGATCAAACAGTAGATGGCCGTGTGGTCCAGCATGCGGAAAAAGGCAAGCTGCTCCGGCGGCAGACGCAGGGCGTGATACGTTCCGCTGGCCAGATAGAGCAGCGCCATGCTGCCGGTGAACAGGGCCACACTGATCTGCCGAACGCGGTCCCCGGCGCACAACCGCCACAGGATGGCAAAGGCGAGCAAAGCCCACAGGAAGCCGGCGAAGTGGGTCCAGGCGGCGACCGGATCACGGAATGTCAGAAGTTCAGTGATGTGGACATTCATGCCTCTCCCCCGTTCCGGACGGCCCGGACCTCGGCCGGGTCTGCGTCCCCAGGCTGTTCGCTGGCTTCCAAGAGGTGTCCCCGCCTTCGGGGCGGCTCATGGCTGCGGCGTGGGTTTCGCCGGGGATTCGCTCCGGGTTCCGGGTCCGGAGCGCTCCCGCAGAAAGCTCACGACATCCCGCAGCGCCTGGTCTTCCTGATGGGCTTGAAGTCGGTTGTGGATTTGCTCTCGTAATCGGGCGCAGCTCTGCGGGTCGAACTGGCTCCGCATCGTCGGGGTCGGCATGACAGCGACCTGCAACGGGCTGCGGCAGATCAAGATGAGCAATCCATTGTAATCCGCGGTTCGCACCCGGTCCAAGGCCCAGGCGTCGATCAGGTTCAGGCCTTCAGGCAGCATTCGGCTCGTTACCTTGGACACCTGGTCCGCGGGAAAATTGGCGTAGGTTTCCAAGACGACGCCGGCCTTGCCCGTGGTTGCCAGGCGACGCAATTCGTCGTTGGCAAGCATGACCGCTGCCGGGCTGAAGACCCTGCCGTGGTCCTTGACGCCGAACCGCTGATCCGCCTGCTGAATCTTCTGAAGCGCCTCAGCCGCGGCGGTTTTGATGTGGGAGAAACCGCTACCCGCTGCCATGCGCAGAGCAGGAACGGCTTCCTGGGCCGCGGGGCCGATCTCGCCCAGCACCTCTGCCGCCAGCCGGGATTCTTCCGGCAGACCGCTGCGCAACATTTCGACCAGGATCGGCACCGCCGGTCTGGCCCCGGGTCCGATCTTCCCCAAGGCCCGCATGATCGCTTGGCGTTCCTGGGGAAACCCTGCCTTCCGCAGGGCCAGGGCCAGATTCAGGGCCGCTTCCTCGGCATCTGGTCCAATCGCCCCCAGGGCCTTGGCGATGGCGATCCGCTCATCGCTGAAACTGGCGCGCAACAAAGCGAGGTTGAGGTCAGGAACTGCCGATTTGGCAGCCGGCCCGAGCCGTTCCAGGCCCCGCGCCGCCGTCACGACTTCGACCGAGAAGGGACTCCGCAAGCGTTGGCGCAACATTTCTACGTCTTCCTGAGCCGGAAGGCTTGGCCCGGCGATGGGCGGCTGAGCTTGAATCCACAGAGGGATCAGGCCCGCCACCAATCCGAGGACTACGCAAAGCGCAACATTTCGCGGAGTCCCCCTGATCCTGACTCCGCCACGTAAACGCAAGGCAAGATGAGACTTGCGCAGCGACATGAGACGGCTCCCGCATTTTTTTGCGCAATGTTTTTCCCAACGGAAGTCGTCGGACTGTAACGGAGAACCGCGTTTCATGTAAGGCCAACCCTGGCGGCGAATGGGATGAGGCCTTCTTCATAGCAGAAGCGACTAGCTCTTATACCAGATCGGAACTTCTGTACACAGGCAAGTCGAGGGTGAATAATTGCACCATGTTCTGCATTTTCCAGATTTTTGCCAGATTACGATCGTGTCGGCTGTGCAATCTTGGGAAATGAGAAAAACTGCGGAATTTGGTTGACCCCAAAATTGGCTGAGTTTACCATTCCAGCCGGTTCTTCCTAGTTCGCCAAGTTAGAAACCAGCGCCGGGAGGTCCAGGCTTCCCGAGGAAGAGACGTTGTGGTGCTACCAGAAAGGAGTGCCTTGCATGTACAGTCTTGTGCTTGCCGCCGCGCTCAGCGGTCAGGCGACGGTGCCGGCCCATTGCTGGCATCGGTGCGGCTGTTACAGCTACTGCGGCTGCTATAGCTGCGGCTGGTGCGGCTGCTATTCGTGGTGTGGATGCTATTCGTATTGCGGCTGCTACTCCTGGTGCGGATGCTACGGCTGCCATAGCTGTGCCTGGTATAGCTGCGCCTGCTACGGCGGCTATGGCTGCTACGCCTGCCACGGTTGCTATGGCTGCCACGGCTGCTGCGGCGGCGTGATCGTCCAGCCCGCTCACAGCGCTCCGCAGCCGGCTCCTCAGCAGGCACCGCAACCCAAGCCGGCGGGAACTCAGGGCAGCCCGCAGGCCAAGGTCGTCATCGAGGCCCCGGCCGAGGCCAAGCTCTACATCGACGACATGCTCACCGCCAACACGGGAAAGTCGGAGCGAGTGTTCGTCACCCCGGCCCTGGAGCAGGGCAAAGACTATTACTACATGGTCAAGGTCGAGATGGAACGGGAAGGCCAGACCGTGACTGAAAGCAGGAAACTCATCGTCCGGGCCGGTCAGGAAGCCCGAGTCAGCTTCTCGACCCCGACCGGCACGGCCACGGCTGCCGCCTCCAAGTAGAACAAGCCGCTGCCGCCTCGTTCTGCCGACTCCTCGACCATTCGAGAGGTTCCCCCAGGGGAACCTCTCTTGTTTTCGCCGGCAATTCCAACACATCACCGGCCCCAGATCTACCCGCACCAGCGTGAGGCCAACTGGAGCGCGTCCTCGGGACACAGCTCGACGCACACAGCGCAACTGATACACCGGCGGGGATGTTCCAGGTAGGGCAGGTCCCAATTCAACCCGAGGCAGTCCACGGGGCAGACGCGGACACAGTCGCCGCATCCGGTGCAGCGTCGGGAATCAACCACGGGCAATTCGCGGAAATCGTTCATGCCAGACGGATCGCGGTCGGGGACTGACGGGCCTGGACGAAGCGCTGGACCGTCTCGGCCAGCAGCGGTTTGTCCTTGGGCCAGCGCAGACAGGCCAGGGTTCCCAGGCTTTGCAGGTGGAGATGCAAGCCATTCGGCCAAGCATCGGACAAGAGCACGACCGGCACTTCGGGTCGGTGTGCCGCCAGCCATTCGAAAAGGGGCCAGAAGCGCGGCTGCCACAGCGACACCGTCAGGCCCGGGCCGGTCTGCGCCAGCGATTTTCGCAGTTCTTCCAGATTGCGAACGCCGCCAAGGATCCAGGACCGCTCGGGAAACGAGACGGCCAGGAAATCCGCGATTTCGCTGCCGGGTTCCATGACGAGGACGTTCGTGCAGAACATTTCACCCCTCGGCGGCATCGGCTTCTGAATGGTCGCGGTTGGGTGGCTGGCGAAGCCCGAAGTGGATCAAACGCCGATTCAGCCGGGCCGGAGTAATCCCCAGCCGAGCCGCGGCTCGGGATGCATTTCCGCCCGCTTCCTCCCAAGCCAGGCGGAGAAGCCGCATTTCCACCGCTTCCAAGAGGGCATCCAAAGGCAACGGCAGGGGTCGGCGGGGCGGATTGGGCTGCCCGGCCAGGCGGACGACCAGAGGCAGATCCTCGACCCGCAGTTCCGCCCCCTCGGCCCGGCGATGAGCTTCCCGGACAAACTCGATGAGCTGTCCCACGTTGCCCGGCCAGGAGTAGGCCCGGAACTGGTCCAGCGCCGCTTCCTGGATCGTGGTGATGCGCCGGTCGCTTTCCAGATTGCAGAGTTCGAGGGCGTGCTGAGCCAGAAGCGGAATATCCTGGGGCCGTTCCCGCAGCGGCGGCAGGGTGATGACCAGAACGCCGAGGCGTTCCGCCAGCGCCGGCAGGAGTCCCTGGTTTTGACATAACCATGTCAACGGCTGATCGCAGATGACCGCCAGACGGCGACGGTCGCTCGGGGCCTTGCTTTCGAGAAACGCCAGCAACCGCTGTTGCAGCTCTCGGGGCAAGGCGGCGGGATCGACGATTGCCAGCGTTCCCCATCCCGCGGAGGCGGAATCCGGCGGACCCAGCAGCTGCCCCTCGGAAAGCTGCCGCTCCAGATGCGCCTCCGGCAACAGAGAGCATTCCAGGAAGACGCAGGGCCGGTCGGATTCAGCGGACAGATGGTGAATGCAGCGGATCAGGTGGCGTCTGCCGGTGCCAACTTCGCCGACCAGGGAGATCGGCACGGGCACCGCCGCCGCCAGCCGCGCCTGATCCAGGACCCGCATCATGGCGGGATCGGAGGCGATGAAGCGATCCAGGCGGTAGCGTTCCCGCAAGCGCTGGCGGACCTGGGCCAGTTGCTCGGGCAGCGGCGTTTCTAGGTGGGAATCCAAAGGGGTCATGGGATCCTTGGCGAAGGCGAACAGCGAATAGGCAGCCCGATCGCGGTCCTGCACGTTCATCGTACAGCGGAAGGATGGGACGATGGAAGACGAGGCGGACGGGAGAAGCGACGAAACGTGCGGACGGAGCCGAGGTCGTGGGGCCGAAGCGGCATCCTGGCAAGATGGGCAGAGACGGATTCCCCGCCTGGAGAATCTGGGACGAGTTTTCTTTGCATAACGGTTTCAAGGCGGGTGAGGATTTTGCCGATACTACCGGCAAGTGGGCGTCGAGCGCCCGCACAGCGGCCGGAGATTTGGCCCGGAGAAAAACTGTTCTGGTCGCGTCCAAGCCGACGGCAGGGGCCGTGGTTTTGGGGCGCCTGAAGGAGAGGCGATCAATGCGTAGATGGACTTCGCTCGTGCTGGCTGGGGCGCTGGGCTGGCCGGCAAGCAGCTTCGCTCAGGACACCCTGCCGGCGGCCAGTGAGCCGGACAAGAACAACCCCGGCGTGGCAAACGTGCAGCGGCCTGCGATGGAGCGGCCGGAACCGGACGGTCTGTTGCCGGTCGTGCCGCCGCTGCCCCCGGCTCCGAAGACCACGCCTGTGGCCGAAACCGATTCCGCCTCGGGAATCGTGCAGACGCAGGCCATCGGGGACTTCAAGCGTCCCGCTCCGACGAGCCAGTTCGCGGCTCGGCCGGCTCCGTATGCCGCCATGCCGCGGAACTTCAGCGACGACAAACCGGCCACGGTCGTCCAGCCCGCTCCGGCGGGTCATCCGATGGCGGTCGCCCCGGGCTGCATGCCTCCAGGCGCGGCCGTGCCGATGGCTCCGGTCCCCTGTCCGCCGCTGCCTCCCCAGCCCGATTGCGGTCCATGCAACGAGTGCGGTCCGCTGTGGATCGGCGAGTTCCTGTTCCTGCGAGCCAGCCGGCGCGACCCGGTCATTCAGGCTCAGTTGACCGAGGACATCACCAGCTTCAATTCCTTGATCGGTTACGACGCCGATCATGAATACGCCTATCGCGTCGGCGGCGGATGGCTGACCGAGGGCGGCTGGTTGTTCCTGGCCACCTACATGCAGTTCACGGACAACCTGTCCGACCAGATCTATTTCAATCCCGATCCCACGGGTGCCTTCTCGCTGACCTACGTTGGCCCGGGCCAGCTGCTCAACTCGACGTTGGCACAGCCGGGCTTCATCATCAGCAGTTGGAACCTCCAGTTCCGCTCCGTGGACATCTTCTTCGGCGGCGTCTTCAGCCCGACCAACTATCTCGACCTGGTCGCGGGCGGCGGTCTGAAGCTGTTGTGGATGGATCAGGACTATCGCACCACGGTGGACGCCTCGTCCTCGGGCGGCGTCATCCAGGGCGAGAACCTGACCATCAACACCCGCGGCATGGGTCCCCGCATGGGCGGCGAGGCTCGCTGCTACATCTTCCCCTGGCTCAATCTCTACGGCCGCAGCTTCGGCAGCCTGCTGCTGACCCACCGCAACGACGACTCGCTGCTCGTCGAAACCGGTTTGGGCGGCATCAACAACATCTCCTTCGTCAGCTACAGCCGCGAGGAGATCGTGCCGGTGCTGGAACTGGCCGCCGGTGCCGAGGTGACGGTGTGGAACGGTCGGCTCCAGTTCGGCGGCGGTTACGAGTTCACCTATGTCTGGCAGGGCGCGACTTCCTCCGTGGACGCTTTGTCCACGCCGCGCGTCGTCACCCACAACGATCTGAGCCTCGACGGCTTCTATGCCCGGATCGTCTGGCTGTGGTGACGATCCACGGCAAGGGCCAGCGTTTCGAGCAGGCGAGACGAAACCAGAACAGGACGACACCCACGGGAGACATTCCCGTGGGTGTTGTTGCTTTTACCGGGATTAGTCTCCACAGAGGGGGGATCGTCAGCCTTCCAGCGGCACGGCCACGGCCGTCATGCAGTCCGATTGACCCGTCAGCACGCTGTAAAGTGCCGCCCCCCGAGAGCACAGGTGGCCGCGAAGCAGACGATGCCACCAGGTGGCTTCGGGTTGTCGAGCCGCCAGCCGGGCTGAGTGGCGAATCCAGGCGCTACGGCGTTGCATCCGCATCGAGACGACCCGGAACCCTGCCTGTTCCAGAAGGAATTGCAGGGTTTGCGGTGAGAAATGGACCAGATGCCGTGGCAGGTCGAGGGCGAACCAGTGCGGGCCGAAGATGCGGAAGGCCAGGCTGTCGATGTTCGGCACGGCGACGTAGAGCTTGCCGTCGGGCGTCAGCAGACGGCGGGCCTCGAGCAGGACCGCGCGGGGATCAGGAACGTGTTCCAGGGAGTGCCACATGGTCACGACGTCGAAGCTGCCGGCTTCGAGGTCGGGATGCGGCAGGGTGCCGTGGAGCACATGCAAGCCCAAGTCTCGCTGTAATCGCCGTACCGTACTGTGCGACGCATCCACGCCGGTGACTTGCCAGCCGAGGTCCCGCATGCGGCAGAGGAAATCGCCCCCGCCGCAGCCAAAATCGAGCAGCCGTCCCAGGCCGTGCCAGGGTATCCCATGCCGATCTTGCCAGAAATGCAACCAGGGCCAGCGACGCCGTCGCGCGGGCTTGCTCAGATGGGGACGGTAGTCCTTCGGATAAAACTGCTCCAGCCACGAGGCGGTCGGTCGGGGATTGGTGAAGCACAGGCCGCATTCGAGACACTGCACGACGGCAAACCACAGCCCCGTCCCGCCTTGAACATCCGGCGCTTCCACGAGCGTTTGCCAGTTTCGTCGGCCACACAGGAGGCAGTCCGGTTCTTCCCAGCGGATGTCGTGGGGCCCGATGGTCGGGGACTTGGGGGCAAGATCGTCTTTGAGGAGATAGGGCATGGTGTAGATGTCCGTGGTACCGGGAAGCTGACGCTTCCCGCTCGCCGTACGGGGAGGCTCATGCTTCCCGCTCGCCTGAAAGGGGTTTCCCGCTCGCCGGAAGGTTGGCAAGCCGCCGTTCCCGCATACGGGAATGGCAAGGGGTGCCCCCTGCCGTCGGTCCGGGAATATAGTCGGCCCGGCGAAAGCGGTCAATTTCAGCGTTCCCGGGCTGGAACCAGACCTTTCGGATCAGCCATCCGTCGAGGGTGGGCACAGGGTTTGCTAATGTGCCTGGAGCTTGTCAAGAACGATTTGAAATAAGTTGACATCGGAATGAGGCTGCCTACAACCATACTCCGTGGTTGCTAGGACATTCCGAGGGGAATCTTCAACGCAAGAAAGCTGACATGGCAGAGCCGACACCCCCGACGGCCCCGGCGACAGGTCCTTCCGCGATGCCGCCGCTGGGCAGCAAACCGGCCCCGGCGAAACCGGCCGCCAAGCCCGGCAGCGACCGCCGCGGCTTCTTCTACACCATCTTCGCCACCTGGTTCGGAGCGGCCTGGGCCGCTTTTACCGTCTCGATGGCGGCGATGACCCTGGGCACCGTCCGCTTCCTGTTTCCCAACGTCGTGGCGGAACCCCCCAGCACCTTCAAGGCCGGCACGCCGGAGCAGTACGAGCCGGGCGTCGTCGTCGAACGCTACAAGCAGGAATACGGCGTGTGGATCGTCCGCATCGACAATCAGATTTTCGCCCTCAGCACCGTCTGCACCCATCTGGGCTGCACGCCGAACTGGCTGGAAAACGAGCAGAAATTCAAATGCCCCTGCCACGGCAGCGGCTTCTACAAGGACGGCGTCAACTTCGAAGGCCCGGCTCCCCGACCGCTGGAACGCTACAAGATCAGCATCGGCGACGACGGGCAGATCGTGGTGGACAAAAGCAGAAAGTTCCAGAAGGAACTTGGCCAGTGGAACGACCCGGACGCCTCGATCACCCTGTGACATCGCAGGCGGTGTCCGGATCGGGAACCCCTCGGAGCTGCGTCGGGTGATCCCGACCCGGTTCGGCTGAACCGGATAAGGCACCAGCGAGAGTGAAACGGAGAGGGCATGTCCGTCGGCGACTTCATTCGCAACAGCCAGGTCTGGAAAAGCATCTTCCGCCACCCGGCCCCCAAGGACCGCCGCAACCGCGTGGTGGTGATGCTGACCAACTTCTTCCTTCACCTGCACCCGGTTTCCATTCGCAAACAAGGCATCGCCCTGAGCTACACCTGGTGCATGGGAGGCATCACGTTTTTCCTGTTTCTGGTCGAAACCGTGACCGGCGTGCTGCTGATGTTCTACTATCGGCCTACGCTGGAACACGCCTACAACGACATCGTCACGCTCGGCCAGGTGACGACGCTGGGCGTCCTCCGCGAACTGCACCGCTGGGGGGCCCATGCGATGGTCATCACCATCTGGCTGCACATGTACCGCGTCTTCCTGACTGGGAGCTACAAGCCGCCGCGCGAGTTCAATTGGGTCGTGGGCGTGATTCTGCTGGTCCTGACCCTGCTGCTGAGCTTCACCGGCTACCTGCTGCCGTGGGACCAGCTGGCGATCTGGGCGATCACCGTCGGCAGCAACATGGCCCGAGCCACGCCGCTGCTGGGCCACGAAGGACCGGGAGCGAAGCTGCTCGTCATTGGCGGCGTGGAGTTGATCCATTCTGGCAGCGACGCCCGGTTCGCCCTCTTGGGACAGCGGTTCGTCGGCGAGATGACGTTGCTGCGGTTCTACGTCCTGCACTGCATCGCCCTGCCGCTGGCCGTCGCCCTGCTGATCGCCATCCACTTCTGGCGAGTCCGCAAGGACGGCGGAATCAGCGGGCCGCTGTGATGGTTCTGGCGCTTTGGGGAAGACAGTTCTCCCGCTTTTCCTCCCGGCGAGTGAGGGGCAGAGGCGAGGGCTGATTCAGGAGAAGGTTCCTCATGGTCGGCGGACAGGATTTGACCCCGGCGGTCCAGAACGGATTGGCCGGGTACTACGGCTTGGCCGCACTGGCGAATCTGGCTTACGGGGCCTTGGCCTATTACAAGTTCAAGGACAAACTCCAGGGTTTCGTCTGGCCGGTGGTCGGCGGCGTCTTCGCCGTGCTGGCTCTGCTCAACCTCGCCCACGTTCCCTGGGTCAAGTTGCCCATCTGGTACAAGGACCTCAGCGACCACGGCATCGTCCGGTCGCTGATGCACTTCGGCGTGGTGGGGACGGCGGCGGATGGGGTCTTCTACGTCGGCCTGGGCCTGCTGATTCTGATGTGCTTCGTCCTCGCCGGGGACATCATCTACTCGTATTTCCTCCGGGCTTCGTCGGCGAATGGCAACGGCGGCGGAAATGCCAACAACCGAGGCAACGGCAATGGCGGCTGGCTTCGGGAACCTCTCAGCCGCATCACCGCGGAGCTGGTAGTCATTGCGCTCTTGGGTCTGATCCTTTTCGGCACCAACGCGATCAGCTACTTCGTGGCCTCCATCGTCGGCTTCATGGCTTTTCTTGTGTGGCGGAAGACGCTCACCAAGCCGATGGTGATCTGGGGCATCTTCAACGCCGCTTTGCTGTTCGGCGGCCTGAGCATGACCGACTACGACTTCCGCACGATCATCATCAAGCCGGACAACGTGCCGATCGTCGGTCTGGTCTTTGTCGTCGGCTTTTTCACCTGGCTGGCCTTCCGCAAGGCGGTCATCAACGATGAGCGTCGCAAGCAGGGCCTGCCCCCGGCGGAGAAGGAGGAGGAAGACAAAGTCCTCGTCTGGCCGGACCTGGTGTACACGGAACTCATCTGCATGGTCGTGGTCACGATCGTGCTGATCGTCTGGGCCGTCG
Source organism: Gemmatales bacterium (assembly GCA_025055835.1). GTDB lineage: Bacteria > Planctomycetota > Planctomycetia > Gemmatales > HRBIN36 > JANWWR01. The sequence goes on along the minus strand of JANWWR010000055.1, from coordinate 6,464 downwards.
CTTTGCCTGCTCCGCTGGAACAACCCGCCAGCAGCACCCGGACGCCCAACCCGTCGAAGGCCCCGTGGTACTTCCTCGGACTCCAGGAAATGCTCGTGTACTACGACCCGTGGCTGGCTGGTGTCGTGCTGCCGACGCTTATCATCCTCGGCCTCATGGCCATGCCGTACATCGACTTCAACCAAAAGGGCAACGGCTACTTCACGTTCGAGGAGCGCCCCTTTGCCATCGTGGTCTGGCTGTTCGGGTTCATTGTCTTGTGGGTGACATTGATTTTCCTCGGCACGTTTCTACGCGGTCCCAACTGGAACTTCTTCGGCCTGTATGAGCCGTGGGACCCGCACAAGCTCGTGCCGCTCAACAACGTCAATCTTTCGGACTATTTCTGGGTTCGCGGCCTGGGGATCATCTGGGCGACCAACGATCCGCAGTCCCTCAGCGGCTTTCTGACAATCCTGATGCGGGAACTGCCCGGCATCCTGCTGGTGCTGGGCTACTTCATGATTCTGCCGCCGGTGCTGGCCAAGACGATCTTCCGCAGCTTCTATCTCCGCATGGGCTTCATCCGCTACATGACCATGATCATCATTCTGTTGTTCATGGCGAGCCTGCCCATCAAGATGGTGCTGCGGTGGACGATCAACCTGAAGTACATCGTGGCCATTCCGGAGTTCTTCTTCAACATCTAAGCGGCAATCGCGGCCCCGGAAGGGGGATCAGGACGCGTTCCCCATCCAAGGCCGAGAAGCGAAGGGTGCAAGATGGCTGCCAGAGACGAAACCTATCGCGATCAGAAGATGTTGGACATCGTGTTCGCGGTGTCCTCCATCGTCATGCTTCTGAGCCTCATCTGGATGTTCTGGGTGGATTACAACCGGCCGTTCAAGAGCGTCCAACGGAAGGGTTTCGACATCGAAGTGGCGGTCCTGGAAGACCAGGCGAAGCGTCTCACCGAGGAAAACGCCACGCAGATCGAGCACGCCGCCGCTCGGCTGCGGGAAGAACTAGCCAAATCCGAGCTTGGCGTCTCGCCCTCGCTCAGTGACGACGAACTGCTGGCCGCCGCCAAGCAGGCGATTCAGAATCGGACCCAGCTCCCGCCGGACTCCGAATTCGTCGTCCTGTCCGAACGCGTTTCGGCCATGAAGGCGGTGCGGGATTCGATCATCAGCCAGCGCGACCAGTTGCTGGAGCGAGGCGCGCCGCCGCTGGTGATTGCCGAACTGGAAGCCCGCGTGCAGGCCATGAACGATGAAATCTGGGCCTTGGAGAAGGGACCGGGCGGGGTCGAGGACTTGGCGAAACGGGCCGCCCAGCGGGAGCAGGAAATCGAGGATCAACTGCGGGCCGTCAGCCTCGCCGTGGCCGACCTCGACCGCCTGGTGCGGGAGCGGGACCGGCTCATGCGGACGGCCCGGCAAAAGAGTTTCGGCTGGGGCGCGCGAATCCGGGCCTTGCCCATTCTGGACGCCTTCGCTTCCCCCTTCCGCATCCGCCAGGACATCCCCGAAGGCCTGACCATCGACTACAACTTCAAGCAGGTGCAGCGCAACGACCGCTGCATGACCTGCCACATGTTCAGCGACCGGCTCGGTTTCGACAAGGAAACCCTGGCCGGTCTGCCCGAAAACCTCAGACCCAAGCTCGGCGAGTTCAACGTCTATTGCAACCATCCCCGGCTCGACCTCTACGTCGGGTCGAACAGTCCGCACCCGGTCGAGAAGTTTGGCTGCACCATCTGCCACAGCGGCATGGGTGGAGCGGCCACGTTCAGCTTCGCCTACCACTCCCCGGACACGGGCAAGACCAACGGCAAGGACGTGGAAACCTACGAGGAGATGAAAGCCCGCTGGCAGAAGGATCGCAATTGGCATCACGACCTGCATCCCGACTACATGTGGGACCACCCCATGCTGCCGCGGCGCTTCCTCGAATCCTCCTGCGTCAAGTGCCATCATCAGATACTCGATCTCGTCAAGACGGATGGCCGCGAGGAAGCCCCCAAGCTCATCAAGGGCTATCGGCTAGTCCGCGATCTGGGCTGCTTCGGATGTCATGAGATTCAGGGATACAAGGGCGGTCGGCCCATCGGTCCCGACATGCGGCTGGAACCCTACCCGCCGTTAGACGATCTGACGCCGCTGGAGCGGGCCAATCTGACCAGCGATCCCAACGACCCGCCGGGCAAGCTCCGCAAGGTCGGCCCCGGCCTGCGTCGGCTGGCCGAGAAAGTCGGCGAGAAGAATGGCGCGGATTGGACGGCCCGCTGGATCCGCTCTCCGCGGTCGTTCCGCTACGACACCCAGATGCCGCACTTCTTCGGATTGACCAACAACAATCCCGAGCAACTCTCCGACACCCAGCCCAACGGACCGAGCCAGATCGGCGACGATCAGAAGGGCTTCCCGGATGCCGAGATTCACTCGATGACCTTCTACCTGCTGAAAGCCAGCCAGATTCATCTGGCCCAGGTCAAGCAGGTCCACAGCATGGACGATGCCGCCTGGTCGCAGTTTGAGCGGACCTATCAGGATTTCGTGCGACTGAGCGAACAGCGGAAGCTCAATCCGCAGTTGGTGCCGAACCAGAATCATCCCAAGCTCCCCCGCGACACCTCGCCGGCCATCCTGGCAAAACTTCCCGCCGGCAAGCCGAATCTCACCTTCGAACAACGTCTGGCCGAGGAGCCGACGCGGGAATGCCTCACCAAGGACCAATTGCAACTGGTCCTGGGCTGGTTCGCCGAGCAAATTCGTTACCGCAAATACGGCAAGACGCTCGAGGAACTGCCTTACCCGCCCGGTGAGTTGGCTGACAAGGACGGCAAGTTGGCCTACCAGCCGAACGCCACCAACGGCGGACTGTTGTTCCAGAAGCACGGCTGCGCGGCTTGTCACAGCCATGAGGCGGTGAAGATTTATGATGACAAGGGCGTACTGCTGACCCAGGCCGATTACGGCCCGAATCTCATCGGTCTGCGGGAAAAGCTGGGCTATGACGACAACCCGCAGCGGGCCGAGAAGTGGCTCTACTACTGGCTCAGCGATCCGACCCGCTATCACCCGCGGACCAATATGCCCAATCCGCAGTTAACCCCGCAGCAGCGAGCGGACCTCGTCGCCTGGCTGCTGACCGGCGCGGGCAACGTCGCCCCACTGCCGCCGCAGGAGGGCCAATTGGCCTGGAGCGAAGTACGGGTGACGGAAGGCGACATCCGCGGCCTGGCCAAGACGTATCTTGACAAGGCCCTCCCGCGGACTGAAGCCGAACAAGCGCTCAACGAGGGGCTGGCTGATGTGTCCGGCCTGCGGCTTGATGCCGATGAGCGGGTTCTGGCCAAGAACCCGCCGACGGATTCGCCATTCCACGGCTGGACCCACGATCAGAAGCTGACCTACTACGTCGGCCGCAAGAGCATCGCCCGCTATGGCTGCTTTGCCTGCCACGACATCCCCGGCTTCGAGAACGCCAAGCCCATCGGTACCCCGATCAACGACTGGGGCAAGAAGGACCCGGACCGGCTCGCCTTCGACAACATCCTCGACTACGTCGAGCGCTATCGGCTGGCCCACGGCGAACAGGGGCATGGCAATGGCCACGACGAAGGGCACGGCGAAAGTGCCTCCGAGGCCCAGCCGTCGTGGACGATGGAGCCGTTCTTCTTCGACGCCCTCAAGCATCACACCCGGATCGGCTTCCTGTACCAGAAGCTGCGGGAACCCCGGAGCTACGACTACGCCAAGATTCCGACCCGGCCCTGGGACGACCGGCTCAAGATGCCCCAGTTCAAGTTCTCCCGCATCAAGCCGAACAAGGGCGAAAGCCCCGAGGATTTCGCCGCTCGGGCCGCCAAGGAGGAGCACGACAACATCGAAGCGGTCATGACCTTTGTCCTCGGTCTGGTGGCCGAGCCGATCCCGATGAAGTTCGTCAACACCATGCGGGAGGACCGCCGCCACGAGGTGGCCGGGATGCAGGTGCTTGAGAAGTTCAATTGCACCGGCTGCCACATCGCCAAGCCGGCCTACTTCGACGCCGTGCTGACCGAGGACCTGCTCGCCCAGCTTCGCCGCTATCACAGCCGAACCGAGAGCGTCACGGAGTTGGCCCGTGACCCCACGTTTGCTGAACATTCCGCCTGGCGCGCTCAGACGGTGGCTCCGAACGGCCGCCTGATTGCCCGCGGACTGCCGCTGCCCGGCGAGGACGAGGAGAGCATCAACATCGAACTGTGGGAAGCGATCCGCTTCATGGATGCCGACGGCATCTATCAGGACTTCCCCGCGGGATTAAGCCGCATCCAGATTCCCGTGGAAGCGCTCAAGCATCAGCATGGGACCTATGGTGGGCTGTACGCCAACATCCTCATGCACGTCCTGGCCGAGACGCAGCGGAAGAATCTGGTACTTGACCGCGGCTTCCTGGCCGGATCGGTCCCCCCGCCGCTGATGCGGGAAGGCCAAAAGGTCCAGCCGCAATGGCTCTACGATTTCCTGAAGCAACCGCACGAAATCCGGCCGACCGTGGCCGCCAACCTCAAGATGCCGCGCTTCACCCTGAGCCACGAAGACCTGGAAGCCTTGGTGCATTATTTCGTCGCGGTGGATCGGATCGAGAATCCCGCTCTGGGGCTGGAATACTTCGGCAGATCGCCTCCGCAGCGCGATCCCGCCTACCAGGAGCAGTTGCGCCGTCAGTATCAGGCCCGCATCGCCGGGTACATGAGGAGCGCTCCGGGCTTTGATGCGAGTAAGCAGGACTACTTCGAGAGCGGCTGGCAGTTGCTGGTCAACGAAAACCTGTGCGTGAAATGCCACAACATCGGCAATTACAAGGCCGGAGGCAAGGACGAAGAGAAAGGACCGCCGCTCCATCTCGCCGCCGATCGTCTGCGGCCTGAGTACATCGAGCGCTGGGTATCCTTCCCGAAGCGGCTCATTCCTTACACACTGATGCCGCAGTACGATCCGTTCTACGCTCCGGGACCGGAATACTACCATCTTCAGCAGGCCCTCCAGCGACCGGAGGCGCGGCGGTTGATCGAGCTGGGACCGTTGCTCGGCTCGCAAACCGTCCAGCGTGCTCCGTTCGTAATCACCGACGAGGCGTATAATCAGCTTCAGCTACAGTTCGCCACGCTGCCCGCCGACAAGACCCGGGCTGTGCGTGACGCGCTGATGAGCTGGGGCTACCTCGTTGACCCGCCTCCGACGGCCCGTGCCGCCGGTCCACGCATCCAGACACCGCAAGGAGAACAGAGATGATGCGACATCCCCCCTTGACGTTGATTTCCCTGGCCCTGCTCGGTTTGCTGGTCGCCGTCACTCCCGCCTGGGCCCAGGAATGGGGCACGATCAAGGGCCAGATCGTTTATCCCGGCGATCCACCGGCCCGTGAACCGCTGAACGTGGACAAGGACCAGCCCCACTGCCTCGAGAAAGGGCCGATCTACAGCGAAAAGTGGGTCGTCAACCCCAAGAACAAAGGCATCCGCTGGGTCATGGTCTTCCTCAAGCCGGAAGGCACGCAGAAGCTGCCGATCCATCCCAGCCTCAAAGAACCGGCCCAGAAAGAGGTCGTGGTTGACCAGCCGCGCTGTGCCTTCGAGCCGCACGTCCTCGGCATTCGGGCCGATCAGATTCTCGTCGCCAAGAACTCGTCTCCGATCACGCACAACATCGTCATCGCTGGTTTCAAGAACGACAAGAACCTGACCATCCCCGCCGGCAAGGAAGAACGGCTGCAACTGGAGCCGGAACGCAACGCGGTCAAGTTCTCCTGCGGCATCCACATGTGGATGACCGGCTACTGCTGGATCTTCGACCATCCCTACTTTGCGGTGACGGATGAGGACGGCAATTTCGAGATCAAGAACGCTCCGGCCGGCAAATGGAACCTGGCCATCTGGCATGAGACGGGATACAGCGGCGGTCGAGAGGGGGCGCGCGGCATGCCCATCGAGGTCAAACCTGGCGGTGTGACCGATCTGGGCCGCATCGAATTCAAGCTCAACAAGTAGGAAACGGAGGATTCTTCTCATGCGACGACTGCTTTGGATGTTCGCACCGTTGACGCTCACGGCCCTGGTCGTCACCCTGGGCGGCTGCGGCGGCGGAACCGACACGGGCACCCAGAAAGCCGGCACGACCAAGAAGGAAACCACGAAGTCTGCGGCCGGCAAGGCGGTGGAAGCGAAGGTGGCTGGCTGGGCGGCGGCCGTCAAAGGCCGTGTCACCTACAACGGTGACGATCCACCCGGTCCCAAGATGCTCGCTCCGACCAAGGACCAGGACAAGTGCCCGGCCCAGGTGCCCGCCGAGGGCTGGTACGTCAATCCCGAAAATAAGGGTCTTCAATACGCCGTCGTCTTCCTCAAGCCGCCCGCCGGTGTGAAGATGCCCAAGCCCAAGAGCGAAGGCGAGGCCGGCATCGTGGAACTTGGCCAGCCGCACTGCCAGTTCGAG
>JANWWR010000013.1 GCA_025055835.1 Gemmatales bacterium | reverse complement strand
GCTCAGAAAAAGATCGCTAGCTGTACAAACAGGCCCTCGAAGGTCAGGTCGCTGCGACGTCGCATCGTCTTGCCGACGGCCACGTCGTCGCTGAGGTCCACACTATCCACGAGGCCAAACCAGTGCGAGAACTCGTAGCCGATTGCAACCCGCATGTCTTCGCGAAACTCATAGCTGACGCCAAGGGCAAGCTCAAGCACGGGGACCAGTTGTTCCCATTTCTCAGCCAGATTCACGAAAGGCTGCCCCGCATCGTCTTGCAGCAGACTTTCGCTGAAACGACCCGAGAGGATGGCCAGGCTTCCCCGGGCAAAGACGTCAGTGTACTCGGCACACCGCCACGCTCCCTCGCCGCCAACCCGGATGCCGAGGCCGCGAAAGCGCACTTCGTCGAACGATCTCGTCCCGGTGAAGCTGAGAAATTCGTCGAATCCGCCAGTGTCCCCGCCCGTGTAGAAGGCATTGTGCCGCATTTTGACCTGGCCGAGGCGAACGCCTCCGAACAGGCTGAGCAGGAATAGCTCCCCTACCGTCAACCGAGGGCCGAATTGCAAGTCCACCACGTCCAGATCTACGTTCGCCTGGGCAAAGGCCCCGGTCACCTGGCGCGGGCCGACGGGACTGAGGACCGTGGGATAAATCACCCCGTTGGCGGGTGCCAGGAAGGTCTGGTTGCCGTGGGCATGGAAGTAGGTGTAATACGCGGACAGTTCCCACTGCGGACCCGGCAAGGTGAAAGCGAATCCGAATCGGACGCCGCTGTCCGTGTCGTAGAAGGTCGAGAGGACCGGCCCTTCCGGCAAACCGTTGTCATTCGGATCGACGATGGCGAAGTCAAGCCCCCGACGGCGGGCACGCCACAGCAAATAGTCAATGCGGGGAGAAATGCCGTTGGTCAGATGCTCCACTTCGATGAATCGGATGGCAGATTTATCATGCTGACCGGCTGCCTGTTCCTCAACCCAAGGATAGGAAGGCCACAGCGGGGCCGCAGGTTGAGGGGACCGGGTGTCCGTCGGCATCGGAGCGAAGGGGATAGCTTCAGCGGAGGAATCCTGAGACGATATTCGGGCCGGCTGCAAAACGAAATCTCGCCCGGCCGTCGCAAAGCTTCCCCGCGGGCCGAGGTGGTCCTCAGCGGCCAATTCTCCCAGCCCGAGGGTGAGGAACGGCAAGGCTGGAAGAATCAGAACTGCTAGGCTCAATTTCGCTGTCATGGACTATCCGTCCCGCAGATCATCCCCATTTTTCAGGAAAGAACGACGCCGAGCAGCAGCCTATAGAACGCTGATCGAGGCAGCACAAGAGCAGTATGACAGCGATCCGATTCTGGTAATTTGGGCAGATTGGGGATATTCGGACTGAACGTTTGTTCGCAATCAGGCAAAGAACAAACGATCCGCTTGAAAGGCGGCTTGAGGTCTGCTAGTTTGATGTTGTCCTAGTGTCGCTCCACCTGGTAGCCGTCCGCAGGCAGGAGGGCTGATGCCTCCCCGTCTGGTTGCGCTCGACAGCGAACACACGCTGCTGCTCGACAAGCCCATCATTCTGATTGGTCGCCACGAGGAGTGCGACATCCAACTCGAATCCCGGAAGGTTTCCCGTCGCCACTGTTGCATCGCCCGAGTGGACAAGCACCTGGTCGTTCGTGATCTCGACAGTACAAATGGTATCCGTATCAACGGCAACCTTGTCACGGAAGGAACCCTGACCAACGGCGACGAATTGACCATCGGCAACCTGCGCTACCAGGTCATTTGGGAGGAAACCGATCCCGGCCTCGGGAAGGCAAACGCCAACGTGCTGCACATGAAGCCGCGCTCGCGACCCGTCCTCATCCCCCCCGAAGCGCTTCAGTCCTGCGACATGCCGGTGCCCCTCAAAGAACCGGCCAACGCCCCGCGGGAGCATCCCGCCTACCGGCCTCCCGAAGCGAAGCCGCGCGTTGATCCCAATGAAGGCACCGATCCGCCTGCCCGGAAATAGTCGGGCCTGAATCGGGCAGGCCTGCTCAAACCTTTCGAGGACTCTTTCCGGACCACTTTCATGTTTGAAGTGGTTGGCTCCCCCATTTCCCGTACTGATTTGCACGCGCTTGCAAGTTCCTTACGGCCCCAGCTCCGGTATTTTTTATTGGGGTGGTTCTTTTTCCAGTTCAGCAAGCAAAGCCTGGAAATCCTGGCGATCCCGGAGCGGAGCAAGAGCGGGATCCTGCCTGAGCCGTTTTGCATCGCGGAAGCCCTTGCTCACAGCATCACGCAGCATGGCCATCGCATGGTCAGCGTAGAACTGACGGGCTGCTTGCTGCTGCTCTGCATCCAGCATGTCATGCTTTTCGACAATATCGCAACACCGGCAGAGTGTACAAGCTGCACTATAGGCGTCGCTAGCAGGATGCCAACCGACGTCGCGTCGGACCGAGGTGAGGCGCAGGACATCTTCACGCTCCAGCAAGGACGCATGAACCTCGGCAAGCAGGCGAAGATGATTATGATAAAACTGCCGATAGTCTTGACGTCTGGGGTCTGCCGCCAGCGCAGCTAAGTGGTGGGGCCTTCCAGCCAGGAGTCGTTGTTTAGCCCCCGCCAGATCACCGCGCTGGCGAAGAAGCAAGGCAAGGTTGACGCATGTCCCGGCTAATTCATTATGCCGATCGGGTTGGTCAGAGAATTGATTGACTAATTGCATCTGAAGATCCACCGCGCCAATTAAGTCACTTTCGGCTTCTTTAAGCATGCCTTTTTGGAGATAAACAGAAGCTCGGTTACTAAGCGTCCGGGCCAGATCCATTCGGAAATCTGGCCGAGCGGGAAAGTCCCCCACCAGGCGCTTTTCAATTTCGATCGCCGCACCAAATTCTTTTTCTGCTTCCGGAAGTTGATTTCTGCGCCAGTAAAGAATTGCCAGATTGTTGTGCGTGTTAGCCATGTTGGCTCGACACTCTGAGTGGAAGGGATACTCGGACGTGAAAGCTTGGTACAAGGCGAGTGCCCGCTGATAGTCATTCTCTGCTTTGCTCAGCTGACCGAAACTGGTAAACAGGTTAGCCCGGTTATTATAACTGTTTGCCAGGTCAACGCGAAAGTGAGATAAAGTCTTAGATTCGTCTATCAGACACTCATACAAGTCTATTGCAGCATTCAACTCCTCTTGGGCTTCTTTGAAACGGTTTGTTCTCTGAAGCAGGATTCCGCGTCGATTGTACAATGCGGCGAGGTGTACCATCAAATGGGACTGATCTGGATGTTGCTGAAGGAGTATAGTCAGAATGTTTAGCGCAGCGGCGTAGTCAGACTCTGCATCCAGGGATCGGCCAATTTCTCTCAGGAAACTTCCTCGGTGGACCAAGCAAGTTGCCAAATCGGTGTGATAGCCCGCGCGACCGGGGTACTCGGCAGCCAGCATTTGCATTATCTCTACCGCGGCATTCAAGGACCGCTCCGCCTCTGTGAGTTCCCCAAGGCGATAGTGCATCAGACCCACGCGCAAATACCCCTTCGCTCGAATCGAACGACTCTCGGCGTCGTCGCCGGTAAGCGCAGCAAATCTCTCATACTGCTCGATGGTCTTTCGCAACAGCGCTTTATTCTCTTCGGTCAGGAAAGGTCCCCGCGCAATTTGATTTTCCACTAAGTCATCGGTCAAGGTGTCCAGCGCTGCCATCGCTTGCTCGCGGGCCTGCTTCTCGCGATTGCGCGCCGCCGTCTCTGCCCCGAGGGCCTCCTGTTTCGCATCCCGTTCCGTGGCAGCGATGCGCTCGGCCCGGATGGCCCAGGCAGCTAAGGCGAGGGAGGCAACGAAGCCGACCAGCAGCGAGGCGGCAAGACCGATCCACACCCGCCGACGTTTGGCCTGTTCCGCCGCTTGGGTCTCGGCTCTCGC
>JANWWR010000002.1 GCA_025055835.1 Gemmatales bacterium | reverse complement strand
GCCGACGTAGTTCCAGCGAAGGTCGTCCACAGAAAGACCGCGGTGGATGGCTAGCAGGGGCAGCACGTCGTTCGCCACGGGATGTTTCCGCAGGTGGTCAAGCACAAGGACCATGTCCGTTGGAGAGTAAAACCATTCGATAGTGTCAATGTGCTGGGGTGGGCCCAGACCGCGGGGGCGGGCCAAGGAGGTGTCGGCAATCGGACCATCAAGGAGTTTCCGACGCGCTTCAACATCAGCTTGAATGAATTCCTCTTGCTCCGAAGGCTGCATCACTAGTTTCAGCTTGAACATTTCCGAAGTGAGGAGAAACGGCCGATTGCGATTGGAGTAGCGCAATCCCAGAGTGACTTGGCCGTGTTCGATGCGTTCCCGACCGAGAACGCGAATGAGATGGTCTGCGGCGGTGTTGTCACTGCGGGAAATCATCAGCGTGGCCAAGGTGTGCAGCGTGACCGGAGAACCCTCGGGCCAATCCTGCACCAGGCCCGCTGGCAACGACGCCCACGAACGACGAACCGGAACCACTTCCGACCAAGTCCTTTTTTTGGCCGCGACGTCGTCAGCCAGTACCGCGAGTATGATCAGTTTCATGCTCGAAGCCACGGCAAACGGCTCGTCAGCCTGATGAGCAGCGAGGACCATCGTCTCCGGCGTTAATTGTTTGAGGCAGAAGCCCGCCTTGCCCGGCAATTTGGCCAAGTCTTTCGTGACCGACTCGAAACTGTCATCGCTTCGGATATCCGCCCGGAACTCCAGTCCGACAATCGGATGTGGCGGCCGAACGTCGAGTGCGAGCCTGGCCGGTTTCCGCACTCCGTTGGCGAAGACGAACTCGACCTCGGCCGTATAGGGCCCGGTCAGGCCGAGCACGCGGAATTCCACTGCCTTGCCGTGCTGAGCGTGCAAGGCCCGAAAGACCTCGCCAAGGTTGAGCCGACGTGCCTCCAGTTCCTTGAAGAAACCCGAAGCAAAAAGGCGCTCCAGGTTCCGCGGCTCGGCGGAGAAGGAGGCAAGTAATTCCCTACCGACCGCCCGAATTTCCTGCTCTCCGTCAGAATTCCCAGTTTGCACCGCCTCGCCGATCAGGGAAAGCAACAGGCATCCCACCACACTGACGCAGCTTCGCGTCCAAACCATGAGAATCTCCCGACCTGGGCCGCGATGTTCAAGCGGGGCAAAGTTTGCGTCCGATACCAGATGCGGAACCTTTTCCGCGCCTGACGGATTTTCAGCTCGGCGGTCCACCAGAGATCCGCCTGAAATCGGGCCCGACTGTATTCTAACCGCTGGTCCGCGACTGTTGCGGCCAGTGGGTGCAGATGGAATAGAAAACCGCCCACGGGAAGCATGAAATGCGTGCCAATTTCACGAGGAGAAGCATCCCCTGCTCGCCCGCAACCGTGTTGCTTTTCAGTTTCCTTCTCCTGACCGTGCTATTCGCCACCGGATGCACCCGCCGCTTCTTCCGGCACTGGGCAGACCGCGAAGTTCTTCAACTCCTGGAGAGCAAGGACCAATTTCCTCAATGGGAACTGCGAGACTATTACGTTTACCCGCACCCGTTGGCCCGCTTTGCCGATCCGAGCGACCCGGATCATCCCCCCATGCCGCCGGACGACCTTCCCACCTGGATGCTTTCAACGCGTCCGCAGAAACCCAAGCAGGTGGCGTACATCGAGGGCACCGGCTATTTGCAAGTTTTGCAGGCGTGGGACGCAGCCAATCGCGCCGCTCGCAAGGAGCGAGAGGAACGCAAAAAGCGTGAAGCCGAACAGCCCGAACAACTTCCGCCGCCCAGGGATGCCCAAGGTCACGACAAAAACGGGTCTGGCAACGTTTTCGACTATGCTTCCGTCGGCCAGCCGACGGCCAAAATCCTCACCGGAGAGCAACCGACTGTATCAGAAAACCCTGGGCCGGGCGTCACCGATCCATCGCAGTCGATCATTCCTGTCACTGCGGCTCAATATGGCGTCCAGCGAGACGCGGCGAATGGCGATAGCCAGCACCCTCAAGCCTATCTCATCACGCTCGATCAAGCCGTCGAACTGGCCCTATTCAACAGCCGCGAATTCCAAGACCGGCGCGAAAGCCTTTATCTGACCGCTCTTCCGGTAACACTCCAACGCTTCAATTTTCTGCCCCAGTTCTACGCCACGGAGCAGGTGATTCGGGAGTGGGCCGCCAGCCGCTCAACAATTGGGAAGCAGAACCGCTGGGTGGCCAACACTGGAGTCGGTCCCGGCTCCGGCTTCGGTTTCACGCAGCTTTTCTCTACGGGGGCATTGCTCACCCTGCAACTGGCCAACCGCACCGTGGTCAACCTGACCGGCGACCCTCGGCACACCATCAGCGAGTCCACACTGATCCTCGATCTGAGTCAGCCCCTGCTCCAGGCGGGCGGTCGGGCCGTTACCCTGGAGCCGCTGACCCAGGCAGAGCGCGACTTGGTGTACGAACTGCGAAACTTCGCCAGGTTTCATCGAGAGTTCTATGTCGCCATTGCCGTCGGCAGCCCGATCCGTACCGCTGTCGGAGGTATCGGCGTGGCCGGGCTGGACCTCGGCGTCCGCGGCCAAGCAGCCTTCGTCGGCTACTATCCGACGATCCAACGGCTGGCTGTGGTGGAAAACAACCGGGCCAACGTCGAGTCGTTCGCTCGGCTGCTTCGCTTTTACCAGGCTTACGTGGTGGGCGGCAGCGTCTCCCAGCTTCAGGTGGACCAGATCGAACAGCAGTTGCTTGACAGCCGAGCCCAGCTGCTGCTGTCCGAAGTCCTCTACCAAGACTCGCTGGACCAGTTCAAGTTGCAGTTGGGTTTGCCGACCAATCTGCCTCTGGAACTTGACTTCGGCCCGCTCGAACCGCTCAAGGACCAGATGGAACGCCTGAGCCGCGTCGAGGCTGATTACCGCCAGATTCTGGATGCTCTGGATCAACTTGAGGAGGAACCCGAGGTTGCTCCACAGCGTTTGCGAGGCATCCTGGAACGGTTGTTCGTCGAGTCGCCGCTGGTCCGGGGCACGAAGTTCCGTGAGGAGATCATCCGCCGCTACGCCACATGGCGGGAATTGGCTTCAGGCTTCGAATTGCCCGCTCAAGGCTTGGCGGATCTCTTGTCCGTTCCGCTTCAGGCACCCTTAAACCTCTCGGCTGTGCCCTGGGGCCTGGCGACCGGACCGCGACGTTCCCGAGCCGCCCAGCGAATTTTGGAGTTGCAGGAGGAGCTGGACCGGCTCGAGGACGAGGAAGAGCGTTACGCCGACGAGGAGAAAGAGTTCCCGCGGCATCTGCGTGACCGGATGCGAGAATTGCAGTTGGAGATCAGCCTGGGCCAGATGGAACTGGCGCTTAGGAACTATGAGCTGAAGCCCTGGGAAGGGGAAATGCAGCCGCAGCGTCGCCGCTCTCGCTACATCGACGCATTCCGTCGAGTGACGACCCGCTTCGCGGAGGTAATGGAATCAGCCCGGGCCGAACGCTTCGTGGAACTGGATGGACTATGGCCCACTCTGCCGCCGGTGTACTTGCACGGCGTCGATCTGCTCACCGCAGACGAACTCGAAGCGCAGAACCTTGTCGAGCAAACGGCGTTAATTAACCGACTCGACCTGATGAACGCCCGGGCCCAGGTCGTGGATGCCTGGCGAAAGATCGCCGTTTTTGCCAATAGCTTGCTCGGGGTGGCCAACCTCCAGTATCATATGGAGGTGACGACACCGCGCAATCAGGCCCAACCGCTTACCTTCTGGGGGCGAACTGCAATCCACCGCATGACCTTGGACACGGAGTTGCCCCTGGTCAGGCAGTTGCAGCGTAATAATTACCGGGCGAGCCTGATCGCTTACCAACGCCAGCGTCGGGCCTTGCAGCAGCAGGAGGATAACGTTCGCTTCCAGGTTCGCCAGGAGTTGCGAACGCTGCGGCAACTGGCCCAGACCTATGCGATCAACCAGCGATCAGTGCGACTCGCTTATCAGGTGCTTGAAAACTCGCTGGAAGAGCTGCGAGCGCCACCAGCCCCTGGCGCTCAGCGCGACGCAGCCAGTTCCGCGGCTGCTCTGACCCAACAGGTGGTCAACGCCCAGAACTCTGTGCTTCGCGCTCAGAACAGTATCTACGCCACCTACGTAAACTACATCCGGGCCCGTATGGAGTTGTACCGCGACTTGGAACTTCTACGGGTAGACTCGCGAGGAGTTTGGATCGATGAATACGCCTCTCCAGCCGAACGACCCGATGGAAGTCAGCCTGAACCCGGACAACGGTGACGCCGCCCACGGAATTTCCTCCCGAAAACGCAGCGGGTCGTCTGCCCTGGCAGATCGGCTCCGCCATCTCGACGAACCGGCCGCCCAAGATGCTCCTCCTCCGAACGGTTCGATTTTCCGAACCAGTCTGATGCTCATCCTCGGCCTGGTGCTTCTGGGCACGGGTGCTGCTGCTGGTGGGTGGTACTATCTGACCTTGTTGACTGCCGATGATACCACCCTGCAATTCGAGCCGGTTGAACGCGGACGACTTGTCTTCAGCATCGTCGAGAAGGGCGAACTGGAAGCGAGCCGCAATACGGACATCAACTGCAAAGTCCGAGCCAGCGGCCGCGGGAATTCCGTCGCCACCAGTATCAAGTGGCTTGTGGATGAAGGGACTCGGGTCAAAGCTGGCGATGTCATCTGCCGCCTCGACGATTCCAGCCTCAAGGAGCAACTCAAGAACCAGGAGATCGCCGTCGCCTCGGCTCGCGCCAGCCTGATTCAGGCTGAAAAGGATTTGGAAATCGTCGCCAGCCAGAACGAAGGCGACCTGGAAACTGCCCGGAACAACGTCAAGCTCGCCGAAATCGACCTGGAACGCTACATTCGCGGTGAACGGGATAAGCTCGAAAAAAACATTCTCGGAAAAATCGCCGCTGCCGAGGCGGATCTGCTCCAGTGGAAGGACAAGGCGGCCTATTCTGCCCGCATGGCCAAGCGTGGCTTCGTCAGCCGCAGCCAGGCCCAATCCGACGAATACCGCCGCATGACCTCCGAGATCACGTTCAGCGAGTTAGAACGCGACTACATGATGCTGCTGGACTACGACTCGCGGCGGACCATCCTCGACCTGCAAAACAAACTGGAACAGGCCAAAACAGCCCTCAAAGTGGCCGAAATCTCTGCCGCGGGCAAGACAGCCAAAGCCCAGGCAGATTACCAGGCGAAGCTCCAGGTGTTGCAGCAAGAGGAATCGAAGCTCCAGGACCTCAAAGACGACATTGCTAACTGCACGATCACTGCCCCCCATGACGGCATGGTGATCTACCATGTCGAGGAGCGGACCCGGTTCGGCTTCAGTTCCTCGCAAAACATCGTCGCTGTCAATGAGCCGGTTCGTGAAGGCCAACGGCTCATGCGCATCCCGGACCTCAGCGAGATGCAGGTCAAGATCAAGGTCCATGAAGCGCTCGTGCCTCGGCTCATCAAACAGCAGGAAAGCACTGCGGACGGCCTGCCGGCCCAAGTCAAGATCGCGTCTTTGGACCGACCCCTGAAAGGCCGAGTCAAGGAGGTCTCTTCGGTCGCTTCCTCCTCCGACTGGTCGATGGCCGACGTGAAAGTCTATCCGACCATTGTTCTCATCGAGGAGAAAATTGAAGGGCTGAAGCCGGGCATGAGCGCGGAAGTGACCATCAAGGTCGAAGAACTGGATAACGTCCTTCGGGTACCTGTCCATGCCGTGCTTGAGGCTAGCGGGCGTAAGTTTTGTTACGTGAAGACGCCGCAAGGCATCGAGAAACGCATCCTCACGACGGGCTTGAACAACAGCAAGTTTGTTGAAATCAAGGAGGGTGAGCCACCTGCCGGCTTACTTAAGGAAGGCGAAACCTATGGCGTCAAGGAAGGCGAACTCATCCTCATCAACCCTCGCACCCTGGCTGAAAAACGCAATGACCTGCACGCCGAGCAGCGCGATCCCGGTGAATTGGTCAGCGGGACCATCAAGAATGGGCCTCGTCCGCAGCGTAACGGAAACGGGGATGGCAACGGGCCGGGGATCGGTGACGGTCCGCCGCGGGTTTCTGGCGATGGTCCCCCGGCCGGTCGGCCTCCGCGGGAAGGTGGTCCCAACGCTGGAGGTCCTCGTCCCGGCGGCGGTGCTGGCGGCGGCCAGATCACCGAAGAGCAGCGCCAGCAGTTTCAGCGGTTCCAGGAAGAGCTTCGCAAGGCTACCCCGGAACGCCGCAAGCAGATGATCAATGAGCTGCCGGTCCCGGACAACGTCAAGGAGATGATCAAACAGCGCAATCGCGCTCAGGGCATTGAAATTCCCGATTGAGGTAGTTCAGCGTGCGTGTCATCGCTCGGGTCGAAAACCTGACCAAGCACTACTTTCTCGAAGGCGAAGTGGTCAAGGCCCTGCGCGGGGTGACCCTCTCATTTGAGGAGGGAGATTTCGTTGCCCTCATGGGGCCGTCCGGCTCGGGCAAATCCACCTTGCTCAATTTGCTCGGCTGCCTTGACCGGCCCACGTCGGGACGCTACTTCCTGGGCAATCAGGACGTCTCGACCATGAGCGACGACCAGTTATCGGAAATCCGCTGCCGCTACATCGGATTCATCTTCCAGTCCTATAACCTGATTCAACAGTACACCGTGGTGGAAAACATCGAGGTGCCCTTGCTTTACCAAGGACGGGTGGACGCCTCGACGCGGCGGCGATGCATCCGGCTGGCCGAGATGGTCGGCCTTGGTGAACGACTCAACCATCGGCCGACGCAGCTCTCTGGTGGACAGCAACAACGGGTGGCCATCGCGCGTGCCTTGGTTAATGACCCACACGTGATTCTTGCAGACGAGCCAACCGGCAACCTCGACAGCAAAACCAGCGACGAAATCATGGAGTTGCTCTGCACTCTCAACGAAGCAGGCAAAACCATCATCATGGTGACTCACGAGAACGACATCGCCGCCTGGGCAAAGCGAGTGGTTCGGATGCGCGACGGAAAAGTCGAATCCGACGTTCGCACCGCTCCCCTCGGCATTTCCGGCTCCTCGCTGGCTTCGGTGACGCCATGATCTTCCTCACCAAAATCCGCCGCACCATCTCGATGGCCATCCGGAACTTGTGGCTGCACAAGCTCCGCTCATTCCTTTCCGTTCTGGGCATCATCATCGGCACGGCCGCGGTGATCTCGTTGATGGCCTTCGGCGAAGGCAGCATGCAGGATGCCTTGGAAGACATCAAGAAACAGGGCCTCACCAACGTCATCGTCACCAGCGTTAAGCCGCCGGAGGAGGCAACCAGCCAGCGCCGTTCCTTCGTGGCCAACTACGGGTTGACCGACGACGACCATCGCCGCTTCGTGGAAACGCTCAAGAATCTGGTCACGGCCACGTTGCCGATGCGGGTCTTCCCGGCGGAGTTACGTCCCGTGACAGACAGTCGGCTGTACAACGGTCGGGTCGTCGGCACCACGCCGCGACATGCCATCGTGTACAAGCTCGAAAACATGATCGCTGCCGGCCGCTTCCTCACTGAACAGGATGAGGAACCGATTCCCCGCAACGTCTGCGTTATCGGCTCCGAGTTGGCTGCGGAGCTTTTTCCCGGCGAGGATCCAATCAACAAAACCATCCGTATTTCCGGCAAAGATCGAGCCTTCGTCGTCGTCGGCGTCCTTAAGGATCGCATGCCCAACACGAGTGGGGCGGAGATCGAGAAGTATAACGGCGACATGTACATTCCCCTGAAGGCATGCCGGTCTTTGCTGGGCGAAATCAGCTTCATCCGGGCTACGGGAGCACGCGGTGCCGAAAAAGTCCAGCTCAGCCAGGTCGTTTTGACCGTGGACGACTCCGGCGATACTGACGCCGTTCGGGACCGCGTTCGTGGCGTGGCGGACATCGTTCGGGCCCAACTGAGTGCCACGCATCCTAAGAAAGACTGGGACATCCGCATACCTTTGGATCGGCTTGAAGAGGCCGAACGCACCCGAGACCGCTATCGCATCCTGCTCGCTTTCATTGCCGGCATCTCCCTGCTGGTGGGTGGCATCGGCATCATGAACATCATGCTGGCCACGGTCACGGAGCGGACCCGCGAGATCGGTATCCGCCGGGCCTTGGGAGCAAAACGCAGCGACATCACGCTGCAATTCCTCCTGGAAGCCGTCGTGCAGACGACGCTAGGCGGCGTCATTGGCGTGTTGGTCGGCTTGTCGATGGTCTTCCTCGTTCCCTACGTAGCTTCGCAGTTCAACTATCGCGTGCCTGCGGCCATCCACAACTGGTCAATCATCTTGGCATTCAGCGTGGCAGTCGCCGTCGGCGTTCTGTTCGGCTGGTATCCGGCCCGGAGAGCGGCTTGTCTCGATCCAATCGAAGCCTTGCGGCATGAGTAACCTTGTACGCCGCGAGGGTTCCGGTACCATCAAGGTATGTTTGAAGTCTTTGAGCACACGGCCGACGTCGGTCTGCGCATTCGCGCAGCCGACCTGAACACGCTTTTCGCCGAGGCCGGTCGTGCGCTCTTCTCCCTGATCGTGGAAAACCTCGACGCGGTTCGTCCCGCGACCGAAGTCACTTTCCACCTTCAGGGACAGGACCTGGAGTATCTGCTGTTCGACTGGCTCAACGAACTGCTGTACTGCTTCGAGACGCAACACCTGGTTTTCAGTCAATTCAAAGTGGACGTGACGCCGACCGGCCTGGCCGCCGTGGCCCGCGGCGAACGCTTCGACCCGGCCCGGCATCAGCCTGACCACGAGGTCAAGGCAATTACCTACCACGGTCTGCGGGTCAAGCAGGAGGAACATGGCTGGCTGGCGGAAGTGATCGTGGACATTTGAAGCGGCTCCGTTGCACGGAATCAGCGAGGGTGACAACCATGACCAAGGGAGTTTTTCAGGGGCCGTTGCTCAGGGTCAACGACTATCTATGGCGCATCCCCCGAAGCTACAAACCGGGGATGCGCGTCGATGGTTTGATCTACGCCGATGACTACCTGATCGAACAGATTCGCAACGATCAGGCCCCCGAGCAGGTGGCCAATGTCGCATTCTTGCCCGGCATCCAGTATGCCAGTCTGGCCATGCCGGACATCCATTGGGGCTACGGTTTCTGCATCGGCGGCGTGTGTGCCACGGATCCGGAAGAAGGCGGCGTGATTTCGCCGGGAGGCGTGGGTTACGACATCAATTGCGGCGTGCGCCTCGTTCGCTCAAACCTCCATCTGCGCGACGTCCAGCCGCACCTCAAGACGCTGATCGAGGAGCTGTTTCGCCAGGTGCCCACCGGCGTCGGACGGACTGGCAAATACCATTTCGACCGGCACGAACTCCGCAAGCTCCTGGCCGAAGGGCCTCGCGCCTTGAAGGAGCGCGGTCTGGTCACGGACGCCGACTTGGAACACACCGAAGCCCGCGGCAAGCTCGAAGGAGCTGATCCCGATCTCGTTAGCGACCGAGCTTTGGAACGCGGCTCAGAGCAGTGCGGCACGCTGGGATCGGGCAATCATTTTCTCGAAGTGCAGGTCGTGGACGATGTTTTCGACGAGGAGGCTGCCAGGGTCATGGGCCTGGAAAAGGACATGGTCTGCGTCATGATCCATTCCGGGTCGCGTGGCTTGGGGTATCAGGTCTGCGACGATGCGTTGCACATGCTCCGCAACGTGCCACAGAAGTACGGCATCGAGCTTCCCGACCGACAATTGGCCTGTGCTCCCGTGAACAGTCCGGAGGGCCAGAGGTACATCGGAGCGATGCGGGCGGCGGCCAATTTCGCTTGGTGCAATCGTCAACTCCTCATGTGGCAGGCCCGGGAGGTGTTCAGCACGGTGTTTGGGAAACCGTGGCAAGAGTTGCAGATGAACCTCGTGTACGATGTCTGCCACAACATCGCCAAGTTCGAGGAACACAGTATCGGCGGCAAGCGGCGCAAGGTGTGGGTGCATCGCAAGGGAGCGACGCGAGCCTTCCCGCCGGGTCATCCCGAAGTTCCAGCCTGTTACCGTGAAATCGGGCAGCCGGTCATTATTCCGGGCGACATGGGCCGGGCAAGCTGGGTGCTTGTCGGTCAGGCAGGCAGCATGGAACAAACCTTCGGCACCACCTGCCACGGGGCAGGCCGAGCCTTGAGTCGAACCGCCGCCGTCCAGGCCAGCAAGGGCCGACGCATCGACCAAGAGCTGGCCAGTCGAGGTATCGTCGCTCGGGCCAGAAGCTGGAAAGGCTTGGCAGAGGAGCAGCCCGAGGCATACAAGGACGTGGATCACGTTGTCGAGGTTGTTCACCAGGCAGGCATTTCGCGTAAAGTCGCCCGACTCCGGCCCATCGGAGTCATCAAGGGTTGACCAACTGCTCTAGAAATTTCTGGCGACTTTGCTATGCGGTCCGCCGGTCGTCCATGCCTTTGCGCGGGAAGGGCTTCACCGAGGCGGCAGCCGACCGGCTCTCGCTGGTGAACCCAATTGGGCAGGGAACGACCCGAACGCGTGGGGAGCGGACCACATGGGACGATCCGGCTTGGGAGTGTTGCTGGCGATCGCGGCTGCCGCGGTCCTCATCGGTTGCCAGCAGACCCGCTTCATGACCGAGAAGGACTTCAACAACTACCGCATCCAGGCGCTGGAACACACCGCCGCGATGCCGGTCGTCGCCGATCTGCCGACCTACACCGTCGAAACCCCGCCCCGCACTACCGCCAATCCGGAGGCTCCCATCCGGGAAATCAGCTTGGCCGAATGCATTGCCCTGGCCATTGAGAACGGTCGCACCGGCGAAGGCTTCGCCCGTGCCGGACTGGGGCGCCGAACCAGCGTCCAGGGTTTGAGGACGCAGCAGAATCCGTCCACGGCCACTGACAGCATCCGCGTCCTGGCCTTTGATCCGGCGTTGGATGGCACTTTCATGGAAGAATCGCTGTCCCGCTTCGACCTCCGCTGGCAAACGGCGATGACCTGGAACAAGGTCGATGAACCGCGGAACGTGCTTTTCGGTTTTCGCGGCATCGACGCCGCGGACGAAGATCGGGCCAACTTCCAGACCCAGCTGGTTAAGCCATTGCCCACCGGCGGCGTGGCCGGCATCACCTACCGCACCAGTTACAACTTCTCAAACATCAACGAGCGCTTCGGCCGATTCAACCCCGAATACATCCCGGTCCTTGAATTCAGTTTCGAGCAACCGTTGCTGCAAAGCGCCGGAGTCGGCATCAACCGGCTGTTGCCGGACCATCCCGGAAGCCTGCTGACCCCCTACAACCGCGGTCGGTCCATCGCTCGCGGCATCGTCCTGGCCCGAATCGACTACGACAATTCGCGCACGGAGTTCGAACGGCGTCTGCATGAACTGCTCTTCACCGTCGAGGAAGCCTACTGGGAGCTGTACGCGGCCTACTGGGACTTCTACAGCCGCGAGGCCGCCGCCAAGCAGGCACTCATCACCTGGCAAGTTGCCAAGGCCCGATTCGATGCCGGCAAGATTCCGGGTCAGGACTTGGCCCAGATCGAAGGCCAGTTGCAGGCCTTTCGCGCCCAGCGCCTCCAGACCCTCAATCGCGGTTTGGGCCGCCCCGGCGTGCTGGAAGCCGAACGCCGACTGCGCTACGTGATCGGTCTGCCCCCGGAAGACGGCTATCGCCTGGTGCCATCAGACACCCCAACCGTCGCTCCGTTCCTTCCCGATTGGCAACTGGCTGTCACCGAGGCACTGAGCCGCCGACCGGAACTCAATCAGATTCGCCAGGAGATCCAGTCAGCCCATCTCAACGTGCTGGCCCAGAAGAACTTTCTCATGCCCGATCTGCGCTTCCTGGCCCGGTACAACATCAACGCTCTCGGCAGCCGACTAGACGGCACGGACGAAGCCAACGCCCTCCGGAATTTGCTCGAGAACGACTACAACAACTGGGAATTGGGACTACGGCTGGACATGCCGCTCGGCTTCCGCGAAGCCAATTCACAGGTTCGGCGAGCGATGCTCGCTTTGGCTCAACGGGTTGCGTTTCTCCAGGAGCAAGAGAAAAACCTGGTGTACGACCTGACTCGCAGCTATCGCGATCTTGTTCAGTTCCACGAACAGATTCGCATTCTGCGGGCACAGCGTCTGGCCTTCACGGAACAGCTTCGATTGCGCTACCGCGAATTTGAGACCGGCCGGACGACCATCGACATTCTTCTTGAAGCCCAACGGAACTGGGCCGAAGCTTTGCGTGAGGAGCATTTCGCCATCGCCGATTACAACGTGGCCCTGGCTGACTGGGAGCGGCAAAAGGGTACCATCATGGAGCACGACAACGTCATCATTGCCGAAGGCCCGCTGCCGGGCTGTGTCGTCGGAAGGGCAAGTGAACACATTCGCGAACGGCAACGCTCCCTGGCCTTGGCTCAGCCCACGCTACGGCCGGAACCCACACCACTTTCCCATCCCGAAGCGGCAGTCCAGGAAGTCCTCAAGAACCTGACGGTCGGCACTGGCGAACCGCTGCCGCAGGTGCTGGACTTCAACCGCGACCCGCCCTCCGAGCCGACCCCACCCAACGATCGTCCATGACCTGGTATGCAACTGAAAGGCTTCCCATCGCAGAAGTTGCCCCTGAAGCACCTCTCAGGCATTTCTCATTCATGAAAGCTGTCTTACGTCCGCCTGTCAGATCGCCAGAGAAGCCATAACCCATTGCAAAATTAGTACTTGTAGCACATGCCGGGCGATTGACCAGGGCAGGAACGGCCCAGGTTGGTGGATGGAAGGGGACTTTCACTCCCTTGCTGTCAACACCGCATCACTGCTACACTGACAATAAAGGGCAGCGAAACCCAAGGACGAGGCGAAACCGTGACCAACCCACCTCCTGGCAATCCGAGCGACTCGACTATCGACAAGGTGACCTTGGGCATGATTGTGTCGAGCCTCCAGCGGCGGCAGGAAAAAAAGAGCCGTCAGGCTCAGGGCCAGCAGCAGGCCCAGAGCGGCAAGGACACGCCGGAGCGGGTGCGCCTCGTGTTTCAGATCGATCCTCTGCTTCTAGGACGTCTCCAGGTCCAGGCCGACCGGCTTGGCCTCACGCTGGGTGAATACCTCAGCCAGGCAGCGACTCGACGTTTGGAAGCCGACGAAGCCACCGACCCCGCCATCAAAAAGAAGAAACCCACCCCGCCGAAAAAATCGCCCCCAGGAAAGTGACCACCTGGGATTGGTCGTCTCCTTCCGCCACCAAGGTTGCTGTAGCTTTTTGTTAAGCCGCCTTTCGCCTCTTCGCCGAGGGATGCCAAATAGCGGTTCGCAGATAGAATGTTTTTCAGCACGCGCTTCTGACCATCCGCATTCCTCTTGGCACGTCTGAATAGCCGTCAGCAACATCCACGTTGCTTCGGCTCAGTCATGAGAAGAGCTCTTACCGTCGGAAGGGAACTTCCGGCCTGAAGGCGACTTCGCTTTCACAGAAAGGAGGCGGAGATGTGGTCCAAGCAAGCCTTGCACGATTTGGTCGAGAACCGTCTGCGGAACTACCGCTTCATCGTGGTAGCCAACCGTGAGCCATACATCCATCGCTGGAACGGAAAGGAAATCGAGTGCGTGCAACCTGCCAGCGGCATGGCGACCGCGCTTGACCCCGTGATGCGCGCCTGCGACGGCATCTGGATCGCCCACGGCAGCGGCGACGCTGATCGAGAGGTCGTGGACGAGTTCGACCACGTTCGGGTTCCGCCTGAGCAACCGGCCTACACTTTACGCCGCGTCTGGCTGACCCGCGACGAGGAAGACGGCTATTACTACGGCATGGCCAACTCGGGACTGTGGCCGCTGTGTCACATCGCCTTTACCCGTCCCGTCTTCGAGCCGCACGACTGGGAAACCTATCGCGCCGTCAATGCCAAATTCGCTGAGGCAGTCCTCCAGGAGGCCGGAGACGAGCAGACTTTCGTTTTCGTCCAAGATTACCACTTTGCTCTGCTGCCGCGCATGCTGAAGGAAGCCAACCCACGCCTCATCATCGCCCAGTTCTGGCACATCCCTTGGCCGAGCCGGGAGACGATGGGGGTCTTCCCCTGGACCAAGGAACTGCTTCAAGGGATGCTGGGCAACGACCTTCTCGGCTTCCACCTTCGGTCGCACTGTCAAAACTTTCTCGACACCGTGGATCGCTCTCTGGAATCTCGCGTGGACATGGAGCGGTTCGAGATCACCGTTGGCGGCAAGAGCACTTTGGTCCGCCCGTTTCCGATCGGCATCGACTTTGAGAAGCACCAGGAATTGGTGCAGAGTCCGCGGACTGCGGTGGCGGTGCGACGCTGGCAGGAAGAGCTGCAACTCAACGGGGAATATCTCGGAATTGGCATCGACCGGCTCGATTACACCAAGGGGATTCCGGAGCGGCTGCGGGGTCTGGATCGGCTCTTCGAGTTGCACCCGGAATACCGGGGCAAGTTGCGGTTCGTTCAAATCGCCGTTCCCAGCCGAACCGAAGTGGATGAGTACCAATGGCTGTCGCAACAGGTCGAGCATCTGACGGCCCAGATCAATCGCCGCTGGGGACGTGGCTCCTGGCAGCCGGTAACGCTGTTGAAACGGCATTACGGCCAACACGCCATGATGGGATTGCATCTGCTGTCCCATTTCTGCGTTGTCAGTTCGTTGCACGACGGACTGAACCTTGTGGCCAAGGAATACGTCGCCAGCCGGCATGACCTCGACGGGGTGCTCATCCTCAGTCGCTTCACCGGAGCGTCGCGTGAGTTGACCGATGCATTGCTGATCAACCCCTTCTCGGTGGAAGAAGTGGCTGAGGCCATGCACCAGGCATTGACTATGCCGGAAGCGGAGCGAAGGCGAAGGATGCAGAAACTCCGTGCTGCCGTCGAGGAGAACAACGTATATCGTTGGGCGGGCAAGGTCATCTCGGCCTTGCTCAAGTTCGACTTCCCGGAGGTCTGAGCCGTGGCAAAGATCATCCGCTCCGCAACGAACGATGACGGTTCCTTGCCAGCTTGTCTCCACGCTGTTCGGACCTGGCACGATGGAAGTCCGTTGGCATCACCGCTGATCCAGGCGGAACGGCTGTTTCTAGCCTTGGACTTCGACGGCACACTGACCCCGATTGTGTCCCATGCCGCGGAAGCGATTTTACCGGTGGAAGCAGGCTCCTTGCTTGCCCGCCTGGCGGCATCGGACCGCGTCACCGTCTCGATTTTGAGCGGCCGAGCGCTGGAGGATCTGCAAAGCCGGGTCGGACTTCGCCACATCATCTACGCGGGTAATCACGGCCTGGAGATCGCTGGACCGGATTGGTACCACGTTGAACCGGAGGCCAATCAACGGCGTAAACAGCTGGAAGAGCTCGCCGTGAGACTGGACAAGGAATTGCGAGCTTTTCCGGGAGCCTGGGTCGAAAACAAGGGTCTGACACTATGCGTGCATTACCGCCAAGCGGAAAAGACTCACTGGCCTGATATTGCCGAGGCGGTCCGCCGGGTCGCTCGTGGTACCGAAGATTGGTTACGTGTCGAATCGGGCAAACGGACCTGGGACTTGCGGCCGAGCCGCAAGTTTCACAAGGGAACGGCGGCGACGTACATCCGCCAACGACTCAACCTGGAAAAGGCATTTTCCGTCAGCATCGGCGACGACACTACTGACGAAGACCTCTTCGAAGCCCTCGGAGACGGCTTGACCATCCGCGTCGGCTTCAGTGATGATACGCGAGCTTGTTGCTGCCTCGCCAGCCCAGCTGAGGTGTGCGAGTTTCTTGGCTGGCTCGCGCGTATCCGTGGTTTGGCATGACCAGGAGCCAGGAGGAGAGGCGTGATCAGCGACGATCCGCTATGGTACAAGGACGCTATTTTCTACGAAGTCTATGTGCGAGGGTTTCAGGACAGCACCAACGACGGCAACGGCGATCTGGGCGGGCTGATCCAGCGGCTTGACTATCTCCAACAACTCGGCGTGGATTGCCTGTGGCTTATGCCCATCTATCCCTCGCCGCTCAAAGACGACGGTTACGACATTGCCGACTACTACAACGTCGATCCACGCATCGGCACCGTGGAGCAGTTCGAGGAGTTGACCTATCAGGCCCACCAACGGGGCATTCGCATCATTGCCGATCTGGTCATTAATCACACCTCGGACCAGCACCCGTGGTTTCAGGAAGCCCGCCGAGATCCGAACTCTCCCAAGCACCATTACTACGTCTGGAGCGACACCGACCAGCGCTACCGGGGCGTGCGGATCATCTTCAAGGACACGGAGCAGTCGAACTGGGCCTGGGATCACGTGGCCCGCAAATACTACTGGCACCGTTTCTTCAGCCACCAGCCCGACCTGAACTACGACAACCCCGAAGTGCGCCGCGAGATCCTCAACGTCATGGCCTTCTGGCTTGATCGCGGCATCGACGGCTTTCGTGTCGATGCCGTACCGTACCTATTCGAACGGGAAGGCACCAACTGCGAAAACCTGCCCGAGACCCATGCCTTCCTGAAGGAAATGCGGCGTTTCGTGGACACGCATTATCCCAATCGACTGCTGCTGGCCGAGGCGAACCAGTGGCCGAGCGACTTGTTGGCCTACTTCGGCCAGGGCGATGAGTTCCATATGGCCTTCAACTTTCCGCTCATGCCGCGGATGTTTATGGCCATACGGCGAGAGGATGCCAAGCCGATCATTGACATCCTGAGCAACATGCCGGAAATCCCCAAGACCTGCCAGTGGGCGTTGTTCCTCCGGAACCACGACGAGCTGACTCTGGAAATGGTCACGGACGAAGAACGGGACTACATGTACGCGGAATACGCGAAGGATCCGCGGATGCGGCTCAATCTCGGGATTCGACGACGCCTCGCTCCGCTGATGCAGAACGGGCGTCGTCAGATCGAGTTGCTTTACAGCCTGTTACTTACCTTACCGGGCAGCCCGGTGCTCTATTACGGCGATGAGATCGGCATGGGTGATAACGTCTATCTGGGCGACCGCAACGGCGTCCGCACGCCGATGCAATGGACAGGCGACCGCAATGCCGGTTTCTCCCAGTGCGACCCCTCCATGCTCTACCAGCCCGTCATCATGGACCCGACGTACAACTATCAAGCGATCAATGTGGAAGCCCAGACACGCTCGCCGACGTCACTCTTAAACTGGCTCCGCCGAATGATCCGCGTCCGTAAGTCCACTAAGGTCTTCGGCCGGGGTACGATGCGGTTCGTGAAATGCTCCAATCCCCGCATCGTCGCCTACATCCGCAGTTACGAGGACGAGCATGTGCTGGTAGTCAACAGCCTGTCCCGCTTCGCCCAGCCTGTCGAACTCGACCTTGGCGAGTACGAAGGCTTTGTTCCCGTGGAGATGATCGGCAAACAAGAGTTTCCAAAGATCACGAACAAACCCTACTTCGTGACCACCGGACCCCATGGGTTCTACTGGTTCCAACTGCGTCCCCCTTGGACGCGAATTGGATGAGCAGGTTGTTTGAGCGGGTCAGAGAACAAAGCCCATCTCGTGCAGATCGCGGCGGATGTCGGGATCATTCAGGAGCCGCACGAAGGCCTGCACAACCGGACGCTGCCAGCGGCTGCGGGGGACCACGAAATCGTAGCGCTCCTCAGTCAACGGCAGGAAGCCTAGCCCGGCGTCCCGAGCCACGCTCCAGATGCAGACGCCCCAATCAGCGCGGCCTTGAGCCACCGCGGCGGCAACGGCATTGTGCGATCGAGCCTCGGCGGCATAGCCAGGCGGTCGCGCTTCACCAAGTAATTCGTCAATCAGAATACGAGTGCCGCTGCCGCGATTGCGGTTGACTAGGACGCACTCGGGATCCGCCAAGGCATCGCGCACGGCTTCGGCAATTGTTTTTCCTTCGAAGCGTTGATCGCCTCGGCGAAAGACGATTCCCTGCAAGCGGCCGTATCCGGGTACGAGGACCAAATCCTGTCCGACAAACGGGGCGTTATACGTGCGCGTCCGCGGGTCCAAAAGATGAATGCCGGCGAGATCGCACTCCCCGCGTCGGGCCGATGTCAATCCTCCCTGGCTTCCCACGGCCAGCATCTTGCTCCGAATATGCTCTCGTTCTTCGAGTCGGCCCAGCAGAAAATCCAGGCCGACGCAATGGCTGCCGATGACCACGAGGTCAGCCGGTGCCAGACCAGTTCCGAGCAACCGCACCTCGACGATTTCACCTTCGTCGAGGTATTCCCGCAGTCGGGGGATGGTGATGAAACCATCGGCCCGGCTGTAGGTCGTCACCGAGCCAGAACCTTTGCCCATCGGATAGGCGGCATAGCGAACCGAAGGAGCTGAGCCACGGTCATCTTGGCCCGTTCTCGAAAGAGCGGGCGATTCCATCAGTTCGACCAGATTGACCAGGACATATTCGGTCCGGCCCTTTTCCGAATTGATGCGAAACGGCAGCCGGGCCTGCACGGTTTCCTGGGCGGATTCCGAGCGTCCAGCCAGAGTGCGGATGATCGGGGCGACGAATTCATGGAACGTGAAGATGGCCGAAGTCGGGAAGCCAGGCAGAACAACAATTGGCTTGTTACCCACGGCAGCAAGACAGATCGGCTTGCCCGGCTTGAGAGCCACACCGTGGACGACGATGCCCGGTTTCCCGAGGTCGCTGACGACCCGGTAGGAAACGTCGCCGCTGCCCTTGGAAGTGCCGCCGGACAATAGCACGACGTCACATGAAAGGGCCTCCCACAGCCGTTCGCGCAGCAGCTCGGCATCGTCGGGAACGATTCCGAACAGTATCGGTTCACCACCCAGTTCCGTCACGGCATGGGCAAGAATGGTAGCGTTGCAGTCGTAAATCTGGCCCGGTCCCAAAGAGCGTCCCGGGGAAACCAGTTCGTCTCCCGTGGACAGTATGGCAACGCGAGGCCGTTTGCGGACCTCCACCTGAGCCAGTCCTAACGCCGCCAGCACGCCGGTTTCCCGAGCAGTCAGCAACGTGCCGCGACGCAGCACCGTTTCGCCTCGGCCGATGTCCGTACCCGCAAAGGTAACATTGGCCCCGGGAGCCACCGGGCGACGGATCAGCAGCGTGTCGCCGACGGCGTCTGTGTGTTCAATCATGACCACGGCGTCAGCCCCGCGGGGCAACATCGCCCCCGTGGCAATCGGCATGGCCGTTCCCGGCCCGATCGCCTGTCTCGGTTGACGCCCCGGTGTCACCACTTCGCCGACGATCCGCAGACGGCAAGGCTTCTCCTCCTCGGCTCCGAAAGTGTCCTCGGCTCGAACTGCAAAACCGTCCACGTTGGCCCGGTCGAAACCGGGCACATCAATCGGGGCCACGACGTCGCGAGCCAGCACCCGGCCTAAGGCCTGATTCAGGGGAACGGATTCCCCGCCGAGCGGTTGCAGCGGCACGGCTTGGCGAAACCGCCGTTCCGCTTCATCGCGGTCGATGACGTTCAGGAATTGGTCCTGCTGCGCGGTCATGGAGGGCCGAATTCAGTTTGTGCCGGATCGAAGCAGGCATCAGGCATCATAAAGGAAGACCTCGACCGACGCTCCCGGCGGATAGCCTTCGCAGTCAGCGGGGACGATCACGAAGCCGTCGGCCCGGGTCGTCGTGGTCAGGATCGAGGCCCCGCTGATGGCCAACGGCACGACGGCCCCTTCGACGAACTGGACCCGCACATAGTCCACCCGCCCAATGGCCGAGGCGATCTTGGACGCCAGGGGGCGAACCACGCGGCGATGCGGCCAATCCATTGCTTTTCCGCCCTGACGACGAATCGCCGGTCCTGCGAAAAACTCATACGCCGCCAGACACGAGACCGGGTTGCCAGGCAAAAGGAAAACCGGATTTCCATGGACGAATCCAAGTCCGGACGGCGAGGCCGGCCGCATGGCCACGCCGTGAACTGCCAGCTCGCCTATCTCCGCCATCACGGAGGGTAAGTGGTCCTCGCTGCCGACGGACGTTCCGCCGGTGACCAGAATCACATCGGCCGAACAGCTTGCCAAGGCCTCTGTCAAAGCGTCCCGCTGGTCGGGCAGGATCGGGCTGAGGATCGGCACGCCGCCGTCTCGCCGCACCAGGGCCTCGAGCATGATCGAGTTGCTATCAACGATGCGAAACCCGTCCGGCTTCGAGCCGCAGGGCAGCAGCTCATCGCCGGTCACGTAGATCGCCGCGACCGGACGCCGTACCACGTCTACCTCAGCGACGCCGACAGCGGCCAAAACGCCGAGGTCCTGCGGCCGCAGCACCCGGCCAGCGGCGAGAATACAGCAGCCGCTCTGCACGTCTTCTCCGCGTCGTCCGACGTGTCGGCCCGGCGGCACCGGCTCCCGCACCAGCACCACGCCGTTTTGCTCCTCGGCCTGTTCTGCGGGAAGAACGGCGTCGGCCCCGCCTGGCATCGGCGCTCCGGTCATGATGCGGATCGCTTGACCCGGTCCGCAGTGACCGGCAAACTGCCTCCCGGCGCGGACTTCACCGATGAGACGCAATTCGATGGGCGAATAGAGCGAGGCACCGAACGTGTCCTCTCCCCGCACCGCGTAGCCGTCCATTGCCGCACGGTCGAAGCTCGGTACGTCCACCTCAGAATGGATGTCAGAAGCAAGCACCCGTCCCCCGGCCTGAGACAGGGGTACTCGCTCTCCGGGCAAGGAAGTAATCCGCCGTTCGATGAGCGCCAGCACGGCGGACACTTCGGCCCGGTCCCGGAAGCCCTTCATGCGGACGTCGTGAAATTCAGCAGGTTTCGCCCCGGTTTCAGCCACGCAGATATTGATAGCGAACGGTCCCAGGCCGTCATGGGAGGCCCCGGACTTCCAGCAAGGCCCATTTCACACGGCACCCTGCTCCGTGCATCTGAATGGCCAAGCACCCCGCGTCAGCCATCGTGCCGTCGTCTTGCCAGTCTGCCGTCACCACGCCATTCATCACGACACAGACCGAACGACCACGAAGCACGACCTGCCCTTCGAGCCAGTCAGACTTCCCCAAAACGGACTGGACAAGCGATTGCGAAGGTTTGCACAACCAGCCGCGGCCTTGCGTCTCGAACAATCCGCCGAGGCCTCGGTCCGCTGACGGGTGAAGCTGCACCTGAGGTCCGATCAAGCCATCGGGATGGTTCGGATCACGATGGGCACGAAAGAACAATCCGGAATCCCCGTCCAGCACCTTGCAGCGGAATCGGGCCTGAAAATCGCCAAAACAAGCCGTCGTCGCCAGATAGCCAGGACGATGCGAACCATCGTTTTCCAGATGGATCATGCCGTCCCGCACCTCGACGACTCCACCGCCCAGATGTTCCCAGCCCGTAAGATCCCGGCCATTGAAAAGTGACACCCAGGTGTCAGATGGCAAATCCTGCGCAGCCTTTAGCTGGGAGGGCGACATCGAAAACAAGGGGCGTTCGCGGGACCGTTCCCAACAACCGCTTGCTCCCATGACCAATATCACGAGTGAGCATACCAAGCCGTCCTTGGCTGATCGGCACATATACGATTCCTTCCGTCGTCGGTTCGGCGATCATTCAGGGAACAGCGCGCGATTCGCCATGACCGGATTCCACGGCCGAAGCTGCCAGCGGATGAAGATGCCCTCCCGATGGAATGGGTCGTTTTGCAGCAACGTTTCGGCTTCTTCCCTGGACCCGGCCTCGTAGATGATGAGCGCGCCGGAGTCGTCCAGGAACGGTCCCGAGGCGGCCAGTTTCTCCTCCGACTTGAGTTTCGCAAGGTACTGGCGATGCTCCGGCCGAATGGCGGCAATCTTGGCTTTGTCGGTTGTGTACTCGATGACAGCAGCGAATTTCATCGTCGGGACCCTCGCCAGCGCATGCGATCCAGGTCCGCCATGGTAGGAATTTGCAGTGGGGAATGCAACGGCATCCCTGATCGTCGCAACGGCGGGCATCACGCTGCTTTGGCTTGTCGCTGAAATAACTTCAAAATGCTGAATTTCGGTGGGGCGCTTTTGTTGCTCTGCTGCTTCTTCAGGAACTCCAGCCAGGCTTGACGACGGGCGAGATACCAGTCCTTGGCCTTGCCCGCGAAATGCTGGGCTGCCAGGCCAATGACGATCAGGAATCCAAAGACGCTGTTGACCGTTGACACTGGGTTGTCACTGACTAGCTGCACGGCATCGAAGCGGACGAAGTTTTCGGCCAGGACCAGACCACTGTAGGCCAGCAGCAGGGCCCCCAGGGCGCTCATCAGGAGCATCACACAGAGACGGTAGAACAACACGCTCAATAGTCCGCCGACGAGGAAACAGGCCAAGGGCACCTCGAACTGCGGACCGACCTTGTGGACCAAATACCACACAGCGATGCCGTAGATAACGAAGACCACGACCCGGCCCAGAGCCAGACCGATACACCCAGCGGCAATGGCCGCCAGCAGCCCGGCCGCCATCGGATGGAGGCCGAACTCGGCCCCTGACCGCAGCCCTTCGATGCCCGCTCCGAGCGTCGCCGCCAGGGCGATCCAAAAGCGATGCGTCCACCAGCCCGTGGACCAAATCGCCAGTCCAATGGCCGTCACGCTAGCCAAGGCAGCCAGGGGCAAATCCCGCATCTCGACGAGCAAATCCGGTGCGATGATCTGCATGGTGTTCGCCTCCCTGATCTTGATTCGTCCGGGAAGGCGTGCAGGATGCTTAACCAGGAACACAAAACCCATGAAGAGGAGGGGCGGACTCAACCGGCTTGACGGTCGCAGGAATTTAGCCGACCCTGCAAGGCGACCCGATTGTGACGAATGCGTGAATCGCGCCCGGACGATTTTCTCGTCCCCTGCCTCTGCTCTAAAATGGCAGGCATGAAACCCGAGCAAGACACGATTTCTTACGCCGACCTCGACGAATCCTTGCGGCAGTGCGTCGAAGCCGACGTCAATCTGCTCGCCAGGGCCGCTTCTCGACTGCGTTGGCTCGGTTGGTTCTGGTTCTTCACCTTCGGCGTCATGATCATCTTTTCGCTGGCATTCGCTGGCGTTGGCAAACTCGGGATTTTCCTGATCGGCGGCATCCTCGGACTCATTTTGATCGGCATCTCCACGTTTTACTTCGCCCTGGCAACCTATGTGGCACGGGGACACCGTTGGGCTATCGCCCTTGCCCTCGTCATCGTCTCGCTATTCATCGCCTTGCTGCTGTGGCGGTTGCTGTCACCCCGACCAATGAATTTGCCCGTCGCCGTTCTGGAAACGCTTTACCTCCTCGGTACGCTAGGGCTGTTCAAGTCGTTGCTGCAAAGCTGGGGGGCGGCCGGGAGAATCACCCGCTTCATGCAGTGCAAACCCGTTGTCGAATATGGCATGGTGGAGGACGGACTCTAAACTCGGAGGGCAGAAGCTTTCGGCTCGGTAAGCACGGAGAGCTTACGCTCTCCGCTCGGAGTCGAGAAATACCTCATTTGACGGGGCGGTGCCGGGCGTCGTAGCGGGCGGCCTCCTCGGCGCTGATCAGGCCGTCGCCGTCGGCGTCGATCTCGCGGAACTTGGCCGCAGGCCCAAGAAACTCTTGCGGCGAGACATCGCCGTCCAGATTGCGATCCATCCTCCGAAACCACAACGGAGCAGACAAAGGAGTAGCATCTTCCGAACCGGCGGAGAAGCCAGCATGTTCTCTCATTCCGGTGGCCGGACCGATTTCCAGATGCACAACCACCGGCATCCCCGCCTTACCAAGCCCGTCACGATCCATAACTCGCAAGAGCGTTTGAACCGCATTCCGCATTTCCCGCGGAGTGATTCGGCCGTCGCGATTGGCGTCCAGCCAGTGAAGCATCCCTCCCGACGATTCATTGACACGCACCACCACATGGGCCGACATGGCCTTGCTTATCAACGGCAGATGGCGATCCAGCCATGCTTCCAATTCCTTCTCAGAAAGTTTGCCGTCGCCGTCGGCATCCATCTCAGCGAAAAACTCGCGAAAATCGCTGAAAGTCAAAGCCTCTTCGGATGTCAGATACCCGTTGCGGTCCTGATCGAGGTCCACGAAGCGCCGTCGGGCCATCTCCCGATTCACGGTTGCCAATTGATCGGCAGTCAAAAGCCGTTGCCCGTTTGCAATCGTGATTTCGACCCGGCTCTTGCCCAGCACAAGGACGACGGCGTTTGGCTGCGAAACCACCTTGACGTCGTCGCTGCCCGGACGATGCCCCATGGTGGACTGCCGTTTTGTGGTATCAAAGCGAAGTTCTGTCACCACATCCGCGGGAATGTCGGCGAAGCGCCGCAGTTCCTCGGAATCCAGTTCGCCGTCCTTGTCCTGATCCAGCAGAGTGAAGGCGGTGGGACTGATTTTGAATTGATCCCGGCTGAGACGGCGGGATCGGAGACGGTTCGACTGCGGCCCGGTATAGCGGCTCAGCATCTCCGGCACCCATTCTGCGACGGGGTCGTTTCGGCTCACCAGATAAAGCGGTAGTTCCCGTCGAAGCCGGGGTCTGCGTTCTTGCCCCGATGGTGCGTCTTCCGCGGAAAGCGGCACTCGTCCCAGGAACTGCTGAATCTCCGCGAATGTGACAACCTCGTCCTCGTTGAAATCCAGGCGGGACAAGGACTCAGGAACTCGTCGAATCTCGTTGCCATCCAGTTTCCCGTCACCATTAAGGTCAAGTCGGTCGAACAGAGCGTCACTCTCGGTGTTAAACTCATCTGCCCCGGCTCGGGAGGCCTGGAGGCGGACCCCGCCAGGAAATTGGCGGTTCATCCATTGGAAAAACTCCTGTCGCGATAAGACGCCGTCCCGATCCGCATCGAGACGACGGAATTGAACCACAGGAGA
Source organism: Gemmatales bacterium (assembly GCA_025055835.1). Classification (GTDB taxonomy): domain Bacteria; phylum Planctomycetota; class Planctomycetia; order Gemmatales; family HRBIN36; genus JANWWR01. The sequence goes on along the minus strand of JANWWR010000002.1, from coordinate 5,596 downwards.
AAGGCCCGCTGCGAAAACTGTGGGGCGGATGTCCGCGGCCTCTTTCTCATCCAGCGATCCATCGCCGTTGCGGTCGAGGGTGCGGAAGGCGTCGTCCAGAAACGCATCCCACGCCTCGTGAAGCGGCTTGCCATCCAGGACGGCGTTCACCCGAACCAGCAATGGTCGCGTCTCGGCCAATGCGATCAAGGCAAAAGACGAGGCTTTGTCTGATGGAGGTTCGGGAACAGAGACCGGATCGGCGAGCGCGAGGCCAAACATCACCAGCAAACCGACGGCCAAGCCGATCCACCTCTCGCTCATACCAGAATCTCCGTAATCGGCTGGGGATTCTTCTCGACGATCTTTACCGGACGGCCGACATTGGACATGTTCTTCTTGTTGTAGTCGATGCCAAGGGCGAGGCAGATAGTGGCGAAGAGGTCATGAACGGTCACGGGCCGTTCCGTGACTTCCATGCCATCCGGGCTGGTCTTGCCGACGACCTGACCGCCGCGGATGCCTCCGCCGCCCAGCACTACGGACCAGGCGTTAGCGAAATGGTCCCGTCCCTGAGCGTTGTTGATACGCGGCGTTCGGCCGAATTCGCCCATCCAGATCAGCAGTGTCGTGTCCAGCAGGCCGCGGTCGCGGAGGTCCGAAATCAACGTCGAAAAGGCGGGATCAAGCACTTCGCAGAGCCGTTGCACGCTGGGGAAATTGTTCTGATGCGTGTCCCAGCCCAGCACAGGCATCTCGGCGACGCCACCCAGCGTCACCTCGACAAAGGGCACTCCGCGCTCAACCAGACGCCGAGCCAAAAGGCAGCCCTGACCAAAAAGATTGCGGCCGTAGGCATCGCGGAGAGACGACGGTTCTTCCTCCACATCGAAGGCCTTGACAGCCTGGCTGCGCATCATGCGGACCGCTTGTTCGTAGGCGGTGCGATGGCTGAGCGAAGACACGCCCGGCCGTTGCTTGAGGAACCGGCCTTCCATCTCGTCGAGCAGTTCGATGCGACGGGCCGCTTGTTCAGGTACGACACCAGGAGCCAAGTCGAGGTCCTGCACCTTGAGCGCTTTGTCGAGATCGGCCGGCTGGCCCTGGCCATTGCCGAGGAGCATGGATGATTCGCCCACGATCAGCGGAGCGTACCGGGGACCGAGGAAGCCGGGCTGAAAGGCTGTTGGGCTCAATTGCCGAAACGGAGCGATGCTGACGAAGCCGGGAATCTCATCTTCCGGCCGTTCTTTCTCCTTTGCCACAATGGAGCCCAGCGGCGGATATTGAATAGGTCCGGTCGGCATGACGCCGGTCCGCATGAGGTATGTCGCTCGGCCATGATCCGCCTCGCGGGTGTTCATCGAACGGACGATGGCCAAGTGCTTCATCTGCTGGGCCAGTTTCGGCAGATGCTCGCTGATCTGGATGCCAGTCACGCTGGTGTCAATCGGCTTGAACGGTCCGCCGTTGGCATGGCCGGGCTTGAGATCCCAAGTGTCCAACTGGCTCGGCCCGCCGGACATCCAAAGGAGAATGCAGGAGCGACGCCGCTGCGGATCATCGGCCGTCGCCGCCGCCAGCCGCTCGAACCACCCCGACACGGAGAAACCAATCAAACCCGCCGCCTGCATCCGCAGCCAATCTCGGCGGTTGAGCAATCCGGCCATGACGCACCTCAATGATTCAGAAGAAACTCGCCACTGTTAAGTAACACCCAAAACACATCCGCCAAGGCTTTCGCCGAATCTCCGCTGGCTCCCCCGCTCTGCACATATTCGACGAACCGCTTTGACTCCTCCGCCGTCGGTTTGCGAGACAGAGCGGCCAGGAAGAGCGTCTCCACCTTCTCGCGGTTGTCCAGAAACGGAGCGTCCACGACCGCAGCAAGGGTTCGGCTCTTTTCCAGATCAGTTGCCTCGCTGATGAATCGGCCGTTCATCAGGGCAAGGGCCTGAAGAATCGAGGTCTGCGTCTCGATGCGTCGGGCGCTGCTGCCGCGGAAGCGGGCCAGCAGTTCGTTCCGGTCTCCAAAGCGGGCGGTTATCACGTTTTGCGGTTCTCTCTCCGCCTGCGCGCCAACGGCAACGAACAAGCTGTCCACGATCTGCTCCGGCGTCAGGCCCTTCAGGGCCATCCGGGCGAACAGCCGCGGGTCGTCCTGGCTGGTATCCGTCTGCACGCTGGACCGCTGATAGGTCTGGCTCAGGACGATGGCCCGAATGAGGAACTTGAGATCGAAGCCAGAAGCGGCAAATGCGGTTGCCAGTTCTCCGAGCAGTTCGGGATGGCTGGGCGGGTTATCCGGCTCCATGTCGTCCACAGGATCCACCAGACCGATGCCGAAGAACTGCTCCCAGAACCGATTGACCGTTGCCTTGGCGAAAAACGGATTGTCCCGTGCGGTGATCCAGTCAGCCAACAGCTGGCGGGTCGAAGCTCGACCGTTTTCTTCAGGCTGACGACCGTCCAGGAAGACAGGCCCCACGAGCAACTGCGTGTTGGGAATAACCAGTTCCCGCCGACCGGGAAGTTCGCGGAGCTCGCCAACAGGACCGCTGGTCTGTAGACCGGCGAAGAATGCAGCATAGCTCCAGAATTGCTCCTGCTTCCACTGGGCGGTTGGGTGATTGTGGCATTGGGCGCATTCGAGCCGAATGCCGAGGAACATCCGAGCGGTAGCCGCCGCGAGGTTTTCCGGCTTGGCCTCCTTGCTGGTGAAGAAGGCAATCGGTGTGGCCTCCATCCGATTAGGCGGGACTGCCACCGGCGGACGCCTACTGTTCGCCGACACCGTCAGCAATTCCCGCACCAAGCGGTCATATGGCGTGTTTTCCGCCAGCCGGGAGCGAATCCAAGCGTCGAATCCCTGAGCGGTAAAAGCCAGTTCCGCGGCATTATCCAATTCCGGCAACCAGGCGGAGCGGAACACGTTGGCAAAATGGTTGACATAACCCGGAGACGCCAACAGCCTATCGACCACCCTTCGCCGCTTGTCTGGGTCGGGGTCGTCGAAGAACTGTCGCACTTCGGAGACAGTCGGGATGCGCCCGGCAAGGTCGAGGTAGATTCGGCGAAGAAACTCGGCGTCGTCGGCGAGGTCCGCCGGTTTAACCCCGGCAGCTTGCCAAGCGGCTTCGATGTGCCGGTCAATGCGTCTGGCCAGTTCTGTGGCGTCCGGGGCGGTCTGAGCTTCCGCGAAGCCAGCCCAAAGCCACAACGCCGCCGTAATCCAGACGGCTATTCCAGGCAAATATCTGCATCGCTGGGGCATCGCTGTGCTCCCCAATCGCAACGACCGGAAATGGGAAATGGGACCGCTTCCAACCGCCAGTGTACGCCGGGGGTCGGACAGCTTCAATTACTTAAGCCCCACTGACTGCAACCGCAGTGCACGGTCGCCGGCAACCGGAGGTCGTTAACTTTTTTGGAAAAAGCAGGGCTGACTCGCGCCGACCGACCACCTCTCCCCTGATCGGTGCGGCGAAGCAGCCCCGCGGTTGACAGGCCGAAGATGCGTGAAATGCTGATGAGGATGAAGCAAAGATCGGACCAATCCAAAGATTGACGCTGAGCACAAGCACTTGGCCCATCCTAATTGACGCCTCAGCAATGACTTGCGCCTGAAACCAAATCCTAAACTGGCCTCGGATGGCAAAGCTGATTGCCCCGAAGCTAAGCAGGAACTGCCCGACCGGTCAGCCTCTGACGGCTTGAAGGTTGTGGTCCAGATTTCGACTGTCAGACAAAGGCGGGGCAGATTGTCTGCATCTGGGCAGTTCGCTCTGCCGATGCCGATACCGCCGTCTCGGTTGTCCGCTCCCGCACGGCTGCTTAGAAATACCGTGAACTACTGAGCACATTAAGAACCTTCCGCGAGTAGGTCCGATGGCTACTGACTTTCGCTTGAAGGAATCGCTGCCGGAGATCACCGACGCCATCGTCGAGACCTACACCCTCTGTCGTCGCATCAATCATCTAGGCCATCACCCGTTGCCGAGCCGGGAGGCGATCGTCGCCTGTATCTCCGATCTCATGGACATCCTGTATCCCGGCTTCTATCGGCGACAGAACCTGCACATGGCCAACGTGACCTACTACGTCGGCGACCTGGTGGATCGGCTCCACGACCAACTGACCCAGCAGATCGCCAGAGCACTTCGCCACGAGTTCTGCGACACCCAGAAAGACACGGACTTTGAGGCGGTCGCTCAACAAAAGGCAGTCGAGTTCCTGCGGCGGCTGCCGGCCTTACGGCAGATCCTTGAGAAGGATGCCCAAGCGGCCTTTGAAGGCGACCCCGCTGCCAAGGGCTACCACGAGATCGTCTTCTGCTACCCCGGTCTGGAGGCGGTGACGGTCTATCGCCTGGCCCATGAGCTTTTGTTGTTAGGGGTGCCGCTCATCCCTCGCATCATGACCGAGTACGCCCACTCGAAGACCGGCATCGACATTCACCCGGGCGCCACGATCGGGGAGGGCTTCTTCATCGACCACGGCACAGGCGTCGTCATTGGCGAAACCTGCGAGATCGGCAAGAACGTCAAGCTTTACCAGGGCGTGACGCTGGGAGCCTTGAGCTTCCCCCGCGATCCGCACGGCAACATCATTCGGGGCAAGAAGCGGCACCCGACTCTGGAAGACGACGTGGTAGTCTATGCCAACGCGACCATTCTCGGCGGCGACACGGTGATCGGACATCACGCGGTGATCGGGTCTAACGTCTGGCTGACGCATAGCGTCGAGCCGTACACGTCGGTGCTGCTCGAAAAGCCGTCATTGCGGCTCAAAGGGCCTACAAATTCTGGTGACCCTGCGAAGGCACAGATCTGAACCAGCAACGGGAGAGGTAAGTCATGGAGAGCCTCAAGACGGTCGCTCAGTTATGCGTCGAGTTCGGCATCAGTGTGCAGGAACTGGCCGAGCGCTCCGGCGTCGATGAAAGCCGAGTTTTGGCGATCTATCTGGGCCGGTGGACTCCCAGTCCCACCGAGCGGGATAAGGTCGCTGCGGTTTTCGGCCTGACGCGAGACAAGATCATCTGGGGCCATACGACGCCGATTCAGCACATTTACGGCCACGGCCCCCAGTGACAAGCACCGAGGCACGATCATTCGACCATCGGCTGGTGTATTTGAAACCTGCAAGCATCGCCTAAATCAACGGTGAGCGAACTCAATTCCCACGGCGGGCAGCCTGATTCCACGGCGAGCGGCCAGCGTCAGCTGGCTGGTCGCTAAACGCAACAGTAAACGGCCTCAATTCCCTCGGCAAGCGGCCTTCATGTCCACGGCGAGCGGCCAGCGTCAGCTGGCCGGTGGTCCCCCTCACAACCCCAAATCGCGGATCGTGAACAGCGGTTCGAAGCGCAAACCCATGCCCTCGATCCGTTCCCGTGCGCCCTGGAGGCGGTCAAGCAGGCAGATCACGCCAACGATTTCTGCCCCGGCCTGACGAACGGCTTCGATGGCGGTCAGAACCGATCCGCCGGTGGTCATCACATCCTCAACGATGGCGACCCGAAAACCCGGTTCGAGCCTGCCCTCGATCCGCTTTTGGGTGCCGTGACTCTTGGCTTCTTTGCGAACGCAAAAGCCTTCCAGTTTGCGACCAGCCA
>JANWWR010000214.1 GCA_025055835.1 Gemmatales bacterium | reverse complement strand
GGGGGTCCCTCGCTGACGCTTCGGGTTTCCGTCCGAGCGGAGGGCGTCAGCCCTCCGTGCCCGTGCCCCCGAGGGCTTCCGCTTCGTTCCACGGTTGTTTCATCAGTTCCCGCAGCAAAACCGTCGCATAACTTCCGGCAGGAAGCGTAAAACTCAGGACCACCTCGGTGCCTTCGCAGTGTCCCGTCAAATCCTCGATCCAGACCACGTTATGACGGCGCGTGCCTTCCAGCAGCTTGCCCGAGGCGGCGAAGCTCTCCGGCGTCAGGCCGAGTTCCGCCAGCAATTCCGCCTCCCGACGGGCCGCCTCGCCCGTCGGGGCCATCATTCGCCGACCGAAGATCGGACCCGTGACCACGATCTCCCGCTGTTCCAGGCGTCGTTGCTCGGTGGCCACGTCCTCGGCCCGGAACAACCCGCCATGCTTCCGCAGTCCCATCACGTCGCCGGGCAGAACCGTGTGCAAAAGCCCGTCAGCGATTCGCCGCGTCAGGTAGAGGTTGTACACCGCCGACTGCACCGCCGAGAGGGCCAATTTGCGCAGGAAGCGGGTCGGCTTGCCCGCCCAGCCTCCGACGTCGTGACCCATGAGGCGCAGTCCGATGCGGAGCGTATCGCCGTGGCTGCCGAACCGCTGCGGACCGTAATAATTGGCCAATCCGCCTTCCCGGATGCGGTCGAGGATCGCCGGCAGGTGCTCCGCTGCTCCGGGATTTACGTCGCGGATGCGGATGGTGAAGCGGTTGCCCCGCAGATGTCCCGGCTTGAGCTTGTTCGTATGCCGACGGACTTCGAGGACACGGATGCCATCCTGCTCCAGTTCGGCCAGGTGCGGTTCCGCTTCGACGGGCACCGAAATCCATTGGCGGGTGACGGCGTGGCGGTCTTTCAGCCCGGCCATGCCGATGTCCTCCAGGGCGATGCCGAGCCGCTTGGCGACCAGGCGGGCCAGGTACTCCGCGCTCATGTCCCGCTTTTCGACCCAGAGATAGGCGTACTGGCCCGCGCCGCTGGGCAGGTAAGCGGGCACTTCCTCGACGACGAAATCTTCCGGCACGGTTCGGATCCGCCCACCCAGACCGGGCAGGTCGGGATATTGGAACGGCGGAGTTTGAAAGAGCACGTCCATAGAATGATCTTACCCCAGGAGCAACACCATGAGCACGCTTCCCGTCGCCGAGGTCGATCCGTCCCAGCACGCCGGTCCGGATCGCCGCATCCAACGCCAATGGGCCGAGATGCCGCTGTCCGAGCGGCTAAGGAGGGTTTGCCGATTGCGGCAGCGGATCGTCGAACGGGCCGACGCCCTCTGCGCCGCGGTCGCCGAGGACCTGGGCAAGCCCGCCGTGGAAACCCTGGCCTGCGAAATCCTTCCCTGGGCCGAGGCCTGCCGCTTCCTCGAACGCCGGGCCGCGACGCTGCTTCGACCCCGGCGCGTCTCCCTCCGGGACACGCCGCTGTGGCTGTGGGGCCAGCGGGACACGGTGTACCGGCGGCCACGCGGCATCGTCGGCATCATCGGCACCTGGAATTACCCGATCTATCTTAACGGCGTGCAGATCGTGCAGGCCCTGACCGCCGGCAATGCCGTCTGGTGGAAACCGTCGGAAGTGGCTCCGCGAACCGCCGACGCCCTTTGGGACGTGTTCCTGGAAGCCGGCTTCCCCGCCGGACTGCTGGCCCGGCTGCCCGCCACTCGGGAGGCGGGTCGCATTCTGACCGATGGCGACGTGGACCACGTCGTTTTTACCGGCCATGCGGACACGGGACGTATCATCGCCGGGCACCTGGGTCGTCGGCTCGTCAGTTCGACGCTGGAGTTGTCCGGCTGCGATGCCCTGTTCGTCCTCGACGATGCCGATCTCGACCTGGCTGCTCAGGCGGTCGGCTTCGGCATTCGACTCAACGCGGGGCAAACCTGCCTCGCCGTTCGCCGGGTATTCGTGGCCCGCTCGGTGTACGAGGCATTTCTGCGGATCTTGGAACCGCTGGTCGTCGCCCAGCCGCCGGTGCGTCTGGCCTTGGCCCGGCAACGGGAACAGGCGGAGCAACTGATCGCCGAGGCCGTCGCCCAGGGTGCCCGCATCCTGGGTCACGATTCCAAGGCCCCGCCAACTCCGACCGACTCCGATCCGCTGGCCATGCGGATGACCGTGCTGGCCGACGTCGCCCCGGACATGGCCTTTTGTCGCGAAGCGACGTTTGCTCCCGTCGCCGCTGTGCTGCCGTTCGACCGGCTCGAAGAAGCGTTGGACGCCCAGAACCTCTGTCCCTATGCGTTAGGGGCCTCGGTGTTCACCCGGCGACCTGATCTGGCCCGACGCATCGCCGCCCGTCTGCGGACTGGTTCGGTCTGCGTCAACGATGTGATCGCTCCGACGGCTCATCCGGCCACGCCGTTCGGCGGCAGCGGAGCGAGCGGCTGGGGCGTCACGCAAGGGGCGGAAGGGCTGCTGGAAATGACCTTTCCGCAGGTCGTCAGCCAGCGGGGCGGAAGCTGGCGACCGCACTTCGCTCCCCCGGGAAGCAGCCGGTTCACCAGCCGAGCCACGCTCGAAGCCATGCTCCGCTGGCAACACGCCGCAACCTGGCGGCAGCGCTGGTCAGCCCTGCTTGAACTGCTGCGGTCACTCAGCTAGTTGTCGGGCGTCAGATGTCGAGGTTGCGGACCTCCAGGGCGTGCTTCTCGATGAACTCGCGGCGCGGCTCGACCTTGTCGCCCATGAGGATGCGGAACAGTTCATCGGCCTTGAAGGCGTCCTCGAGCGTGACCTTGACCAGGGTACGCCGGGCTGGATCGAGCGTGGTGGCCCACAGTTCCTCGGGGTCCATTTCTCCCAGCCCCTTGAAGCGGGTGATGTTCATGCCCCGTTCGCCGAGTTTGCGGATTTCCGGGACCAGTTCCCGGAGGTGCTGGAGCGGCCGTTTGGTTTCCTCGTTTTCGATCTCGATCTGGAATCGCGGCGGCGGTTCCAGCCCGGCGACGGCCTTGGGCGGAATCAGGGCATCGGGTCCCAGCCCGAACTCGGCCAGCCGCTGCAAGCCCCGTGCGATGGCGGGGACCTCGTGCAGATCCTGAACGTCGAGCTGCGTCACCTGTCCATTGCCCGAACCATTCTTGGCGGGCGCTTCCGCAGCGGTCCCTTCCATGCCTCCCGCTTCGCCGCCGACCTGGCGCTGGCAGAACTCCGTCACTTCCGTCGGGGTGTAAAACCAATGCTCCTTGCCGATGTGGAAGATGCGATACCGTGGCAATTGGCCGTTGCGGGCGTTGGCCAGCAGCATCTCCAGGGTCAAGCCGCGCTGCTCCAGGATGTGCAGGGCGTTTTCCAGGGCAGCCAGCACGTCCGTCAACTGCCGCAGGCGGTCGCCGTCGAGTCGCAAGGGCGGCTCCCGACCGTCCAGGCTGACCAGTCTCGCCCCTTTCAGGCCGCGGTCCATCAGTTCCCGCTGCATCGCCTCGTTGGTCTGGACGTAGCGAACCTGCTTCCGCTGGACAATCCGATACAAGGGCGGCTGAGCGAGGTAAACGTGTCCTTCCTTGACGAGGTTTTTCATCTGGCGGTAGAGGAAGGTCAGCAGCAGGGTGCGGATGTGGCTGCCGTCCACGTCCGCGTCGGTCATGATGATGATCTTGTCGTAGCGGCGCTTGCTGACGTCCTCGTTTTCGCCGATGTCCGTGCCGATGGCCGAGATCATGCTGCAAATCTCGGAGTTGTCCAGCATCTTCTCCAGGCGGGCCTTTTCGACGTTGAGGATCTTGCCGCGGAGAGGCAACACGGCCTGATAGACGCGGTCCCGTCCGCTGTCCGCCGAGCCGCCCGCTGAGTCGCCTTCGACGAGGAACAGTTCGCATTCGTCGGGGTCGCGGCTGGTGCAGTCCATGAGCTTGCCGGGCAGGCCGCCGCCGCTGAGGATGTTCTTCCGCTCCTTGAGCTGCTTCTTGGCTTTGGCCGCCGCTTCCCGGGCCTCGGCCGTCAGCAGCACCTTCTGAATGATCTTCCTGGCAGCCTGGGGATTCTCCTCCAGGAAGCGGGCCAAGTGCTCGTTGACGGTGCTGGCGACGATGCCCTCGACCTCGGGGTTGTTGAGCCGAACCTTGGTCTGGCTTTCAAACTGCGGATGGGGCACCCGCACCGAGACGATGGCGGTCAGGCCCTCGCGGAAGTCCTCGCCCTGCGGCGTCGGTCCGCCCTCCTTGAACAGCCCTTCCTTGCTGCCGTACTGGTTGAGGGTCCGCGTCAATGCGCTGCGGAAGCCGGACACGTGCGTTCCGCCGTCCCGCGTGTGCACATTGTTGACGTAGGCGTACAGCCGCTCCTCCTCGCCGGCGTTGTACTGGAACACGACCTCGACATGGACATTGTCCCGGTCGTCCTCGATGACCACGGGGGGCTTGTGCAGCACCTCCTCGTTGCGATTGAGGTACTCGACGAATTCCCGCACACCGCCTTCGTACAGGAACGTGTCTTCCTTGCCGGTGCGCTGGTCGATGAGATGGATTTTCAGGCCTTTGTTGAGGAACGCCAGTTCCCGCAGCCGGGCTTCCAGGGTGTCGTAATCCCAGGCGGCGTCGTGGAAGAACTCCGGGTCGGGGCGGAAGGTGATCTTCGTGCCGTTGCGGTTCGACTTGCCGATGACCCGCACCTCGCTGACCGGCAGGCCGCGTTCGTACTCCTGCTGATAGACCTTGCCATCGCGGCGGACCTCGACCTCGGTCCATTCGCTCAGGGCATTGACGGCCTTGATGCCCATGCCGTGCAGACCCGCCGAAACCTTGTAGGTGTCCTTGCTGAATTTGCCGCCGGCCCCCACTTCGCACATGACCAGTTCCAGCGTGGACCGCTTCTCGGTCGGGTGCATTTCGACGGGGATGCCCCGGCCGTCGTCCTCGACCGTGATGCTGCCGTCCAGGTGGATCGTGACCACGATCTCCTTGCAGAAACCGGCCATGGCTTCGTCCACGCTGTTATGGACGACCTCGTAGAGCAGGTGGTGCATGCCGGCGACATTGCTGGCCCCGATGTACATGCCGGGGTTCTGCCGGATGTGGGCGGCGTTCTTGAGTACCTGAATATGGCTCGCACCGTACTGCTCGGCGGCTTCCCGCGTGGCCTGCTGCTGGGCGGTTGGCTCGGCTTCCAGGACAGTGCTGGTTCGTTCCGTCATGCGTCGTTACCTCCAACCTTGGGCGAAGGATTTCGGAGTCCGGCGGACATCCAAGCCGTCCGACTCCGCTCAGTCCGGAAACGTCTCATTCACAAGTTCCCGAACCTGGGCGACAAAGCTTTCATGGGCATCCCTGGGAAGCGGGACCAGCTTCTTCAGGCGGTATGCCCTCTGGAACAAGGCCTGCTCGGACCTCCTGCGGGCCTCGTCTGCCTCCAGAACCTCCTTGAGCGACTGCTCGACCGCCTTCCTGCGGTCCAGGTGTCTGGCCTTGGTTGGCTCGAGGAGCCGATCCACGAACTGCTCAAGAAGCTCTTCCTTTTGCCGCTCCCACTTGGGCACCTGGTCAAGGCAATGGTTAAGAACACCGAGACGAATGCGGTAGTGATGTTTCAGGGCCGGACCAAGGACGGAGTTCAAGGAGTTCACAAACTCCTCGCGGGATTTGGCCATGGCGTATCGCTTCATCTGCGCCTTGACCTCCTCCCGGATCCATTGCCTCAATCTGGAGCGCTGTTTCTCCATGCTTCCCTTTCCCGCGCTGATCACCCCTGCCGGTTCTCGTCCGCGGACTTTTTGCCTACCATGCGGCCAAGCGGAAGCGCAGGTCACGAACACGCTGCGGCCCGAGCCGTTGTTGCAACCCTTCGATCAGCTTGCGCTTCTCGAACCCAGCCAGCTGGTGCATCAGCACGGCATCGCGGACAAGGACCTCGAGGACACCCCGACGAAATTCCCCTAAACGAGTCCGCACCGACCGTTCCGGCCCAATCGTGTCCCGCCACGCCGTTTCCAGAGCGACCCGGCTCTGCTCGGCCCCCAGACCCCGTCCGGCAAACAGCCGAGCCAGGATGTCCGCCAACGGCTCCGGTCCCGCTGGCCCGGGTTCGGGAAATCGCGACATGCTGCTTCCTCGCCCTGCCCCAGCCCGTTGCCTGCTCACGACCCGGCGGAACTGCGGGCCAGGGGCATCACGATGTACTGATAACTTTCTCCGACCCGGAACAACGCCGGACTGTTCTCGTCGAGGAGATCCAGCGTCAATTCGCTGTCCGGTTCCAGGACCCGAAGCATATCCGTGAGAAACCGCGGGTCGAAGGCGATTTGCAGGGCTTTGCCGTCGTACTCCAGCGGCATCTCGACCTTCGCCCGGCCTGCCTGAGACGCCACGGAACTGAGCGTCACTTTGCCCTTCCCGAAAGCGAAGGAAACTCCGCGCGATTCCGGATCGCTGATGGTCGCCGCCTGGCGAATGGCAGCGAGGAACGGCCCCGCGGTCAGCTTCACCCGGGCCGTGTGCTTCTTGGGAAAGACCTCCTTGTACGGCGGAAACCGTCCTTCAACCAACCGGCCGTAAACCTCTGCCCTGCTGGTCTTGACCAGGACCTCATTCGGCCCGAAGGCCACGAACACTTGCTCCTCGGGATCAGTCAGGCTCCGTTCGATCAAGGTCATGGCCTTCGTCGGGACGACGGGCGTTTGCGATTCCGTGCTGTGCTTCCCATGCATGATGCCGACCGCATCCGCCACCGCCAACCGCCGCCCATCCGTGGCCACCAGGCGGAATCTCTCCGGTCCCAGTTCCCACATGACGCCGTTGAGGGCATACCTGGCCCCTTCCACGGCAGCGGCAAAAGCCGTGCGAGTAATCAGTTCCCGGAGCACCCCGGCCGCGATCTGATGGTAGTTTTCCCCCTGCCAACTCGGTACGTCGGGGTACTGAGCGGGGTCTTCGCTGGGCACTTCAAACTCACTGGCGCTGCCCTCGATCACGCATCGCTGCTCATCGCCGGTCAGGGTTATTTCCTGGTCCGGCATTTCCTTGAGGATGCTGGCCGTCTGATGGCACGGTGCCAGCACGACGCCCGGTTGCCGGACCTGCACGCCGCGAATCTCGTAGCGAATGCCGACGGCGTCGAGGTCCGTGGCCGCCAGCACGGCGCGGTCGCTTTCGACAACCAGCTTTCCATTCGCCAACACCGGCCGAACGGGTCGGCTTGGCACCACGCCGCTTACTGTCTGAAACGCATGCAGCAATGCTTCCCGATCAAAGACGGCCTTCATGGGGTTTTTCCGTGGCTTTAAATGCTTTCCTCTTTTCCTTGTTCTTCGCAGCAGCAAGCTCCCACGGCTGGCTGTTGATAAGTTTCTCAGGACAGACGTAACCTTCTTGAAAACCAGAGGTTATGGCTGCTCCTGGATGTTGATAACGTGTCACTGGAGATGTCGGTTGCGAGTCGCTGACCGCGCGTCGTTCGAGGTTTCCGACAAACCTCGTCGGCTGTGGACCGTGAATGCCGGGTATCCGGCACGGTTTGCCCACCAGCTACCAACGGGTTGTGAACAGGCTGTGAAGTAGCGGCTCTCACAAGCATATTGTATGGCTTTTGGCTTGTTTCGGCTTGGGGTCGAAGATGCTCAGCTCAGCCGGTTCGAAGAGCGGCGACAGCCTCGGCGACACGTTCCGCGGCGGCCACAACCTCCGGTTCGCTGGTGACGTGGCTGAAGCTGAAGCGGATGGCCGATTTGAGAAGGTCATCAGGCAGGTTCATGGCCCGAAGTACGGGGGATGGCAACAGGGAGCCGCTGGAGCAGGCGGAGCCGGTCGAACAGGCCACGCCGGCCAAGTCGAGCCGGGCAAGGAGCAGATCGCCAGCGCAGCCGGGGAAGGACACGTTGACGAGGTACGGGATGCTGTTTTCTAAACAACCGTTGACGTGGATCGGACCGGCCTGCTTTTCCAAGTGCTTGAGAAACAATGTCCGCAGGTCCAAGACGTGTGCCCAACGTGATTCCCTCTGTTTCTCGGCGAGTTCCAGGGCCTTGGCCATGCCGACGATGAGCGGGACCGGCTCGGTTCCCGGTCGCTTGCCCATCTGCTGGTGGCCGCCCAGGAAGAGGGGTTGGAGCGGAGTGCCCCGGCGAACCAGGAGGGCACCGATGCCCCGGGGACCGTGGAACTTGTGGGCGCTGAGACTGAGTGTCGTCACACCCAGGTCGTGGAAATGCACTGGCATCTTGCCGACGGCTTGAACGGCGTCACCGTGGAAGAAGCGGACCCGGCCCTCAAGCCGACGGACAAGCTCTCGCACCGGCTGAACGACACCAGTTTCGTTGTTGACCAGCATCACCGTGGCCAGGTCAGCCTTCAGAAGGGAGTCCAGAAACGGGTCGGCGAGGTCAATGAATCCTTCTCGGGTAGCCCGCAGCTGATGGAGCCTGTGTCCCCGCCTGGTCAGGTACTGTACCGGCTCAGCCACCGAGGGATGTTCCAACGGCGAAACGATGAGGACGCCCGCCGAATGCGGAACAAGCCCCTGAATGGCCCAGTTGTTGGCCTCGGTGGCTCCGCTGGTGAAGATCACCTCATCGGGGTACGCGCCAAGCAGCTGAGCGATCAGCTCTCGGGCATCCTCGACGGCGCGGCGAGCTTTGCGACCGAATTGATGAGCACTGGCGGGATTGCCGAAGTTCTCGGCCCAGAACGGCCGCATCGCCTCGGCGACTTCGGGCAGGAGAGGCGTCGTGGAAGCGTAGTCGAGGTAGATCGTGGTCATGCCGACAGACCCGGAAACTCGTCCTGTCGGCATTGTAAACAGCGGCAGCCGACGTGAGCGGCAAGATCAGGGTACTGGCGTGGTGTGTGAGTCGGACCCGGAGATGCTCTGCTCACGCCGGCTGCATCGGATCGTGCCACATCACTTCGTGGATTGCTGCTGCGTGCCCGGTTCCTTCTTGCGAATGAACCACAGGTACAGCGTGGCGATGCCGAGAACGGCTACCAGACTCCACAAAAACAACGTCCAACTCCTGTCCGTCCCCTCCCAGAAGTCACTCCCAGAAAGCGAGAGTCCCGTTTCAGGCGACCGGCCCGTCGCTGGCAAGCCGCACGGTTTCCCGGCGAGCGGCTCTCCCACCGGCGAGCGGCCCTCCCACCGGCGAGCGGCGCCCCCTCCGGCGAGCGGCTCTCCCTCCGGCGAGCGGCCAGCGTAAGCTGGCCGGTCTCCCCCTTGTCAGCACAACTCTAGTTCACGATTTCCCGTCAGGTCGGAAGGAGCACAGAAATTTGCGAAAAGCCAGCCACCTCACAGCGGAAGGGCCTGGAGCACGGCCTCGGTCATCTGAACCGTCGTCGCCTGCCCGCCGAGGTCCGGGGTGCGGACTTGACCAGCTTTCAGAACGTCGGCCACCGCCTGCCGAAGGGCCCGGGCTGCTTGCGGGCAGCCGAGGTGGTCGAGCATCATCCCGGCGGAAAGAATCGCCGCCAGCGGGTTGGCGATGCCTTTGCCAGCTATGTCGGGGGCCGAACCGTGAACCGGCTCGAAGACGCTGGGGAAACGGCGTTCGGGATTGATGTTTCCGCTGGGGGCCAACCCCACGCTGCCGGTGACGATGGCGCTGAGATCGGTCAGGATGTCGCCGAACAGGTTGCTGGCCACGACGACGTCGAAGGACTCCGGACGGCGGACGAAGTCCATCGCGGCTGCGTCCACCAGGAGCGAGTGGGCCTCGACGTCGGGATAGTCCCGCGCCACCGCCCGGAAGGTTTCATCCCACAGCACCATGCCGAAGCCCAGGGCGTTCGACTTGGTGATGCTGGTCACTTTCTTGCGGCGCTTCCTGGCCCCCTCGAAAGCGGCCCGCATGATCCGTTCGCAGCCGCGGCGGGTGAACAGCGACACTTGCAGGGCGATTTCATGCGGCGTGCCTTCGTAATGGCGACCACCCAGCGGAGCATACTCGCCTTCCGTGTTTTCCCGGTAAACAAGGATGTCGATAGAACCTGGCTTTTTGTCCCGCAGAGGTGATTGAACTCCGTCGAAGAGGTAGGCGGGTCGAAGATTCACATAGAGATCAAACTTGCGGCGCAGAGGCAGAAGCAGGCCGTGCAGGGTGACGTGATCGGGCACGCCGGGCCAACCGATGGCCCCCAGAAGGATCGCGTCGTACGTCCGCAGGCGGTCGAAGCCGTCCTCCGGCATGACCCGGCCTTCCTTGAGATAGCGGGCGGAGTTCCAGGGGAGGCGGTCCCACTCGAAGCTGGCGGCGTCGAGTTTGGCGGCGGCGTCAACTACTCGAATCGCTTGATCGGTCACTTCGGGTCCGATGCCGTCACCGCCCAGGACTGCGATGCGATAGCTTGGCATTGTCGGCTCCGCAGGGATTGTCTATAGGGCTGGGTCGGATGTTGGGA
Source organism: Gemmatales bacterium (assembly GCA_025055835.1). Classification (GTDB taxonomy): domain Bacteria; phylum Planctomycetota; class Planctomycetia; order Gemmatales; family HRBIN36; genus JANWWR01. Next base: position 36,339 of record JANWWR010000214.1, on the reverse strand, counting down.
AGGTTCAATCTAATTGGCCCGGCAAAATGGTCAAGAAGCGGGTTCGAGAGAAGACGCAATCCCCACGCCCAGCGGAGGGCGTTGGCCCTGGAATGCCTCGCTTACGCTTCGGGTTTCAGGTAGTAGAGAACGTCTGCCGGGAGGACCGCCGAGCGGAGGGCGTCGAGAGAGATGCAAGCCGAGCGGAGGGCGTCAGCCCTCCGTGCTTTCGGGTCACCGGGCAGCTTACGCTGCCCGCTCGCCCTGAAAACACGCTGCCCGCTCGCTGCGGGGACACGCTGACTTCTCGGCTCGTGAAAAGATCACCCGCTCGCTTTGCCATCACGCTGCTTTTTACAGCGCTTATGTGCCTCGGTTGCGGGTCGCTGCGGGACTATCTGCCCGAGTGGGGTAAACTGCCCGAAGATGATCCGCTGCGGGGTCGGCCCCGTTCCTTGGCTGCCTCCACGCAACCTGGTCCGGTCAACGACCGCATTCCCGCCTGGACCGATGCTTCCCGACCCCGCCAGCCCGACACGACGGCTTCAACGGACAGCAGCGACATTCCCTCGCCGCCGCCCGTTCTGCCACCTAGTCCCGCCCGTCTGGCGGCGGTGCCATCGCTGAAAGGCGGCAACCCGCTGGCCATCGAAACCCCGGCCCGCAGCGGCAGACAACCGCCCATTCAGCAGACCGGCGGCACCGATCTGAAGACCGCCCGGGAACAGGCCTTGGAGCAGCTCCGGGCACGGGGCGTGAATTGGCATCAGTCCGAGCCGGTGGGCGGCCAATGGCGGCTTCGTTGCACCGTCCCCGATCCGAGTCGCTCCGACGTCAGCCGGTTCTACGAAGCCTATGGCACCGACGAACTCGCCGCCATCTGGGCCGTCATTCAGCAGATTGATGAACAGCGTCAACGGCCGTCGCGCTGAGCCATTCAACACGGTCCTGAGCGGGAAGGAACCTGGGCGGGATCAGGTCGATAGCAGTTCCACGAGACTGCCGCCGTTTTCGTAAAGGTCGTCGCCGACCATGCACGTCCACAGGATGCGGACGAGGAAGACGGTTTCCTTGTCGGGAGGGGTCGGAATCCGCACCCGCAGCCGTTGGCCGAGCAAGCCTCGAGTGCCTAGCAGCCGCAGGCCCGAAGCCGAGATGTCCTTGGTCAGCATGCGGTAGGTCTGTCCGTCGTCGCTTTCAACCACGACGGGCTGGATGAAGGTGAAGCGGTCGGCTTCCCGGCGTTCCTGAAGCTCGGCAGCCTTGCGGTACTGAGCGACGAGTTCATGCACGGCCTGGTGAATGGCCTGGGAACGCTGCTCGGCGGTGAGGCGTTGGGGACTGGTCGGCGAGACGTAATAGTATCGGCCCTTGCGATGGACCAGATGGGAACCAGCCAGGGCGACGACTTGTTTCCATAACTTGGGATCGGCCCCAGCGTGGGCAACCTCGCTGCGAATCTGCTGGGGCAGCAGGGAACCCAGTTCGGCCGCCCGTCGCAGCACCGCCTCGGCTGCCTGTTGCAGTTGGGAAGGATTCACAGCCCTGGATCGCTCCCGGGATAGCACCATGACTGAGTCACACACTGCCGGATGAAAACCGGGAACCTTGGCCGGACCATCCCCGCCAAGGCGCAAATCAGCCCACGCAAGTATAGCTCACGTTTCAAGTCGGTGCGTCAAATGACCCAATCCGGAGCGGGCGGCGGGCGGTTCTCCCGGAGGTCGAGGTGGATCGAGGAAGCCTCCAGCACGGCAATTTCCAGAGCGGTGAGGGGGTCGTCCCCCTCCGCCAGATGAACGCATGGGACGTTGGGCCATTTCACCAGGGCGAACCGGCCATCGGTGCGGACCGGCCCGACCGGACGCAGCTTCCGGGAATGATTGCTGTGCAGGAGACTCCAGTTCACGTCGGCGGAACGCATTTCGACGCACCACCCGCTAGCCGGCCGGACCCACGCTGTCGGATCAGCGGTGACGGCGACGAGAAACCGACCGTACTGTGCCCGTTGACGGAGCACGAGCCGATGCCGCCCCTCCCGCCGAAGCAGGTAATCGCCCAACAGATGGACACCGACCGTCGTCCCGTCTTCGAGCTGGCTGGAGTAGCGCAGCGACGAGCCGGCCAGTTCTGCTGAGCTGTTCAAAGGGAGTTCGACATCCGACCTGGAAGAAGCTTGAAAGTCCTGGACGAGCAGGGTCAACTGACCCAAGACCGCGAGGATGGTGGACCGGCGATGCATCGGGTGACCTTCTGGCCCGATCTGCCAGATGAAGAGTCGGCCGCTGTTCTGCGAGGTGCCGAGCCAGGACGGAGGTTGATCGGGTCGGCGATACAGGTCGGCCAGGACAGCGATGTTTCCGAGGGCCTCCGCGTTCGGCATGGAATCCTCGTCATCGGTCATCAAATTGCCGGGTCAGGGCAGCGTTTCCACCGGAATGTCCGCAAAAGCCGCCAGGCGAGAATCGTTGGTAAGGAAGCGGTCACAGCCTGCTTCGACAGCGGCTGCCAGGTGTAGCGAATCTCCGAGGCGGAACCTGTATTTGGCTCGAATAAAGGTGGCCCGATCAAAAACAGCCGAAGTGATCGGGATACGAAGCACGTCTCCTCGGGCAAAGAAACCGTCCATGCTGGCGAGGGTCTGGACGGCACCCACTCGGAGAGGTCTGACGCGACACTCCAGGCGGGTCAGGTCGCTGACTGCTGGCGTGTCTCCGTCACGGTGCATAGTTGCCAGGCGTGCCGCTGCCCGTAAGTGCAGAGGTCCCACGGCGTCCAAAAGGTAGATCAGGATCATGCTGTCGCAGTAGATCAGCATGGTTTGTCCGGATTCCGTTCTTGGCCTTGGTCATTCTCGTGAGCAAGCAGTTCGTCAATAACATCCGGTTCGCGAAGTTCCTCGAGATACACCTTGGCCTCTTCCTCCCTGAAGAAGGGATAGCCCGAGGTTTCCCGCTCGACACGCATCCGTTGCAGACACTGCCACCAGTTCTCCTGGCTCCCGCCCGTCGGGACATGCTGCTGCAATATCACCGTCACGCGGCCGGGCGGCAGGTCGGGTTTGGCATCCAGTTCCAGGGTGCCGTCCGGCTTCAGCGTTCCTTGAACCACGACTTCGGCCGTGCTCATGCTGGTTCTCCTGCGGTCAGGCAATCCGCTTCCATCATACGGCATCTCGGAGCCACGGGTACCGGGACCCTGGTGAAACCCCGGGGCGGTGCTTCTGGAATCTTCACCCCCCTTTGGTCTAGAATGCTTTTGCCCGTCCAGGGCGCGCGGAGGCTCCGCGTCCATCCATCCGGGTCAGAGGGGTCTAGCGTGAGCGATCTGCGAGGCCGTCCAAGAACACTCCGAGAACTGCGGGCCAGCGGCTGGCAATCCCGCTCCGTCAAGCAGGAGATTCGGGACAATTTCGTTCGCATGCTCCGGGATGGCGAAGAACTCTTTCCCGGCATCATCGGCTACGAGAACACGGTCATTCCGGAGATCAACCTGGCCATCCTCGCCGGGCATGACATGCTCTTCCTTGGCGAGAAGGGGCAGGCCAAGAGCCGGCTGATGCGATCCCTGGTCCGCTTTCTCGATGAAGCCACGCCTTATCTCGACCTCCCCGGCTGCCCCGTCCACGAGGACCCCTATCATCCGATCACCCGGGCCGGCAAGCGGCTCGTGGCCGAGATGCCGGAGGACCAGATACCCATCGCCTGGTGGCCGCGGGAACAACGCTACGCCGAACGCCTCGCTCCCGGCACCAAGTTCGCCGACATCATCGGCGAAATCGACCCGGCCAAGCTCGCCCTGGGCACCAGCATGTCGGCTGAGGAGGCGCTGCACTTCGGCCTCATCCCTCGGATGCACCGCGGCATCTTCGCCATGAACGAAGTGCCGGAACTCGATGAACTCGTCCAGGTCGGCCTGTTCAATATCCTCGAAGAACGCGACGTGCAGATTCGCGGCTATCCGATCCAGTTCGACATTGACGTTTTGATCCTGTTCTCGGCCAACCCGTCCACCTACAACCGCAGCGGCAAGGTCATTCCGCAATTGAAGGACCGCATCGGCTCGCTGATCCAGACGCACTATCCGCTCGACCGCTCCATCGGCATCGAGATCATGGAGCAGGAAGCGGGCATCGACCTGGGCGGCGAATACCCGGTGCTGGTGCCGCCCTTCATGAAGGAAATCGTCGAGCAGATCAGCATCTGCGCCCGCAAGTCCAAGTACGTGGACCAGCAGTCTGGCGTCAGTGCCCGCTTCAGCATCGCCAATTACCGGACGATGGTGGCCAGCGCCCGACATCGCGGCATCCGGCTTGGTGAAAAACCGGCCGTGCCCCGCATCAGCGACCTGGCCCACATCTACTCCTCCTCCCTGGGCAAGCTGGAACTCGATCTGATGGGCAGCCATCAGATGTCAGAACGCCAGGTCCTCGAAGCCATCGTTGCCGAAGCGATCAAGATCGTGTTCGAAGAGTACGTGGACAAGCACGGTCTGGACGAAATCGCCGACGTGTTCAGCAAGGGCGTCAAAATCGAGGTCGGCGACACGCTGCCCAGCTCCCATTACGCCGAGCGTCTGAAACGTGTGCCGAAAGCTTGGGAGAAGGCTTTCGAGGTCAATCCTTCGAGCAATGACGCGGTGCGGGCCAGCTGCGTCGAGTTCGTCCTGGCCGGGCTGTATGCCAGCGACCGCATCTCCCGATCTCAAAAGCACGGCCGTATCACCTACCAACTGTGAACCGGTTCCCATCCGCCACGCCGATTTCGCCACCGCACCGAAAGCTGATCGCCGAGGAAGCGGCTGTTGTCCTCGCTGTATGCCGGGCGTTTGGGATTCACGTTTTGCCGGAAGCGGTGGAATCCCTGGGCAACGCCGGGGGCTTCAGCGGCGCGCGGCTGTGGCGGGTGTCGGCAGAGGGGCTGTGGTGTCTGCGGGCCTGGCCCGTCGAGGGGCCGACCCGGGCCGAGTTGATCGTCATTCACGATCTTATGCTGCAAGCAGCGGCGGTCCTGCCCTTCGTGCCGCGTCTCCGGAGCGTTCCCGGAGGCGGCCAGACCTGCATTTTCCTGAACGGCAGATTGTGGGAAATGACGACTTGGCAACCGGGACAGGCTGATTTCCATGCCGACCCCACGCCAAGCAAGCTGATCGCTGCCGTCGAGGCCCTGGCGCGTTTGCATCGGGTCTGGACGCCGCATCGGCCAGATTACGGCATCTGCCCGGCAGTCCTGCGGCGGATGGGTAAGCTGGAAGCGTGGCAGGCCCTGCCCAGGGAACGGATGGAATCGGCCCTGGGCCAAAGCGATGCCGATTTGCGGCCGTGGGCCGAGCAGGCTCTGGATGCTGTCCGGCGATGGTTTGTTCCCGCCTGGGAGGCGTTGACCGCCTGGAGCAAAATTGCGGTGCCTTTGCAACCGTGCCTGTGCGATGTGTGGCACGATCACATTCTGTTCCAGGGCGAAACGGTGACGGGCATCGTGGATTACGGCAGCGTTCGGCTCGACAACCCGGCGACGGACCTGGCTCGCCTGCTCGGATCGATGCTCTTCGAGGCGGCCCGGCCAGCGGAGGGCGTTAGCAGCAGTCAGAGCCGAGCGGAGGGCGTCAGCCCTCCGTGTCCTCGCTTACGCTTCGGGTTTCAGCGAGCGGAGGGCGTCAGCCCTCCGTGTCCTCCCGTCACCAGGCAGCTTACGCTGCCCGCTCGCCTGCAAAATGAACCCGCTCGCCTGGCGGCAGACATCGCTCGCCCTGAACGACAACCCGCTCGCCCTGACGAGAACGCACGTCGCCATCCGTCCTTGACCTGGTCGCAGGCCCTGGATGCCTACGACGGCATTCGCCCCTTGTCCGAACCCGAGCGAAAACTAGCGGAGGTCCTCGACTGGACCGGTGTTGTCGTCGCCCTGACCAACTGGCTACGCTGGCTTGTCCTTGGCGAGCGCCGCTTCGAGAATCCAACCGAGGCGGCAAAGCGGATGCGCAGCCTGACCCAGCGGGCGGCATGCCGGTCGTTTCCGACGGAAAATTACCGCTTCGAGAACTGAGTGCCGCGGCGTGCTCCGTGGAGACCGTACTTCTTGCGTTCCTTCATGCGGGCGTCTCGGGTCAGCAGACCGGAATCGCGGAGCAGTTTGACCATCGGCGGAATGGGGGCCGGTTCGCCCTCGGCCGCGGGGGCCGGCGGCGTGGCTGGCGTGAAGTAGTTTTTCAAGGCCCGAGCGACGCCCTGACAGATGGCCCCGGCCTGGCCGCTGAAGCCGCCGCCGCGGACGTTGACGAACACGTCGAGCTTGCCGACCATCTCGACGACCTGAAGCGGGGCGAGAACGGCGTTGCGGTCGCGGAGTTCCGTGAAGTAATCTTCCAGACTGCGGCCGTTGATCGTGATTTTGCCAGAGCCGTCGCAGAGGCGGACCCGAGCCACGGCCGTCTTGCGCCGACCTGTTCCGAGGTAATATTTTTTCGCCGTCTTCGTCGCCACCTTTCACCTCGATCGTATCGCCGCCTTGGCCGGAGCTTGCCGGTCAAGGAATGCTTCTTACGCTCCCGGAATGATCTTCTTGACCTTGCCCACGCCGGTCAGATCGAGCGGTTTGACCTGCTGGGCCTGATGCGGATGATTCGGCCCGGCGTAGACCTTGAGCTTGGCCAACTGATGGCGGGCCAGCTTGTTCTTCGGCATCATCCGCCGCACCGCTTCCCGCAGCACCCGTTCGGGATGCTTGGCCAACATCTCCCGCACGCCTCGGATCTTCCGGCCGCCGGGGTAGCCGGTGAACCATTGGTAAATCTTGGTGTCCATCTTCTTGCCGGTCAGGACGACCTTCTCGGCATTGACCACGACGACGAAGTCGCCGGTGTCCACGTGCGGGGTGTATTCGGGACGATGCTTGCCGATGAGAATGCGAGCGATCTCGGCGGCCAGTCGGCCGACCACCATCCCGGTGGCGTCCACAAGGTGCCACTTCTTCTCGAGTTCGCCCGGCTTGGCCATGTAGCTGGACATCTTCGCTTCCCGCCAGAAACGCCCTACAATCTGGGGTAAACGCCTATCTTAGAAGGGCGGGTCAGCCCGTCAAGGGCACCCGAGTGCCGGAGCGACGCATGGCTCACGAGACGTTCCAGGTCGGCGATCTGACGGCCGTCATTGGCGACAACGAGGGCTACGACTCCCATCGCCCCGGCTACAACGGCGTCCATCGGCTCACCCATAAAAGCGAACCCACGCCGCTGTTCGTCCCTGCCTACGCCGGGTTGAATCTCGAACACATCATGGACGGCGATCAGGAGTTGCGTGACGCCACCTCGGGCGGCAAGGTCTTCTACGAACCGCGCAACAGCCCGATGCAGTTCAAAAAGCTCTCCGAGGTAGAAGCCGAGCTTTACCAACCGCCCACGCCGACGTTCTTTCTGGAAAGCTGGACCCGCTTCCGCCTCGTGCCGCCGCACTACCTCGACTTCACCTTCCGGTGCCGACCAACGCAGCACGTCTTCCGCCGCAACTTCCTCGGTCTGTTCTGGGCCAGCTACATCAACGCCCCGGAGGACAAGAGCATGTACTTCCGTGGCAACGGGCTGTGGCAGCAGCTCTGCACTCCACAGCACAACGTCGGCAGCACCGTCACGCACTGGAACAACCGCCTGGAACTGACCTTCGCTCCGAACTCACCCGATGCCCTGTACAAAAACCTCTCCCCGCTGAGGTTCGAAGACCCGTTTTTCTACGGGTTGTTCGGCAAGATGATGTTCGTGGTCATGTTCGACCGCACCGAGGGCATCCGCTTCACGCACAGTCCCAGCGGCGGCGGCGTCAACGGGGAAAAGGGCACGACCAATCCCGCCTGGGACTTCCAGTTCATCGTGCCGCTGGGCAACCCGGATCGCCCCGGCGAAGATTACATCCTCAAGGAGTATGGCTTCCGAGCCAGGGCCATCTACTGCGAGCGGCTTTCCCGAGCCGACGTGCTCAAGGAGTTTCAGCAGTGGCGTGCCAGCCTGGTGTAACGGTTTGTGCGTGGATGGGAATCATGGCGATGTCGCTGGCAGTTTCCCTCGGCGAAGGATTCGGTCAGGGGGCCGGGCAGCCGACCGTGCAGGCCGATCTGGTCCTGGTCAATGGCCGCATCTGGACCGTCAATCCCAAGCAGGCGGAGGTGTCAGCTCTGGCGGTGTGGCGGGAGCGCATTCTGGCGGTCGGCTCCGACGAGCAGATTCGAGCCTTGGCCGGTCCCCGGACGCGAATCGTGGACCTCGAAGGCCGCCGGGTCCTGCCCGGGTTCTACGACAGCCACATCCATCTGCTCGGCGCGGGCCAGCACCTCAGCCAGGTCAATCTCAAGGATGCCGCCGACGAGGCGGAATTCGGCCGTCGGCTCCAGGAATTCGACCGCAAGCTGCCCCGGGACCGCTGGCTTCTGGGCGGGAACTGGGACCATGACCGGACCTTCGGCGGCAAGCTGCCCACGGCGCAGATCGTGGACAAGTACGTTCCCGACCGTCCCGTGTTCCTTCGCCGCTACGACGGGCACATGGCCCTGGTCAACAGCAAGGTGCTGCAAATGGCCGGGATCACCGCCCAGACGCGCGATCCCGCCGGCGGCGAGATTTTCCGCCTTCCCGATGGGCGTCCCAGCGGCATCCTGCGGGACAATGCGATGGATCTCGTCACCGGCGTCGGCCTGATCCCTCCGCCGTCCGAGGAGGAGATTCTGGAAGCAGTGACGGCCGCGCTTCGGGAAGCGGCTCGCGTCGGCGTCACCAGCGTGCAGGACATGGACGGCAGCGACCCCGCCACCCGGCGGAAACTGCTGGGCGTCCTGCAGCAGTTGCACCGCTCGGGACGGCTGACGCTCCGCATCGACCTCCGCTGGCCGCTCGGCGAATGGAAGCAGTTGGCGGATGTCGGCATCCGCGAAGGATTCGGCAACGACTGGCTCCGCCTCGGGGGCCTCAAGGGGTTCGTGGATGGTTCCCTGGGCAGCAGCACCGCCAAGATGTTCGAGCCGTATCTGCATGAGCCGGGCAATACCGGCGTCTTCGTCACTCCGCCGGATCGCCTTCGGGAATGGATCACCGCCGCCGACCGGGCCGGCCTGGCCGTCTGCGTTCACGCCATCGGCGACCGGGCCAACGCCGAACTGCTCGATCTGTTCGCCGAGGCGAGCCGAAGCAACGGTCCCCGCGACCGCCGGTTCCGCATCGAACATGCCCAGCACTTTCGGCCCCAGGACTTCCGCCGCTGTGCCGAACTCCACGTCATCGCCTCCGTGCAGCCCTTCCACATCATTGACGATGGACGCTGGGCCGAGGGCCGTATCGGCAAACAGCGCTGCGCTTCCTCGTATGCTCTGCGAAGCTTCCTCGATGCCGGGGTCCGGCTGGCGTTCGGCTCCGATTGGCCGGTCGCGCCGCTCGATCCGCTTCTGGGCATCGATGCCGCCGTCAACCGCCGCACCCTCGACGGCAAGCATCCCGACGGCTGGTTCCCCGAGCAGAAAATCAGCGTCGCCGAAGCCGTCGAGGCCTACACCCTCGGCTCGGCCTATGCGGGTTTTCAGGAGAAGGACCGCGGTTCCTTGGAACCGGGCAAGCTCGCCGATCTCGTGGTGCTTTCCCGCGACATCCTCGATCCGAGCCAGCGCGACGCCATCGCTCAGACCCGAGTGTTGTTGACCATCGTCGGGGGCCAGGTGGTGCATGATGACCGCAAGTGAGCTGCGCAATCGCGTCGCCGCCTTCGATCCGTCGGCCGATCTGGCCCATGCCCGCACCATCCCGGCCGACTGGTACACCGACCCGGCCTTCCTGGAACTGGAGCGGAAGGCGGTCTTCCACGCCACCTGGCAGGCGGTCGGGAGGACGGAGCAGGTAGCCGAACCGGGAGCGTATTTCACCGCGGACCTTGCCGGTTTGCCCGTGGTCGTGGTACGGGACGACCACGGCACCCTGCGGGCCTTCGCCAACGTCTGCCGTCATCGGGCCGCCCGGGTCGTCTGCTTCGAGCAGGGCAAAGCGAGCCGTTTCCGCTGCCGCTACCACGGGTGGACCTACGATCTTCAGGGCCGACTGCGAGGGGTTCCCGAGTTCGACGGCGTCGCCGACTTCCGCCGCGAGGACAACGGCCTCGTCGAACTGGCCGCGGCCGTCTGGGGACCGCTCGTCTTCGTCCATCCACAGCCCGCCGCCGCTCCGCCCTTGGAAGCGTTTCTCGATCCCCTGACGAAGCAGACGTCGGCAACGGACCTGGCGGCGCTCCGCTTTGTCGAGCGGCGGGTTTATGAACTGGCGTGCAATTGGAAAGTGTTCGTGGACAACTATCTGGATGGGGGCTATCACGTTCTCACCATCCATCCGAGCCTGTCGGGGGTGCTCGACTACGCCGGCTACCACACGGTCAACGCCGGCCTGACCAGCGTGCAGATCAGTCCCATGCGTCGGCCGGACGCCGAGCGGGAAGACGCTTCCGCCGCCGACGTCCGCCAGGGAAAGGCGGCGTACTACTGGTGGGTCTTCCCCAATCTCATGCTCAACATCTACCAGGGCGTGATGGACACGAACCTCGTCCTGCCGCTGGCCGCTGACCGCTGCCGGGTCGTCTTCGACTTCTACTTCGCCGCCGAGGGAGAAACCGGAACGGCGGCCTTTCAGCACCGCAGCATCACCGTCGGTCATCAGATTCAACAGGAAGACGTGGACATCTGCGAGGACGTCCAGCGGGGCCTGGCCTCGGGACGCTTCGAGGTCGGCCGCTACAGCGTGCGGCGGGAAAGCGGGGTGCATCACTTTCACCGGCTGCTGGCCGAGCGCCTGCGAAGAGCCGTCGGCCTCGACCTCGGCACCGCCTAGCTGCTGGCGCTGCGGTAACGGCTCAGCGAGAAGCGGAAAAAGACGCGAGTGAGCAGAAAAACAGCGACGGTGGCCGCGACGAGAAGCAGGGCCAGATGCGGCTCATCGAGGGGCTTGACCATCACCCGGGCCGGCACGTTGACGATCAACAGCACCGGCACAACGAACGTGAAGAACTTGCCCAACGGACCGGCCCATTTGCCGACGTACATCTCCTTCGGATAGCGCATCAGGCTGGTGAACAGCCACCAGGTTTCCGCGAGGTTCTGATTGCGCACCATCCAGATCGAGAGCGCCGAGAAAAGGACCATGAAGCAGTAGGCCATCGCCACGCCGCTGGCGAACAGCACCACAAACAGCCCGACGCGGAGCGGATCGAATTGCCAGCCCATGTCCCGCAGGGCGAAGCCCATCACGCCGAAGCCCACGACGATGTTGCCCGCCGTGGACCAGTCCACGCCGTTGCAGGTCACCAGGTACTGCTCATCGATCGGCTTGAGCAGATAGAGGTCGAGATCGCCGCTGCGGACCAGTTCCGAGAACTCGGCGCAGTTGCTCATGAAGAACGTTTCGATGATCCCTTCCAGGGCCATGAAGCAGCCGAGAAAGAAGAGGAACTGTTCCCGCGGCCAGTCGGCGACCTGCGGCGTCTTGGCGAAGACGACCTGGTAGAAGGCCAGCACCAGGCCGAGCCAGAGCAGTTCGACGAACACCTTGGCCAGGAAGTTGCCGCGGAAGGCCAATTCCTGGGCCAGGCTGAAACGCATGAACGCATACTGGAGCCGCAGGTATCGAAGCATCGTCTCGATCACGCCGAGCCGTGGACCCCACTCCTTCCCCCGTCCCGTGGGGCACGAGGGAGAAAGCGTGAGGCGCTTTTCATACGCCGGGGTCGGGCCGTTCCTCCGGGCTGAGATGGGCCGGATTGATGCTCGGAATCCCCGGCCGCTTCATGGCGATCTTGTTGATGACTTCCAGAAACGCCTGGGCGCTGGCTTCCAGAATGTCGGTGCTGAGGCCGCGGCCGCGATAGGTCCGGCCGTTGTATTCCGCCTCGACGCTGGCTTCGCCGAGAGCATCTTCGCCCTTGGACACGGAGCGGACGTGATAATCCTTCAGGTTCACGTCAATGCCGGTGATGCGTTCGATGGTGCGGAAGACGGCGTCCACGGGACCATCGCCGACGCCGGCATCGCGGATAATCGTGCCGTCCTGCCGCCACAACGCCACCGCCGCCGATGGCAGCGTTCCCGATCCGGCATTGCAGGTGAAGGCTTCCAGCGTCCACATCGCCGCCCCGCGATGGATGACCCGCTCGACCAGGGCTTCGATGTCGGCGTCGTACACTTCCTTCTTCTTGTCGGCCAGGCTCTTGAACTCCTCGAAGACCCGGTTCAATTGCTCGTCATCCAGATGATAGCCGAGTTCCTTGACCCGTTCGCGGAAGGCGTGTCGGCCGGAATGCTTGCCCAGGACGAGGTTCGATTTGCTGAAGCCGACGTCCTCGGGCCGCATGATCTCGTAGGTGGCGTGGTGCATGAGCATGCCGTGCTGGTGGATGCCGGCCTCGTGAGCGAAGGCGTTCTGCCCGACGATGGCCTTGTTCCGCTGCACCTGGATGCCGGTAATGTTGCTGACCAGTCGGCTGGTGGGGTACAGGCGGCGGGTGTTGATGGTGGTCTGAAGCTTGAAGAAGTCGTTGCGGGTCTTGATGGCCATGACCACTTCTTCCAGGGAGCAATTGCCGGCCCGTTCGCCCAGACCGTTGATGGTGCATTCGATTTGCCGGGCACCCTCCATGACCGCGGCCAGGCTGTTGGCCACGGCCAGACCGAGATCGTTGTGGCAATGGACGCTGATGACCACCTTGTCAATGCCGCGGACGTTCTCTTTCAGGTAGCGGATGGCGGCGGCGTACTGGGTCGGCACGGCGTAACCGACCGTGTCGGGAATGTTGATCGTGGTCGCGCCGGCCTCGATGGCTTTCTCGACGACCTCGGCGAGGAAGTCGAGTTCGGTGCGGGCGGCGTCTTCGGGACTGAATTCCACGTCGTCGCAGTAGCTTTTGGCCCGCTGGACTCCGGCGACGGTTCGGCGAACGATCTCCTCCTTGGCCATTTTCAGTTTGAATTCCCGATGGATGGCGCTGGTGGCGAGGAAGACATGGATGCGTTTGCGGGGAGCGTCCCTGAGGGCTTCCCAGGCCCGGTCGATGTCCTCGTCGTTGCAGCGGGCCAGGCCGCAGATGATCGGCCCTTCCACTTCCCGAGCGATGGCCCGCACCGCCTCGAAATCGCCCGGCGAGGCGATCGGGAAACCGGCCTCGATGACATCGACGCCGAGATCCCGCAACGCCTGGGCGATTTCCAGTTTCTCCGCCAGGTTCATGCTGGCCCCGGGAGATTGTTCGCCGTCGCGCAGGGTGGTGTCGAAGATGATGAGGCGGTCGCTAGTCATGGTCGGTCTCGCGTCCTGGGAACAAAAAACCCCGGAACCTGTCGGCCCCGGGGTAGCGTTGGTTCACTCTGATCCTTGCCGATGCCGCTACGCTTCCGGGGCCTTCCCAGGGGGAAGGTCAAGCAAGCCCAAAAGCAACAGCGTGATCGGCATCATGGCTTCGTCAGTGACGGACTTCTGTATGGGCCTTAGTTTAAGTGAACGAGAGGAAGGGGTCAAGCCACGAGACGAAGAAGAATTGGCTTGACTGACTGAGGAAATGGTGGATGCTGATAGACGGGGTTTGATCCTGCCGCGTCAGCGAACGCTGACACTCTCCAAACCGTCCTGCCCTCCGGGAGGCCCGCCATGCTGACCTTCTACGACCGCGATGACCGGATGCTCCGTCGGGATTTTCTCAAAGTCGGGGCCTTGTCCCTGGGCGGACTGAGTCTGACTTCGCTGCTGGGTAGCCGGGCTTACGCCGCGGAAAAACCGCTCCTGAAGGATCGCAGCGTCATCTTCTTGTTCCTCCACGGCGGACCGAGCCAGACGGAAACCTTCGATCCGAAGATGTCGGCTCCCTCCGATGTCCACAGCGCCACCGGCGAGGTGAAGACGGTGCTTCCCGGCGTCACGTTCGGCGGCACGTTTCCTCGTCTGGCCCGCCTGGCCGACCGCATCACCGTCGTCCGCTCCTTCGTCACCGGCGACGAGAACCACGATCTCAAGCCGCTGGTCTGCCGGGACACCTTCCGGGCCAATCTCGGCACCATCTACTCCCGCGTCGCCGGCATGAACCATCCGGTCAGCGGCATGCCGATGAACGTCCTGCTCTTTCCCCGCGCCGTCGATCCCACGACCCAGCCGGGAACGATGGCATTCGGCAAATTCAACGACACCGGCGGCTTCGGCTCGGCCTACGCACCCTTCGATCCCAGCGGCGGCGGTTCGCTTCAGGAGGACATGAAACTGCGGATTCCGCGGGACAAGCTCGACGACCGCCGACTGCTGCTTTCGGAACTCGACCGGGTCAAATTGGCCCTCGATGAGGCGGGCCGCAGTGACGGCCTGGACCGCATCCGCGAGCAGGCCTTCACGACCCTCCTCAACGGCATCGCCGACGCCTTCGACCTCGGCCAGGAAAGCTCGAAAACCCTGGCCCGCTACGACACCGCTCCGCTGGTCCGTCCCGAGAACATCAGCCGCAAGTGGAACAATTACAACAACTACGTGGACAATGCGAAGTCCCTGGGCAAGCTGCTTCTGCTGGCCCGTCGGCTGTGCGAACGGGGCTGCGGCTTCGTCACGGTGACGACGAACTTCGTCTGGGACATGCACGCCGACATCAACAACGCCGGCGTGGCCGAGGGCATGAGCTACATGGGACCGCCGTTGGACTACGCCCTGTCGGCCTTCCTGGAGGACGTGGAAGCCCGCGGCCTGAGCGACAAGATTCTCCTGGTGGCCTGCGGCGAAATGGGGCGGACGCCGAAAATCAATCGCAATGGCGGCCGCGACCACTGGGGCCGGATCGCTCCGCTCCTCCTGGCGGGAGGGGGACTGAAGATGGGTCAGGTGATCGGCCAGTCGTCCCGCGACGGCGGGGAACCGGCCACGCAACCGATCACCATTCCCAACCTGATCGCGACCGTTCTGCACACGCTCTTCGATGTCGGGGAATTGCGAATCGCTCCGGGAGTGCCGCGGGAAATCGCCGCGGTCATGACCGGCTACGAACCGATTCCCGGGCTGTTGTAACAGAGTTTTCGCCTCCCCGATCTTAACCCGAAGCGTCAGCGAGGGCACGGGCACGGCGGGCTGACGCCCGCCGCTCGGCTGAACATTAACCCGAAGCGTTAGCGAGGGTGAAACGCGGACTCACCGGGGCACTGACGTGCCCCGCTCGCCGAGGGGCGTCGAAATCCTATCCTAATTCCGGTACGGATTGCTTCGTTTCTTCACGAGGAAGAACATGACTCAACCAACACAGCCCCGCAAGGTGGTCAACATCTCGCCCCACGGCGGCACGCTGGTCAATCGCCTGGCCGACGAGACGACCCGCCAGGAATGGCTCCGCAAGGTGCCCCGGCTGCCTCGGGTCAACGTGCTGCTGCGGGAACGCTGCGACCTGGAAATGCTCGCCATCGGGGCCTACAGCCCGCTGACCGGTTTCATGACCCGAGCGGACTACGACTCCGTGGTGCGGCACATGCGCCTGGCCAACGGGCTGCTCTGGTCCATCCCGATCACCCTGGGCGTCAGCCCCGAACAAGCCGCCGGTTTCAAGGAAGGCGACGACATCGCTCTGTTCGACGAACTCGGCGATTGCCTGGCAATTCTCCATCTTCAGGAAAAATACACGCGGGACAAAAAACTCGAAGCACGGGAGGTCTATCGCACCGAAGACCCGGCCCATCCCGGCGTGGATTACGTCTATAAGCAAGGTGATGTGCTTCTGGGAGGGCCGATCACCGCGCTACAGCGTCCGCGGCATGAACTCTACCCGGAACTGCACTACACGCCGGCCCAATTGCGGCAGATGTTCGTCGAACGGGGCTGGCGGCGTATCGTCGCCTTTCAGACCCGTAATCCGATCCATCGTGCCCACGAGTACTTGACCAAATGCGCCCTGGAGATCGTGGACGGGCTGCTGATTCATCCGCTGGTTGGCGAAACCAAGGGCGACGACGTACCCGCTCCGATCCGGGTCAAGAGCTACCAGGTGATGCTGGAGAAGTATTACCCGAAGGACCGCGTCATTTTGAGCCTGTGGGGAGCGAGCATGCGGTACGGCGGTCCGCGGGAAGCGGTGCATCACGCCCTGGTGCGGAAGAACTACGGCTGCACCCATTTCATCGTTGGCCGGGACCATGCCGGGGTCGGCAAATACTACGGCACCTACGACGCCCAGTACATCTTCGACGAAATCGACCCGGCCGCCTTGGGCATCACGCCGCTGTTTTTCGAGCACACGTTCTACTGCAGGAAGTCCGGAGGCATGGCGAGCTACAAGACCAGTCCCGGCACGGCCGAGGACCACGTCACCCTGAGCGGAACCAAGGTCCGCGAGATGCTGACCCGGGGCGAAATCCCGCCGCCGGAGTTCACCCGGCCGGAGGTGGCTCAGGTGCTCATCGAGGGCTACCGGGCCATGGCCGCCCAGAACGACAAGGCGGAGGCTCGGCCCCCGGCCAAGGAGCCGACCGCCAGAGTGTGAAGGATGTTCCCAGCAACCAAGGAGGACTCCCCATGAACGTCCGTGAATTGCAGCAGTTCATTCGCAGCCTGCATGCTCCTCTCGCAGCGGCTGGAGCACCTCGGAAGATCACCGACGACCTGGAGCGCATCGTCGCCGGTCTGGAACCGTTCCGGGATCGGCCTCTGGCCGAGTTCGCTGATTTCCTGGTGCGGGCCGAAGAGTACCACCGCACCGGCGTGGTTTCGGGGCGTCGTCGGCAGCGGCAACCCGTGGATCAGAACAAGGTTCTGGAAGCCGCCCAGAACTTCAAGGGACTGTGCGAACGGGCCTTGGATCCCGACGTCTCCAGCGAAAGCATCGAGGGCGAACTGAACCGGATCGTGGAGCCGCTCAACGATGCCGAACTGCGACAGGTGGTGCAGGAAGTGGGCGGCCAGGCGGTGCGGACGCGCAAGTCGGCATTGGCCGAATTGAACCGGCTCCTCCGGGAAGGCCGTCGGCCTGCTGAGACACCGGCGGAAACCCGCGCCGAGATGCCCTCGGAAGAAACCGCTCCTGTCGGCTAGGCTCGTAGCATGATCCCTGATGCACCCTCACCCCAATCCCCTCTCCCCCTGGGAGAGGGGTGGGGGAGTAGATCAGATCACAAATAATTGAATCACGATCAGCCTTCGCCCATGACCATCGCATTGTTTCCCGATCCCTCACGATATCCGGCAGAAATCGCCGAGTTGCTGACCGAGCAGCGACTGCCCCCGCTGGGTCCGGGCAGTCCGAACAGCAGGGTGCAGCCCAAGTTGGCCTCCTTGAAAGCCGCTCCAGTCGTTCATGCCGGTCTGTGGCTGTATCACGATTTCCTCGACGAAGCCCACACGCTGGCCCAGAGCATTCCGACGCCGACCGGCTCATTCTGGCATGGTATCATGCATCGTCGGGAGCCGGACTATGGCAATGCCAAGTACTGGTTCCGCCGCGTCGGCCGCCATCCGATCTTCGATGCCCTCCATCAGGCCGCCGCGGAGCTGGCTGGTCAGGAAAGCACGCTGCACTCATCCGCTCGGTTTCTCGTCGAGCAGTCCTCCTGGGAGCCGTTCCGTTTCGTCGATCTGTGTCAGGCCTGCGCGGAAGGATCGCTTCCGCATGAGATGCTGTGCCGACGGATTCAGGCCGTCGAATGGCGGCTGCTCTTCGATCACGCTCTGAGCGAAGCCTCCCCTCGCTGATCCCAACTTCCAGCCGTGCAAAATTTCCCCCTTGCCCTTGCAGGCGGACGTCATACGTCGTAGTATGGGTGCATTAACACGTTGTTATACCCTCGGCATCCTTGGGGGACCGCACACCATGTTCTGCCGCCAGCGTCATCGTCGGAAGGGATTCACGCTCATTGAACTGCTTGTGGTCATCGCCATCATTGCGATCCTGATGGCCCTGCTGCTTCCCGCCGTGCAGAAGGTTCGGGAGGCGGCCAACAAGATGCTGTGTGCCAGCAACCTGCGGCAGATCGGTCTGGCCGCCCACAATTACCACAACGACTTCGGTCGCCTTCCGCCGGGCTACTACGGTCCCGTGCGGGCCAATGGCGGAACGATGGTCGCCCCCGGAGATGACCGCGGCCCCTGGATCGGCTGCCTCGTGGCCCTATTGCCCTACCTGGAACAGGACAATCTGTTCCGCAATCTGGCGGACAGCCAGCAGACTTTTCCCCTGCCCGCTCCGCTGGTGACAAGTCAGACGCCGTTGTCGCTTTCGCTCCAGGCCGAGAAGCTTGGCTGGTGGACCGCTCCGGGCAACAACCTGCACCGGACCCGTGCTCAGGTGCGACTCAAGATGTTCAAGTGCCCCTCTGACAGCGTGGATGAAGCAACGGAGCACGGGGCCTTGTTCACCGTCCATATCGCCAACGGCGAGTTTCTGGCTTTGGAAGGAGAGGATTTCCTGGGACGGACCAACTACGTCGGCGTGGCAGGGGCGGCGGGAGACTTCGACCCGGGTGCGCCGGGAGCCGCCTTCTGGATGCGCTTCGTCGGCATCATGCACAACCGCAGCGACATGACGTTGGGGCAACTCTCCATTCAGGACGGCACCAGCAACACGCTGATGTTCGGCGAAGGGCTGGGCGGTCGGGGTGTGGGGATGCGGGACCATGCCTGGTCCTGGTTCGGCGTCGGAGCGATGGGGACGGCGTACGGCCTGGCCCGACCGACGTTTGACTCCGACCACGAACCGCCGCCGCTGGGCACCTCGCTGCCGCCCGGCCTCAACGGAGCCAACTGGTACAACTTCTCCAGTCGCCATCCCGCCGGGGTGCAGTTCTGCTTCGGCGACGGCTCGGTGCGGACGGTGCGGTTCGGCAACACGCAGGCGGTCAATCTCAGCAACGGCGGCGTCAACGGCTCGGACTGGTCGGTGCTTCAGCAGTTGGCCGGTCGCAAGGACGGACTGAATCAGCCGACCGATGCTATTCTCGACTAGCCGCGCGGGGGCAGTTCCATGAGCCGTATCCTCTGCGTTCTCCTGCTCGTCGGCCTGCTCTGCGGTGGGATCGGTTGTTCGGGGCAGGCGACGGTGGAAGGCAAGGTGGATGTCGAGTCCCCGCAGCAGTATCAGCGGAAGGACCGCCACGTTTACAAGCCGCAGACGGCCAAACCGAAACCGCCCGAGCAGTGAAATCCGGCTACGCTTGGCCTTCGCCATTGCCAGCGGCTGACTGACCGCTCTGTGGCAGGAACTCGATTTCGGTCATCAGCAACACGTCCACGATGCTGAAGTCTGTACCGCTAGGAGTATAGACGAATGCAGTTCGTCCGTTGGGCCCGATCCAGAAGAAATCGGGATGGCGGACTTCGAACGACCGGCCATCGGCCATGTGGATCACGAACGGCTTGAAGGGCCGGTTCTGAAGCGCAGCTCGCAGTTCGTGGGATGTCACGGTGTCTCCCTCAGAAACAAAGTGTCTTGCCGATCAATCCTCACGGCCGACGGCCCTGGCATGCTGAGCAGGCTGCCTATCGCTTGCCTTTTCATTTTACCCATGGGCGGCCGTCACTTGCCCAGGGGAATGCTCTTGAACTTGCGGACGCAGGAGGTGATCGCCACCTCGGTCGGCAGCCGTTCGATGCTCGACGCCCCGAAAAAGCCGACAATGCCCTCGGTGTTCTTGAGGATGTAGGCGGCGTCTTCCGGTTCCGAGATCGGCCCCCCGTGGCATAGCACAAGGATGTCCGGTTTGATTCTCTTGGCGGCGTCGTGCATGGCCTGAATCTTCTTGACGCAGTCGTCGAGCGTCAGC
Source organism: Gemmatales bacterium (assembly GCA_025055835.1). GTDB lineage: Bacteria > Planctomycetota > Planctomycetia > Gemmatales > HRBIN36 > JANWWR01. The sequence goes on along the minus strand of JANWWR010000214.1, from coordinate 16,588 downwards.
GCCGTCTTGGCTCCGATGCTGCCTTTGGTGGTCAGGCCCATGTGGGGGATGAGCACGTCGGCCCCGGCCCTGGCCATCGCCACCGCTTCGTCCTCGTGAAAGACGTAGGGGCAGGTCAACAGGCCCATCTCCGAAGCGGTGCGGATCATGTCCACTTCCAACCCGAACCCCATCTCCGTCTCTTCAAGGTTCTGACGGAAGATGCTGTCGCGGTCGATCAGGCCGACGGTCGGGAAGTTCTGCACGCCGCTGAAACCAACTGCCTGGACCTCGCGGAGAAACAGCTTCATGATGCGGAACGGATCGGTGCCGCAGACCCCGGCCAGCACCGGCGTGTTCCTGACGATGGGAAGCACCTCGCGGGCCATGTCCATGACAATTTGATTGGCGTCGCCGTAGGGCATGACGCCGGACAGGCTGCCGCGTCCCGCCATGCGGAACCGGCCAGAGTTGTAGATGATGATGAGATCAATGCCGCCGGCTTCGGCGCACTTGGCTGAGATGCCCGTCCCCGCTCCGCCGCCGATGATCGGCTTGCCCGCCGCGATCTGGGCCCGCAGCCGTTCCAGACATTGCTCCCGGGTGAAGAAGCTCATGGCCGTCTCCCTCAAAAGAAGATCAACGTCACGAGGATGTAGGTCGGGATCAACACCGCCAGGGTGTACAGGATGTAGCCGAAGAAGGAGGGCATGTGATACCCCGACTCCTCGGCGATGGCTTTGACCATGAAATTCGGCCCGTTGCCGATGTAAGTATTCGCTCCCATGAATACCGCCCCGCAACTGATGGCCGCCAGAATTTCAGGACGCTCCACGGAGAGTTGGTGGAAATGGCTGCTCTTGGCCGCGATGGTGGCGAAGGTCACATAGGTCGGAGCGTTGTCGAGGAAGGACGAAAGCGTGCCCGTCAACCAGAAGTAATGCCAGGGCTTGGACACATTGAGACTTTGAGCCAACTCGCTGCCGTGCGACTGGAGCAGCACCAAAGCGGGGGCCATGGTCGTGAAAATGCCCGCAAACAGCACCGCCACCTCGACGATAGCGTGCCAGCGGAAGTCGTTCGCGGCACGGGCTTCTCGCGGAGTCAGAAACCAGGAAAGCAACCCCATGACGATCATGACCATCTCGCCCCACGGTTTTTTCAGGGCATAATCCCCAGCCACGGCCGGCGATTGAGCGATCACGGCGGCCAGGATTCCGGCCAGGAACAGGACGTTGATCAGACCCAGGAATCGCAGCGGTTCGGGCGGCTTGGTCGGCGTCATGGCGGCCAGTTGCGTTTCCCGCTTATAGGCCTGGGTGTCCCAGATCAAAAACAGGCCCAGAAGCACGAGATTGACGAAGAGCCACTGTGGCCACAACCCCATCGTCCAGAAAAAGTCCACGCCTTTCAGGAAGCCCAGAAACAGCGGCGGATCGCCCAGCGGCGTCAGCAGCCCCGCCACGTTGCTGACGATGAAGATGAAAAAGATCGGAATGTGGGCGACCCGCAGCCGGGGCTTGTTGATGCGGAGGACCGGGCGGATCAGCAGAATGCTCGCTCCCGTGGTGCCGATGAGATTGGCTAGCACCGCCCCGATGGCCAGAAACGTCGCGTTCGTCGTTGGCGTCGGCTTAAGACACCCCTGCACGGCGATGCCCCCGGCGACGGTGTAGAGCGAGGCCAGCAGGATGATGAACGAGGCATATTCTCCCAGTTCATGCAGGAGGGCGTGCTGCCCCTCCCGGCCTAGGGCAATGAGATAGATGGCCAAGGGCACCGCGATGATGGCCGTCACGATGGCCTTGTTCTTGTTCGGCTCCCAGAAATGGCTGGCGACCAGGGGCAAAAAGGCGATGGTCAGCAGGAGGATGATGAACGGCAGAATGCTCCACCAGGGCAGGTCCAGATCGTGATGCTCGCCAACGTCGGCATGTTCTGCTCCGGCGACGTCTCCAGCGAAAAGCCACACGGGCAAAAGCAGCAGGATCACCGTTACGGCGACGACGAACGCAATGCGGGCCATAGCGATCCTCGTTTCAACTGAGGGACCGATTGCCCATCATCTTACGCTTCAGCGTGGCAAGGCAAACGGGAAGCCGACGGCGTCGGAGTCGGTCAAAACGTGCCTTGTGGGCCGGCTTGCCCGGGCAGTGTCCATCCGAGACACTCTTCTGCTTGTCGCCGCGGCAGGGCTGTGGTAGCATCGTTGATGGAAGGGATCTGGGAGTTCCCTTCCTCCAACCCCAGAAGACCATCCCTGCCCCGTTGTCCCGCCCGGAAGGAGTTCCGCCCGTGATCCCGCGAAATCCTCAGAAGACCGGTTGCCCGGAGTTTCGCCGGACGCTTTTGTCGCGGCGGAGTTTTCTGCACGTCGGCATGTTGGGCCTGAGTGGCCTGACACTTCCTCAGCTCCTTGCTCAGGAATCGCCACGGCGACAGGCCTCGGTCATCATTCTGTGGATGCGGGGCGGGCCGAGCCACCTCGACACGTGGGACCCCAAGCCCGACGCCCCGGCCGAGTACCGCGGCGAGTTCGGCGTCGTGCCGACCAAGGTCGGCGGCATTTACCTGTGCGACCTGCTCCCCCTGTCAGCCCGCATCATGGACAAGTGGTCCATCGTCCGCAGTCTGCATCACGACGACGCCGGGCATTCCAGCGGCGACCAGATCTGCTTCACCGGCTACCCGGCCGGACCGGACCCGGACCAGAACTCCCATCCCAGCGTCGGCAGCATCGTGGCCAAACAATTGGGCCACCTCAACCCGCGGCTGCCGGCCTACGTCATGATTCCCCGCATGGTGCCCGGCACCGGACCGGCCTACCTGGGCGTGGCGTATAAGCCGTTCGAGACCGGGGCCGACCCTGCCAACAACGGACCGTTCCGCGTGCCGAACTTCGCCCTGGCCCAGGGACTGACGGCCGAGCGCCTGGCGGATCGTCGCGGACTGCTTGCCAGCTTCGATCAGATTCGCCGCGACCTCGACGGCACGGGCCAACTCGAAGCGATGGACCGTTTCCATCAGAAGGCCTGGGACCTGCTCACTTCCGAAGCCGCCCGGGAGGCCTTCGACCTCGATCGCGAACCGGCGAAGGTTCGAGAGCGCTACGGCTTCATGCCGGCGTTCGATCCGAAGGCATCGGATCGCTGCGGCGCTCCGGCATGGAGCCAACGGGTTCTGCTGGCCCGGCGGCTGATCGAGGCTGGCGTCCGGCTCGTGACCGTGGACCTGCGCTGGTGGGACACGCATGTTCTCGGCTTCGAGTCGTTGCGGTTGGGTTTTCTGCCGCGCTTCGACCGCTGCTTCTCGGCGTTGATCGAAGACCTGGATCAACGCGGCCTGTTGGAAACAACCTTGGTGGTGGCCTGGGGCGAGTTCGGCAGGACGCCTCGGGTCAATAACCAGGCCGGCCGGGACCACTATCCCAACGTCTTCAGCGCAGCCTTGGCCGGAGGTCCGGTGCGGGGCGGTCGGGTCGTCGGCAGTTCCGACGAAAAAGGGGCCTTTCCCAAAGCGAACCCGAAGACGCCCCAAGACGTGCTCGCCACCATCTACCACCACCTGGGCATTCACCCCAAGCAGCAGTTCATCAACGAAGCCGGTCGGCCCATCGACATCTTGCCCTTCGGCCAGCCGATCCAAGAATTGATGTAGGCATCCTGAACAGAGCAACACAGCGGAGATCAGACGATGGCCGGACAATGTGCCTACGCGATGCCGATGACCAACCGCCTCGTGATCATCCTGTTGGTTGTTGTCGCCGGTCTGCTGGTCGTCGGCGTGGTCGCTCCGCTGACTGCCGATCCCGCCACCGGACATGCCGCCGCTCACCCAGCCTCCTTCGCCCGCGACATCCAGCCGCTGTTAGCCAAATACTGCCACTCCTGCCACAGCGGCGACAAGCCCAAGGGCGGCCTGGACCTGGCCAGGTTTCGGGAGGAGGCCGACATCGTCAAGTTCAAGGACACCTGGGACCTGGTCGTTCAAAACCTCCGTGACGGGACCATGCCGCCGGAAGGCAAGCCGAAACCGACCGCCCAGGAGGTCGAGCGGGTCGCTTCCTGGATCGAGCAGAAAATCGCCGCGGTGGACTGCACCAGGAACCGCCAGCCGGGCCGCGTCACCATCCGCAGGCTCAACCGGGCGGAGTACAACAACACCATCCGCGACCTGGTCGGCGTGAAGTTTCAACCTGCCGACGACTTTCCCGCCGACGACGTGGGCTACGGCTTCGACAACATCGGCGATGTCCTGTCGCTCCCACCGATGCTCTTGGAAAAGTACCTGAACGCAGCCGAAAAGATCATGGCCACGGCCTTCGCGGTCGATCCCAAGGCCTCGACCCGACCGCTCCAACGCTACGAAGGGCGGGCTCTGCAATCCACTCTGCGGGACACCGGAGGTGACGGTCCGCGGGTGCTGTTCACCCAGGGCGAGGTGTACGTCATGCACGAGTTCCCGGCCGAGGCCGAGTACATCTTCCGCGTCCGCTGCTATGGTCAACAAGCGGGGAACGAGCCGTGCCGCATGGCCATCCGCTACGAAGACCGCGACCTTCAGACCGTCGAAGTGCCGCATCGGGAAGTGCGTCCGGGCCGGTTCGAGGTACGCTTCCGCCCACAGCCCGGCAAACGCCGCCTGGCCGTCGCCTTCCTGAACGACTTCTATAATCCCGATCACCCCGAACCCAATCAGCGGGACCGCAACCTCGTCGTGCTCAGTTTCGAGATCGAAGGTCCGCTCGATCAGTACGTTCCGCCGGTCAACGAGATCGGTCGGCGTCTCCTCGTCGCCCTCCCGGACGACAAGACGCCGGCGCGGGAGGCGGCCCGGAAGAACATCGCCCGCTTCGCCACGAGGGCCTATCGTCGGCCAGTCACGGATCACGAGGTGGAGCGGCTGCTGATGCTGTACGACATGGGGATTAAGAACGGCGAACCGTTCGAGAAGGCCGTGCAACTCGCCTTCACCGCGGTGCTCGTGTCCCCACACTTTCTGTTCAAGGTGGAACTGGATCGGCCTCCGACCCGGCCCGACGGTTCGCATCCCATCAGCGACTTTGAACTGGCGACGAGACTGTCGTACTTCCTGTGGTCGTCAATGCCCGACGACGAACTGTTCGCCCTGGCGGAGAAGGGCGACCTGCGGAAACCGGCCGTCCTCGAAGCCCAGGTCCGCCGCATGCTCCAAGACGAAAAATCGGTCGCCCTGGTGGAGAACTTCGCCGGTCAATGGCTCCAGCTCCGCAGTCTCAAGACATTCCAGCCCGATCCTGACCTGTTCCCCGAGTTCGACGAAGCCCTGCGTTGGGCCATGATTCGGGAGACCGAGTTGTATTTCCTGGAAATCATGCGGCAGGACCGCAGTATCCTGGAGTTCCTCGATTCCGATTGGACCTTTGTCAACGAGCGGCTGGCCCGGCATTACGGCATCCGCGGTATCCGCGGCAGTCAGTTCCGCAAGGTGCAGTTGACCGGCGATCAGCGCGGCGGCCTCCTGACCCAGGCCAGCATCCTGACCGTGACCTCGAACCCGACGCGGACCTCGCCGGTGAAGCGCGGCAAGTGGGTGCTGGAGAACATCCTCAACACCCCGCCGCCTCCCCCCGCTCCCGACGCCGGCGAACTTCCCGAGGACAAGGAATCCGTGCTGAAAGGCTCGCTGCGGCAGCGGATGGAGCAGCACCGCAGCAATCCCACCTGCGCCAGTTGCCACCAGCGCATGGACCCGATCGGCTTCGCCTTCGAGAACTACGACGCCATCGGCATGTGGCGGACCAGGGACGGCAATTTCGACATCGATCCGTCGGGCGTCTTGCCGTCCGGGGAGAAGTTCGCCAACGCCAAGGAACTCAAGCAGATTCTTCTGAAGCGCGAGGATCAGTTCCGCAGGTGCCTGGCCGACCGCATGCTCACCTACGCCCTGGGCCGCGGGCTGGAGTCCTACGACAAGTGCGTCGTGGACGACATCGCCTCCGCCGTCGCCCGGGACGGCAACCGCTTCAGCCGATTGGTGCTGGAAATCGTCAGGAGCGATCCGTTCCAGTATCGCGGAAAACGAGTGACAGGGCAGTGACAGGCGGCGGGCAGCAGCGGACGGCAGCGGCAACCGCGAAGCGATGAAACTTAACGGGCGGGGAGGTAGAGCAGCTTGCCGCAGGAGTGGCAGACGACGATCCGGTTGGCCTCGGCGTCGATCTGCTGCTGCAAGGTGACCTGCGTCTGACAGCCGGTGCAGTAGCCGTCCCGCAGTTCGCACAGGGCCTCCGCTCCGCCGTGGGCCTTGACGACCCGCTGATAGATGCTCTTGAGATCGCCGCTGAGGTGCTGTTCCAACTGCTTCAGCTCAGCCTCAGCCTCGGCAAGCTGGGAGTACAACTCGTCACGGCGTCCGCCGACCTCGGCCTCGACCTTGGCATACTCGGCCTTGGCTTTCTGCACCTCGGCTTCGAGGGCGGGAACCTGGGCCTGTTTCTGTTCCATCTGCAACATCACTTCGAGAATCTGATCCTCGATGACGGTGATGGCCAGCCGCTCGTTCTCGATCTCGTGACGCAGCGCGTCGTATTCCTTGGTGGTGGTGATGGCCTTCATCTGGCCCTGATAGCGTTCGATCTTGGCCTGATGCTCCTTGACGGTGATCTCCTTCTGGTGGATTTCGACCTTGAGATGTTTGATGCGGTCGAGGAGTTCCTGGAGGGCCTTGGAAGCGGCGTCGATCTTGGCCTGGGCGGCCCGCAGCCGTCGTGGTGCCCGCTCGGCCTCCTCGCGCAGATCGTGGATTTTCAGATGCAGGCGATGAAGTTCGCGGAGCAGTTCGTTGACGGTCATGGCTGGTGTGTGCGCTTGGCCCATAAAAAAACCGCCGATCCCACGGGACCGGCGGTTCGGGCGGCCGTCATCGGCCGCGCTGGAAACTGTCTAGAAAGCCCTCCAACTGTCGGCTCCGAACCGGATGCTGGAGTTTGCGGACGGCCTTGGCCTCGATCTGCCGGACGCGCTCGCGCGTCACCTTGAAGATGCGGCCCACTTCCTCCAGCGTGTAGGTGTAGCCGTCGCCTAGTCCATAGCGGAGCTTGATGATTTCCCGTTCCCGATACGTCAGGGTCTTGAGCACCTGTTCGATCTTGTCCTTGAGCATTTCCTGGGTCGCGGCATTGACCGGCGACTCGGCGCTGTCGTCCTCGATGAACTCGCCGAAATAGCTGTCCTCGCTTTCGCCGACGGGGCGGTCGAGGCTGATGGGGTTGCGGCTGATCTTGAGGACGCGGCGGGTTTCCTCGATGGGGATGTTGGCGGCCTTGGCGGTTTCCTCGATGGTCGGCTCGCGTCCTTTCTCCTGCAACAGTTTCTTGGAAACGTTGCGGAGTTTGGACATGGTTTCGATCATGTGGACGGGGATGCGGATGGTGCGGGCCTGGTCGGCGATGGCGCGGGTAATGGCCTGACGGATCCACCAGGTCGCGTAGGTGCTGAACTTGTAGCCCCGGCGATATTCGTACTTGTCCACCGCCCGCATCAGGCCGGTGTTGCCTTCCTGGATCAGGTCGAGGAAGCTCAGGCCGCGATTGCGATACTTCTTGGCGATGCTGACGACCAGGCGGAGATTGCCGCCGGACAAGGCCCGCTTCGCCTCTTCGTACTCGCTGAAGCGCTTCTTGATGATCTCGACGCGCTTGCGGAGGCTGGCCGGAGTCTCCAGCGTCTTCAGCATCAGGTCGCGGAGTTCGGCTTCGACGTTGGCCAGGTCTTCGCGGCTGCCGGGCCGGTTCTTGAGGATCTCCCGCTGCCGTTCCAGTTCCTCCATGCGGGCCGCCATCTGCTCCATCTTCTTCATCAGCGGCTGGACCCGCTGGGTGCGGATGCTCAGTTCCTCGACGAGCGTGACGCACTTGCGGCGGCGATTGCGGAGATTGCGGCGGAGACGGCGGACTTCTTCTTCGGGGAGGTTGGGGTCGAGGCTGCGTTCGAAGTCCTCGACGTTCTGGGCCATCAGATGTTCGAGGGTCTTCAGATTGTGCGGCATGCGATGGAGAATCTGGTCTTTCTCCAGGTTCTCCGTGACGGAAATCTTGACCGTGCGGTCAAAGGGCAGTTCGCCGGCATGGACGCGCTGCAAGGTCTCGACGACGTTGGCCAGGGCGTAGTCGCATTCGAGCACTTTGCGACGGAAGCGTTTGCGGGTGACCTCGATCTTCTTGGCCAGGGAAATTTCCTGCTCGCGGGTCAGAAGCGGGATGGCCCCCATCTGGGTGAGGTACATCCGCACCGGATCGTCGATGTGCCCGGAGGATTCCTCGCCGTCGTCGGCACTGCCGAGGTCCAGATCGTCACCGTGGGATTCGCGTTCGCCCGTGCCGGCGGCTTCGCGGTCTTCCGCCTCCGACTCGTCGATCAGCTCGATGCCTTGCTCCTCCAAAAGCAAAAGCAGCTTGTCGAGCTTGTCGGGATGCAGGGCGTCGTCGGGCAGATAGTCGTTGACCTGAGAGAAAGTCAGGTAGCCTTTCTGCTTGCCGGACTCAATCAGGGACTTCAGCCCTTCGTCCATCTTTTCCATCCAATCCCTCCTCGCGCTTTGTTCGGGGATTCGACCGGGAGCAGGATGCGGGAAGACATCCCCGACGGCAGGCCTCCGTGCCGTTGGCAATTATATGCTCGTCGCTCTCTCCCGGCTTTGGCCTCAACTCTGTCCGCCTCCGCGGCCGTCCGTCGTCGTGCTGCCTTCCCGACGCGGACCGGACCGCTGCCTCAAGGTTCCTCAGCGATCTCCTGCAATTTCCGCAACAGTTCCACCGGCACGGGGGCATCGCTGGGGATGCTCTGCAATTGCCCCTGAAGCCGACCGGCCAGGAGCTTTTCCCGTCGCCGTTTGAAGGTCTGCATCAGTTGGTCCAGCACCGCGGGCCGATCGGGCACGTCCAGACCCTGCACCTGGAGCCGCAGCGCCGCTGCCGCCAGCGGCGGATTATCGTCCAGGCGAAGCCGCAACTGATCCACGGACGGCTCGATGCCCTCGGCGTGCAAGCCGTACTGTATTTCTAACAACCGCCGCAGCCCGGGGTGACGCAGATCGTCCAGCCGCACTCCCGCCAAGGCCCGGCCAACCAGGGCTGGTTCCGCCAGCAGCACTTGCAAGAGCTGGACCTCGGCGGGATCCGCCTTGGCGGATCGGGGGGAAGTCTCCGGCGTGGACGCGGGAATCGCCTGAGGCTTCTCCGAGGATTTGCGGCGTTGACGCACCAGTTCCCGGTAGCGGTTCCAGACGCTGCGGAGGTCCATGCGGACACGCTGGGCGATGCGGGTGAGGATCAGATCGCGGCGGACGGTGCCCTGTTGCCCGGGCATCTCCGGTGCGGCGGCCAGGATGCTCAGCACGTTGTCCAGCGCCCGTTGCTGTCCGCTCACCGTAGCCAGCCTGTCCGGCGTCATCTCGCGGTCGAGTTTGTAATCGAGGGCGTCCACCGCTCGGCGGAGGATGTCGCGGAAGGCGTCCGGCCCGTGGCGCAAAAGCAGGTCGCACGGGTCGAGATCGGTCGGCAACGTGGCCACGGCCAGATCGACATCCTGGCTGACGAACAGTTCCAAGGCTCGATCCACCCCTCGTTCCCCGCCCGCGTCGGCGTCGAACACCAGCACGACACGGGGGACGTAACGCCGCAGTTGCACGATATGCCGGACGTTCAGCGCCGTGCCCAGGGTGGCCACGACGTGCTGGATGCCCATCTGATGGGCCATCAGAACGTCCGTGTACCCCTCGACTATCGCCAGATAGCCTTCCTTTTCACCCGCCGAGCGGGCCTGATCCAGTCCGTACAGGTGATCGCTCTTGGTGAAGAGCGGGGTGTCGGCTGAATTATAATACTTGGGCGCGGTCGAAGCGTTCGGACTTGAGGGCAAGATGCGCCCGCCGAAGCCCACGGTGCGTCCCCGAACGTCACGGATGGGAAACATCACCCGATCGCGAAAGCGGTCATAACAGCTACCGTCGCTGTCCCGCCGCGCCGTCAGCCCGACCGTCACGAGCAGATCGTCTGGCCAACCGGCCCGTTCTCCCTGCGAAGCCAGCCAACTCCACGACTCGGGAGCATAGCCCAGGCCGAACCGGCGAATCGTGTCCAGCGTCAGCCCACGCTGGGCCAGATAGTCCCGAGCGGCTTCCGCTTCCGGGGCGGTGAGCAGGAAATGGTGGTAGCGTTCCTCGGCCCATTTCATCAGATCGAAAAGCCGCAGCCGTTCGTTCTGCTCCCCTGGCGAACGGGACCTGCGCAGCGGGATGTTGGCCCGCCGGGCCAGCAGTTCCAAGGCTTCGCGAAAGCCCAGGCGTTCCCGTTCCTGCACGAAGGCGATCACATCCCCAGCCTTGCCGCAGGCCCAGCAACGGAAAATCTGCCGCGTCGGATCGACGCTGAAGGACGGGTGGTGATCATCATGAAAGGGACAAAGGCCCAGATAGGTCCGCCCACGCTTCTTCAGAGGCAGATATTCGCCGATGACCTCGACGATGTCATTGGCCTGCTTGACCATGCTGACCTGGTCGTCAGCCACGACACGAACCCTCGAAACGCCGGATTGGCCCACGGCGAACGGATGCGGAATCGGAAGGGGTGCCTCGCGGCGAACGCCTCTCGCTGAGCCTGGACGATGACACAACTGGAAGCATCGCAGTAACTTGGGGCGTTGCTGCCTGTTCCCGTGACTTTCGCATTATAGATGTGCCGAGAAAATCGGTCAAGCTAGGCAATGCCGTCCGCGAGGGCCGTTCTCTCCAGCTTCAGTGGCCGGTCGGAAGCGGAAAGAACGACGAAAGACGGTGGACTTCCGCACCACCCGAAAGGACAATGGACTTCGCCACAAGCGCTACGGCTTCACGGGGCCGGCATGCGGAGGGCCGAAAGATGGAAGAACTAGCCAGGCTGGGTGCGTTCATCGTTTCCGGGGGAGTCTCGCCGGCCCTGCCGGTGCCGTCCGAGCAACTGGTCCTGGCCCAGAACACGGAGCATCCCGCGCCGCAGTTCACGACCCAGGACCGCCAGACCAGCGATTTGCTCTTTTCGCATCCCCTGCCGACGCAGGAGCCGTCGTTGGCCGCCGCTGCTCTCGTGGTCGCCGCCGGGACGCTTTCCCTCAAGGCCGTCGTGGTGGACGAAAGCGGAATCTTCGACGAAGACGAGGAAACCGAGGCAGGAGCCGGGAGCCGTCGGCAGAAGGACAGGGACGCACCGGAAACGCCCTAGAAGATCAACCAACTGAGCAAACCGTAAAGGATGCGGAGCAGAACCAACAGACCGAGGACGGCCCCGGCCAGGGCGGCGTAGCTGATCAGTTGGCGACGTCCCTCGGCATCGGCAGCCATCTCGCGGACCTTCTCCACCTGCTTGTCCGCCGCCTGCCGCACCTTTTCGAGCGGCACCTGTTTCCAGATCCTCTTCAGGGATTCCAAGCCCTCCTGCACCAGGCGTTCGTCCTCGGTGATCTGGCTTTGTTTGCGTTCCTCCTCCCGGCGGATTTCTTCCTGGATCAACTGATCGTGGACCCGGGAATAGACCTGCTTGAGTTGGGAACTTCGGCTTTCCAGTCTGCTTCTAGCCCGGGCGTTCTGGACCCGACGAAACACGTCCTGAAACTCGCGGAAGCTGATCAGCGGTCGGAATTCGCCGTCGGGTTCGTCACAGACCTGGGCGTCCAGATCGAAGTTCGGGTCTTCCAGCAGGCCGCGAATCTGGGCCGTCGTCAGCAGTTCCGTGGCGACTTCCCCGTTGCGTTTGCGGTGGCGGATGTACCACCAGTGATCCAGCGGACGGACGGGCGGCTGCTTCGCCGGGGCGGGTGGCGGTTCGCTACTGCCATGCAGGGCGACTTGGATCTCCCGAGTTTTCTCGTAGGAGTCGTTATCGAGGGTGTCCGGGTCGGGTTCTACCGTGTCCCGGATGAATTGCAGAGTGGCGGAAGCGATTCCAAGCCGTTGAATGTCCTCGATCAGTTCCCGGCACGACTGATAGCGTTCCGAGGGTTTGCGGGCGAGCATCTTGGCGACGAGGAGATCCACGCGATCGGGAACATCCTGCCGATACTTGCGAATCGGGACGTAGGGATCCTGTTCCTTGGACAGAATGATCTCCAGGGCGGTTTCGCCGCGGCAGGGAAGCCGACCCGTCAGACAATGATAGAGCGTCGTGCCCAGGGAATAGATGTCGGAGCGGTGATCGACGTACTTGGCGTTGCGTGCCTGTTCCGGAGCCATGTAGTACGGCGTGCCGAAGCCGGTCCCGGTCCGTGTCAGGGACATGTCCTCGTCGAGTTCCTTGGCCAGACCCAGATCCGCGAGCTTCACCTGTCCGTCGCGGGTCAGCAGGATGTTTTCCGGCTTGATGTCGCGGTGGATGAGGTTGCGTTCATGGGCATAGGCCAAAGCGTCGGCGACCTTCAGGGCGATGTGCAGCGTGTCGGCGACGCTGAGCCGTCCCAGCCGGTGCAGCCAGCGGAAGAGGCTGTCGCCATCCACGTATTCCATAGCGAAGTAGTGCCAGCCCTGCTCCTCGCCGTGAGTGAAGCCCCGGACGATGTTCGGATGGTTGAGCCGCTCCAGGGTGCGGGCTTCGCGGATGAACCGCTGGACGTAGTCGGCCCGGACGGCCTTGGAACGGGCCAGCACCTTCAGGGCGACGTGTCTTGCGTCCCGCTGATCCTCGGCGAGATAGACGGCCCCGAAGCCGCCCAGACCGATCTTGCGAACGAGCTTGAATCCACCCAGGACGAAGCTGTCCGGCCCCTCCGTGATCAGCCCGGCGTGCGACAGCGGGCCGATGCCCTGATTGCGGGCGATTTCCCAATCTTCGTCCAGGGCGTGCGGCGAGACGGAGGGTCGGGTCGGATGCGGTGCGGTCCGGTCGGCAGCGCCGCCAGGTGCCCAGGGTAAGGGCGACGGAGCGGCTCCCGAAGCATCGGCCGCGGGCTTTCGTGGATCTTCCGACCTCATGCTGGCCCTATTCTCCCAACATCCCATGAACTGCGAGTCAGAGGCGATCGGTGCGAGGGGAAGCCCAATCGGTTGTCAGCTCTTGAGCGATCGAGCGAATGCCATTATTGGCTATGCGGGTGTCAGGGGCAAGGCAAACCGGCGGCCCTTCACAAAGCGGTGGCAGCCTCCGACTCCCATCGGTTCACCACTTCCCATCGTTGACCCGTTCACCGCAACCGTTCCGGTTGCCGTTTTCTCCGGCATTTTCCGACCGAATCCTGTCGCTTTTCGAGGGGACACGATTATGATATCCGCGTCAGGCGGCAGTCCATGTCGGCGGCCGCAGCTCATCAGGTTTTCACGAAACCGTCATGACCGAGGAGGTGGCATCGTGAGCGGCAGGCAGATCGGCGTCGCAACGGCTGGCTGGGGTTTGTTCGTCTTCGGGGTGCTGGGACTGGTACCCGTCCGAGCGGACCTCCACCAGTACGTCCAGCGCCCGGAGAGCGTCTTTGAATGGCGGCTGGTCGAGAAGAAGGAAACTCCCCAGGGGATCGTGTACGACCTCCAGATGACCTCGCAGAACTGGCAGGACATCGTCTGGCGACATCAGATCCAAATCTATCAGCCCACTGGAACCAAGCCGAACAAGACCATGCTCCTGTGGAACACCGGCGGCAACGCCAGTCCGGCCAATCAGGCGTTCGCCTTTGAACTGGCGAAGCGGGTCCAGGCTCCGGTCGCCTTCCTCTACAACATCCCCAACCAGCCTCTGCTCGGCAACAAGAAGGAAGACGCGCTGATCGCCGAGACCTTTGTCCGCTATCTGGAAACCAAGGATGAGAACTGGCCTTTGCTGTTCCCCATGGTCAAGAGCGTGATCAAGGCGATGGACGCCATTCAGGAGTTCTCCAAGAAGGAATGGAACCAGCCGGTCGAGAAATTCATCGTCTCCGGGGCCTCGAAGCGCGGCTGGACGAGTTGGCTGACGGGAGCGACCGGCGATCCGCGGGTCAAGGCCATCGCTCCGTTCGTCATCGACGTGCTCAACATGAAAAAGCAGGGCGAGCACCAGCTGTACTCCTTCGGCCGGTACAGCGAGATGATTCACGACTACACCGAGCGCGGCCTGCTGCCGATGCCCGATACCAAGGAAGCGGTGAAGCTGTGGAGCATGGTGGATCCGTGGATGTATCGGGAGAAGCTCGAACTGCCCAAGCTGATTGTCAACGGCAACAATGACCCCTACTGGACGACCGACGCGCTCAACCTCTACTGGGACGATCTCAAGGGCGATAAATGGGTGCTGTACGTCCCCAACGCGGGGCATGACTTGCGGCAGAAGGACAAGCTGCTGCCGATGGACCAGGTTGCCCAGGCAGCCAACGGCCTGGCGGCGTTCGTGCGGCATTACACCGTGGACAACCCGATGCCGAAGCTGACCTGGAAGCACGACGACGCGGACGGCAAACTCCGCATCCGGGTCGAGTCGTCGGAGCCGGTCAAGGGTGCTCGGCTGTGGGTGGCCCAGGCCCCGACGCGCGACTTCCGACCGGCCAAGTGGGTCGAGAAACCGGCGGAGGTCAACGGCACCAAGGTCGTTGGCCTGGTGGATCCTCCCAAGGAAGGCTGCCTGGCCTTCTACTGCGAACTCGATTACGACATCGACGGTCTGCCGTATCATCTCTCGACGCAGATTCGCATCGCCGGTTCGCCGGTGAAGAAGTAAGTGGAAAGCAGAATTGGACCGAGCGGAGCACGCGTCTCGGCATCGGCTCCGCTCGGTTCGATACAGCCGCGCTCGGGATCGCTACCTTTCGGGACTTTCTCCTTCGTCGGCAGGGATGAGAGGCGAGCTAAGCAAGGTGCCTTGCCATGACCACCCTGGCATTGGTCGTTGCCGTGTTCCTGGGTTGCCTGCTGATCCTGTCCACGGGGCTTTGGATCGGGCTGAGAGTGACCCGGGCGCGGCGGTCAAGGTTTGCCTGGGCCTTCGGAGCCATGGCCATTTCCACCGCCGGTTGGCTGGTCCTGTATCGCGGGATGACGAACATCCCGCTGCCCGAAGGCGTTTGGTACGCCCCGCATATCGCCCTGATGGTGACAGGAGTGCTCGGCATCCTCTGGGCCTGTCTCGTGTCGCTTCTGCTCCTGCGAGCGAATCTGGTTCAGATCCTGGGCGGCTGGTTCAGTGCGCTGCCAGCGTTCGTCCTCGTGTGGCTGCTGCTGCAATTCGTGGTGCAGCCGTATGTCATGGAGATTGCGTACCTGCGGTCAAACTCGATGGCCCCGACCTTGCTGGCCTTGCATCACGTCGGCATCTGTCCGCACTGCGGCGGGACGGCATTTGTTCCCTACACGACGAACTTCGAACACGAACCGCCAGGCGCCCGCTTCGGCATGTGCGGAGACTGCCGCAAATGCTGCCAGGTTTCCGAGATGGATGCGACCATCTGGCGGGCCGACCGCTTCGTCATCAACAAGATCGTCGAGCCGCGCCGCTGGGACCTCGTCACCTACCGGGACCCGCGTCGGCAGGTGACCTTCACCAAGCGGGTCGTCGGTCTTCCGGGGGAGGAGGTTTACATCCGCGAGGGAAAGGTGTTCATCAACGGCGAGGCGATGCCGCTTCCCGCCGCCCTGGAAGGCCTCGAGTTCACCCTGCACCAGTTCGACGGGCGACCGGCCCTGTGGGGCACGCCGGACAATCCCGCCGCCCTGGGAGAAGACGAATATTTTGTGCTGGACGACTTCTCCATCCGCGGCCACGACTCCCGCATGTGGACGACGCCGCTGCCCGGTCATCCGCCCTACGCCCTGCCGCGCTCCTGCATCGAAGGCGTGGTGGGCCTCATCATCTGGCCCGAAGACAGGATGCGCCTGTTGCGATAAGATGGCAGGAGACTAAATGGCCCCGGCCTCCTGACGAAGGCAACTATAGAAGGCGATGATATGGGGTGAGGCGGCCGGACCTTCAAGCCGCTTCCTCCGTTCTGGCCCCGGGAGAATCGTCCATGTCGAATGCAGCGCAGCGTATCAACTATCCGCTTGGCCTGCCCCCGGGAAGCGTTCGAGCGATCCTCAGCATTTTTATTACCGGCATGTTTCTCGTGCTGGCGGTTTACCCGGTGCCAGAAGGGTCGCCGCCGCTGCGGATCCCGCTGTTTCTCTTCGCCCTGCTGCCGATGGTGCTGTTGTTCTACATCGCTCACGGGCGTTCGATTCGACCTCCCGATGAGAAGGTCTATTCGCCTCTGTATCTGCCTCGCGGCACCATCCGCGTCCTGCTCACCGTGGCGTTTCTAGGCATCCTGGGCTACCAGTATTTCACCAATCACGATGAATTGATCGCTCGCCTGACTCCGGACCCGGCCGAAGTCTGGAAAGTCCCGCCGCTGATGTTCGCCATCATGATCGGCTTTCTGATCGGCCATGTGCTGCGCATCGGACCGTGGAGCAACTCGCCGATTTATCAGAACTTCATGGCCTGGGCTTCCCTCATCGCTCTGCTGCTTTTGGTTGTTGACGTGGTCCTCGAGTTCTTCGTCAAACCGAGCGTGCAGGGCCAATTCGATTTCGATCCGTTCACCTTTGAAGCCATTCTCTGTGCGGTGATCGCCTTCTATTTCGGTGCCCGTTCCTGACGGAG